>NZ_JBITRU010000021.1:140225-151139 GCF_044540255.1 Streptomyces sp. NPDC086080
CACGACGGCGGGTGGGGCGTCCACGGTGACGGGATCGGTGCCGACCACGGAGGTATCCGTGTCCACAACGACAGGCTCGGTGCCGACCACGGCAGGATCCGCGCCCACGGTGATGGGGGCGGCGCCCACAGCGGCGGGGTCCGTGCCCGCAGCGGTGGGGTCGGTACCCACAGCGGCGGGATCCGTGTCCAGCAGGGCGAAGCGGCCCGGGTGTTCGGCGTTCGCCGCGCGGACCAAGCCGTGGACCGTGGCCCCGGGCAGGTCGGTCAGCTCCCTGTCGGAGTCGGCGGCCACCGCGCCCCGGGTCACGAAGACCAGCCGGGACGCGGCGAAGGGCTCGCAGGCGAGCCAGGTCTGGAGCGTGTCCAGCGCCCAGTGGGCCGCCGACCGCGCGGCCGCGGCGGGGCCGCCCGGGAACGCCGGTACGGCGACGACGGCCCGGTCCGGCACCGCCGCACCCGCCGTGACCGCGTCGGCCAGGTCCCGCACCGACGGATGCGTCTCGACCGGTCCGGCGGCGGTGAGAGCGGCCACCAGCTCGGACGGGGTGTCGGATCCGATGATCGTCCAGGTCCGGCGCTCCGTCGGCGGCGCGGCCGGGACGGGTGTCCACTCGGTGCGCAGCAGCAGACCGGAGCGGGTGCCACCGGTCACGGCGACGGTGATCGGACGGAACGCCAGCGACTCGGCGGAGACGACCGGCGTGCCGGCCTGGTCCCAGGCCCGCAGGGACACGGTGTCGTGCCCGATGTCGGTGAGCCGCACCCGCAGCAGGTCGGCGCCCGCACGGTGCAGGGCGACGCCGCCCCAGGAGAACGGCATCACACCGCGTCCCTCCGCGCCGACCGCGCCCAGGGCGACCGCCTGCAGCGCCGCGTCGAGGAGCGCCGGGTGGAGACCGAAGCCGGTGGTGTCGGTGCCGTCGCCGAGGGCGACCTCGGCGAAGACCTCCGCTCCGCGTCGCCAGGCGGCACGCAGCCCCTGGAACACCGGGCCGTAGTCGCTGCCGTTCTCGGCCAGCCGCGGGTAGAAGCCGTCGAGGTCGACGGGCTCCGCGTCCGCGGGCGGCCAGGAGACGGGAGCGGGTTCACCGAGCGCGGCATCGCTTCCGGTACCGGCTCCGGCTCCGGCTCCGGCTCCGGCTCCGGGGAGCAGGGTGCCGCTGGCGTGCCGCTGCCACGCCGTGTCGTGCGTGCCGTCGTCGTCCGGACGGTGGTCCGCGTCGTCCGCCGCCGTGCCGTCCGGTCGCGCGTGCACGCTCAGGGGACGCGCCCCGGACTCGTCCGGTGCGCCGACCCGTACCTGCACCTGGACCGTCTGCCGCTCGGGCAGTACCAGGGGCTCGTGAAGGGTCAGTTCACCGACGCCGTCGCAGCCGACGCGGTCACCCGCGCGGACGGCGAGTTCGAGGAACGCCGTGCCGGGCAGCACGACCCGGCCCGCGATGGCGTGGTCGGCGAGCCAGGGGTGCCGGCGGCGTGAGAGCCGGGCCGTGAACAGGACGTCGTCGCTGTCGGCGAGGCGTACGGCGGCGCCGAGCAGGGGGTGCCCCGCGTCGTCGAGCCCGGCCTGCCGTACGTCCCCCTCGGGCTGCGGGGCGGCCAGCCAGTACCGCTGCCGCTGGAAGGGATAGGTGGGCAGGTCGGCCCGTGCGCCGTCCGGCAGGAACGCGCTCCAGTCGCACGGGGCGCCGTGCACGTACGCCTGGGCGAGCGCCCCGAGGACGGACTCGGTCTCGTCCCGGCCGCGCCGCAGGGCGGACACGACCACCCCGGGGTCGTCCTGCCCGCGGCTGTCCGTGGCCATCGCGGTCAGTACGGCGTCGGGCCCCAGCTCCAGGAACCGGGTGACCCCGGCCCGGCCGAGGGAGGCGAGGCCGTCGGCGAACCGGACGGTGCCGCGCAGTTGCGTCACCCAGTAGTCCGGGGAGCACAGTTGTCCGGCGGTCGCCGTCTCGCCGGTCACGCCGGACACCACGGGGATCGCCGGCGCGGACATCGGGGTGCCCCGGACGATCTCGGCGAAGCGCTCCAGCATCGGGTCCATGTGCGGGGAGTGGAAGGCGTGGCTGACCGTCAGGCGGCGGGTCCGGTGGCCGAGCCCGGCGAAGTGCGCGGCGACCCGCTCGACTTCGTCGGTGTCACCGGACACCACCGTGGCCGCGGGGCCGTTGACGGCGGCGACGCCGATCCGGTCCTCCCGTCCGCTCAGCAGCGGCAGTACCTCCGCCTCGGCGACGGCCAGCGCGGCCATCGCGCCCCCGGCGGGCAGCTCCCCCATCAGCCGACCGCGCGCCACGACCAGGCGGCACGCGTCCGGCAGGGTGAACACACCCGCCAGATGGGCGGCGGTCAGCTCTCCGACGGAGTGCCCGATCAGCTGGTCGGGCACCACGCCCCAGGACGTGAAGAGCCGGTACAGCGCGACCTCGACCGCGAACAGCGCCGGCTGGGTGTACTCGGTACGGTCGAGCAGTGCGGCGTCCGGGCCGTTCTCCTCGGCGAACACGACGTCGCGCAGCGGCCTGGGCAGTTCGAGGTCCACCTGGGCGCAGACCTCGTCGAACGCGTCGGCGTAGACGGGGAACGTCCGGTAGAGCTCCCGGCCCATGCCGAGGCGCTGGGCCCCCTGGCCGGAGAACAGGAAGGCGGTACGGCCGTGGCTCGTGACGCCGGTGGCCGACGGGGCCGTGGTGCGTCCCTCCAGCCAGGCGGTGAGCTGCTCGCGCAGCTGGTCGCGGTCACCGCCCCAGCAGACCAGGCGGTGCTCGAAGCGGGAGCGGGCGGCGAGCGCGCGGGCCACGGCAGCGGCGTCGTCGGTGCGGGTGTCGAGCGCCTCCAGCAGGTTCTCCACCTGGGTGCGCAGAGCGGCGGCGCCGCGCGCGGACAGCGTCCACGGCAGGGGTCCGGTACCGGTACCGGTACCGGTGTCGGTCCTGGGTGCCTCGGCGGTCGGCTCCACGGGCGCCTGCTCGACGATGACGTGGACGTTGGTGCCGCTCATACCGAACGAGGAGACCGCGGCCCGGCGGGGCCCGTCACCGTCCGGCCAGGCACGCTCCTCGGTGAGCAGCCGTACCGCGCCCGACGACCAGTCGACGTGCGGGCTGGGCTCGTCGATGTGCAGGGTGCGCGGCATGGTGCCGTGCCTCATGCTCAGGACGGCCTTGATGACCCCGGCCACGCCCGAGGCCGCCTGGGTATGACCGATGTTCGACTTCACCGAACCCAGCCACAGTGGCCGGTCCTCCGGACGGTTCTGCCCGTACGTCGCCAGGAGCGCGTCGGCTTCGATGGGGTCACCGAGCGCGGTGCCGGTGCCGTGCGCCTCCATGAGGTCGACGTCGGCGGGGGTCAGCCCGGCGTTGGCGAGGGCCTGCCTGATCACCCGCTGCTGGGCGGGGCCGCTGGGAGCCGTCAGGCCGTTCGACGCGCCGTCCTGGTTGACCGCGCTGCCCCGCAGCACGGCGAGCACCCGGTGCCCGGCGTGCCGTGCCCGCGACAGCCGCTCGAGCAGGACCATTCCGACGCCCTCGGCCCAGCCCGCCCCGTCGGCCGAGGCGGAGAACGCCTTGCACCGGCCGTCGGTGGAGAGGGCCCCTTGCCTGCTGAACTCGACGAAGGTGTCCTGGGTGGACATCACGGTCACACCGCCGGCCAACGCCATGACGGATTCCCCGGACCGTACGGACTGCGCGGCCATGTGCAGGGCCACCAGCGAGGACGAGCACGCGGTGTCCACGGTGACGGCGGGCCCTTCGAGACCGAAGGTGTACGCGACCCGGCCCGAGGTCACGCTGGAGGCGCTGCCCGTGGCCAGTTGCCCCTCGAACTCGTCGGCGGACCGGCCGAGCCGGTGCCCGTAGTCGTTGTAGTTGGAGCCGATGAACACGCCGACCGGGCTGCCCTTGACGGTCGACGGGTCGATACCGGCCCGTTCGAACGCCTCCCACGAGGTTTCCAGCAGCAGCCGGTGCTGCGGGTCGATGGCCGGCGTCACCCGGGGCGAGATGCCGAAGAACACCGGGTCGAAGAGGCCGGCGTCGTGCAGGAAGCCGCCGCCCCGGGTGTAGTAGGTGCCCGGGTGGTCGGGGTCCGGGTGGTAGCCGCCCTCCAGGTCCCAGCCGCGGTCGGTGGGGAACGCCGTCACGGCGTCGCCGCCCGCGGAGAGCAGTTCCCAGAGCGCCTCCGGAGTGTCGATACCGCCGGGCAGCCGGCAGCCCATGCCGACGATGACCACCGGGTCGTCGTCGGCGCCGCCCTCCGCCGTGGTCGTCTGTGGGAGCACGGTGGCCGTCGAAGCCGTGCCGGTCTCCTCCCCGAAGAGCTGGGCGGCCAGGTGCCGTGCCAGCGGACGGGCGGCCGCGTGGTCGAAGACGACGGTGACCGGCAGGCGCAGCCCGGTGGCCGCGCCGAGCCTGTTGCGCAGCTCGACGGCGGTGAGCGAGTCGAAGCCGAGGTCACGCAGGGCCCGGTCGGCGTCGACCTCCTCGGGTCCGGGCAGTCCGAGCACGGCCGCCGCCTGAGCGCGGACCAGGTCGAAGAGCTCCTGTTCCCGGTCGGCCGGCGAGCGTCCCGCGAGCCGTGCGACGAGTCCCTCGTCGGCCTGAGCGTTCGTGGACGCGGACGGCGACGCGGGACGCGCCTCCGGCAGCGCCTCGAGGATCCGCCCGGCGCGGCCGGCCGTGCAGGCCGGGCCGAACACCGGCCAGTCGATGTCGGCGATCATCAGGAAGGGCAGATCGTGGTCGAGTGCCTGACCCAACGCGCGCAGTGCCGTGCCGGTGGCCATCGGGCGGATGCCGCTGCGGCTCAGCCGCTCACCCATCTCCCCGGTGGCGCGTCCCACGCCGCCCCAGGCGCCCCACGCCAGCGACGTGGCGGGCAGACCCGCCGCGCGCCGCTCGTGGGCCAGCGCGTCCAGGTGGGCGTTGGCCGCGGCGTAGCTGCCCTGTCCGGCACCTCCGAGTGTGCCGGCCATCGAGGACAGCAGCACGAAGGCGTCGAGGCCGGCGTCCTTGGTGAGTTCGTGCAGATGACGTGCCGCGTCCGCCTTGGGCCGCAGTACGGTCGCGGCCCGCTCGGGGGTGAGGTCGTCGAGCAGGCAGTCGTCGAGCACGGCCGCCGCGTGCACGACCGCGGTCAGCGGGTGCTCCGGGTCGATGCCGTCGAGGAGCCGCGCCAGTGCCTCACGATCGGTCACATCGCACGCCGCGATCGTCACCCGTGCGCCCAGCTCCGCCAGCCGCTCCGTCAACTCGGCCGCGCCCGGCGTCCGTTCACCGCGCCTGCTGGTGAGCAGCAGATGCGGGGCGCCGTTCTCCGCCAGCCACGCGGCAACCTCCGCTCCGACTCCCGCGGTACCGCCGGTGACGAGCACGGTTCCGGTGGGCCGCCACGTCCGTACGGGAGTGCGGTCGGCCAGCCGCCTGCGGGTCACACGGGGCACGTACAGACCGCCGGGCCGTACGGCCATCTGGTCCTCGCCGTCCGGGGAGGTGAGCGCCCGGGCCAGGCGTTCACCGGCGCGGTCGTCCGCGCCGGACGGCAGGTCGACCAGGCCGCCGAATCGCTGCGGGTACTCCAGGGCGGCGATCCGCCCCATCCCCCACACCTGGGCATGGCCGGCGTCGACGGTCCGGTCGGCGGACCCGACCCGGACCGCGTCCTGGGTGGCGATCCACAGGGGCGCGGTGACACCGGCGTCGCCGAGCGCCTGGACGACCCGTACCTGCTGATCCAGACCGGCCCGCTCGCCGAACGCGAGCAGGGACAGCACGCCGTCGACTCCGTCGCCCGCCGCACGCAGCCGCGCGGCGAGTTCGGCTCGGTCGGGCGCGTCGGCGTCCACCACCCGCACATCGGCCCCGAGCGACGCGAGCGCCCGGCCGGCGATGTCGGGCCACACGTGCCCGCCGGACGGGACGAGCAGCAGCCACCGGGTGCCGTCGGCGCGCGGTACGGTGCCGTGCGGGAGGGGCTGCCAGGCGACGTCGTACGTCCAGGAGTCCGCCTCCGCGTCCTGGTGCCGACGTCGGCGCCAGTCGGAGAGCACGGGCAGCAGCGGATCGAGTACGGCCTCCTCCGTGCCCAGCGTCTCGGCCAGCGCACCCGCGTCGGCCCGCTCCACGGCCGCCCAGAACTCGGCGTCCATCAGGCCCTGTTCGCCGAGCGGTTCGGGGGACTCGTCCTTCAGCCAGTAGTTCTGACGCTGGAAGGCGTAGGTGGGCAGGTCGACGGTCGCGGGCCGGGCACCCTCGAAGACAGCCGCCCAGTCCACCTCCACACCACGGACCCACAACTCCGCCACACTGGCCAGGAAACGCTCCAGGCCGCCGTCGTCACGACGCAGCGACCCGGTGACGACAGCCTCTTCCCCGGCCGTCTCCTCCACGATCTCCTGCACCGCGGCGGTCAGCACCGGATGCGACGACACCTCGACGAACGCGCCATACCCCTCCGACGCCAGCCTCTCCACCGCGTCGGAGAACCGCACCGTGGAGCGCAGGTTGGTGAACCAGTACCCGGCATCCATACCCGAGCCGTCCACCCACTCACCCGACACCGTCGACAGCAACGGCACCTCACCCGCACGCGGAACAACCCCGGCCAGCGCACCGGTCACCTCGTCCCGCAGCACATCCATCGCCGCCGAATGCGACGCATAATCCACCGCGATCCGACGCGCCCGCACCCCCACACGACCACACTCGGCCACCACCTCTTCAACCCCGGCCACTTCACCGGAGATGACCACCTGCGAAGGGCCGTTCACCGCGGCCACCGACACCCGACCGGACCACGGAAGAAGCAGTTCCTCGGCCCGTTCGGCCGACACCGTCAGAGACGCCATCGTCCCGCGGCCACCGGCGAGCTCCGCGATCGCACGGCTGCGCAGACACACCACCCGCGCCGCGTCCTCCAGCGACAACGCACCCGCCACACACGCCGCAGCGATCTCACCCTGCGAATGCCCCACCACCGCAGCCGGCACGACACCGTGCGACTGCCACAGTGCCGCGAGCGCCACCATCACCGCGAACGACGCCGGCTGCACCACATCCACACGATCCAACGACGGAGCACCCTGGGCACCCCGCAACACACCCGTCAACGACCAGTCCACGAACGCCGACAGCGCGGCCTCACACTCCGCGATCCGCGCCGCGAACACCGGCGACGACTCCAGCAGAGCCGCACCCATCCCCACCCACTGCGCACCCTGACCGGGAAACACGAAGACGGTCCGCCCGACGCCACCCGCGACCCCGGACACCACCCCACCCGCAGGCTCACCCGACACCACCGCAGCCAGACCCGCCGCATGCGAACCCACCACCACGGCCCGATGCTCAAAACACGCCCGCGTCGACACCAACGACCAACCCACACCCACCGGATCGGCCACATCCACCAACGGCAGCAACGCGTCGGCCTGACCCCGCAGAGCCGCAGCACTCCGCCCCGACAACACCCACGGAACCACCGGCAGTTCCGCACCCGGCTCCGCCTCAACGTCCTCGGACGGCGCCTCCTCCAGAATCACGTGGACGTTGGTGCCGCTCATCCCGAAAGCCGACACACCCGCCCGCCGCGGCTGCTCCCCGCGCGGCCACTCCCGCGCCTCGGACAACAGCTCCACCGCACCCGCCGACCAGTCCACATGCGACGACGGCGTACCGGCGTGCAACGTCCGGGGCATGAGCCCGTGCCGCAGCGCCAGCACCATCTTCATCACACCCGCCGCGCCGGCGGCGAGCTGGGTGTGGCCAAGGTTCGACTTGGCGGACCCGAGCCACAGCGGCCGGTCCTCCGGGCGCCCCTGGCCGTAGGTGTCGAGCAGCGCCTGCGCCTCGATCGGGTCACCGAGCTTGGTGCCGGTGCCGTGCGCCTCCACCACGTCCACCTCGGCGGTCGACAGACCGGCGTTGGCCAGTGCCTGCCGGATCACCCGCTTCTGCGAAGGGCCGTTGGGCGCGGTCAGGCCGTTCGACGCGCCGTCCTGGTTGACGGCCGAACCCCGCACCACGGCGAGCACCCGGTGTCCGTTGCGTCGCGCGTCCGACAGCCGCTCCAGTGCGAAGATCCCGACGCCCTCGGACAGTCCCATGCCGTCCGCGTCGTCGGAGAACGCCTTGCACCGGCCGTCCTCGGCGAGGCCGCGCTGCCGGCTGAAACCGATGAAGCCCTGCGGCTGGGAAGCGACGGAGGCGGCGCCGGCGAGTGCCAGCGTGCATTGCCCGGACATCAGCGCCTGGACGGCGAGGTCGAGGGCCACCAGTGCCGAGGAGCACCCGGTGTCCAGGGTGACGGACGGGCCTTCGAGGCCCAGCGTGTAGGAGACGCGTCCGGAGGCGATGCTGGTGCTCGTTCCCGTCAGGAGGTGACCCTCCATGCCCTCGGGGAGCTGCCGCAGGCCGCTGCCGTAGCCGCCGTTGCCGACGCCGAGGTACACGCCGCATGCGCTGCCGCGCAGCGTGTGCGGGTCGATCCGGCCGTCCTCGAACGCCTCCCAGCAGGCTTCCAGGAGCAGCCGCTGCTGCGGGTCCATCGCCAGCGCCTCCCGCGGGGAGATGCCGAAGAAGGCGGGGTCGAAGGCGCCCGCGTCCCGGACGAAGCCGCCCGTACGGACGTACGTGTGTCCCTCGTCGTCCGGGTCGGGGCTGTACAGCCCTTCCAGATCCCAGCCGCGGTCGTCGGGGAAGCCGCTGATGACCTCCTCCCCCGCGGAGATCACCCGCCACAGGTCCTCGGGCGATTCGATGCCACCGGGGAAGCGGCAGCCCATGCCGATGATCGCCACGTCGTCGTCGGGGTCGGCGGACGCGATGGCGACCGGAACGACCACCGGTGCCTCGGGGGTGTCCTCCCCGAACAGGGCAGTGCCCAGGTGCTGGGCGAGTCGGGTGACGTTCGGATAGTCGAAGACCACGGTGGTGGCGAGTTTCAGGCCGGTGGCGGTGCGCAGGGCGTTGCGCAGGGCCACGGCGAGGAGCGAGTCGAAGCCGAGGTCGCGCAGCGGCCGCCCGTCCTCGATGGCGTCCGCGGTGGCGTGTCCGAGGACCGTGGCCGCGTGGGCCCGCACCAGGTCACGCAGCGCCGACTCACGGTCCGCCACGGACAGGGGACGCAGCCGCTCCCGCAGGGAGTTCTTCTCACCCGTCGATGCCTCGTCCTCCGCACCACGGTGGGCGTCGAGGTAGGCGCGTACGTCCGGTATGCCGTCCAGCAGCGGGCGGGGGCGCATGGCCGTGAACGCCGCGGTGAAGTCCGCCCAGTTCACGTCGCCGATGGCGAGGAACTCCGCGTCGTCGGCCATCGCCCGGCGCAGTCCTGCGATGGCGAGTGCGGGTTCCATGAAGGACAGACCGCGCCAGTTGAGCGAGTCCGGGTCCACCTTGTCGCCCATGCCGCCGCCGTCGGCGTCCCACAGTCCCCAGGCGATCGTGGTACCGGCGAGGCCGCGGGCGCGCCGGGCGCGGGTGACCGAATCGAGACAGGCGTTGCCCGCCGAGTAGGCGGCGTGCTCGCCGGCGCCCCAGACCGCGGCGACGGAGGAGTACAGGATGAACGCGTCCAGGTCCGGGCGGTCGAAGATCCGGTCCAGGTGAGCGGTGCCCACCAGCTTCGCTTCCGCGGCCGACTCGAACTCGGCCAGGTCCGTTCCGGTCAGGGAGGCGAGTCTGCCGACGCCGGCACAGTGCACCACGGTCCGGATCGGCGGGCCGTCGGCCTCGATCCGTTCGACGAGTCGTTCCAGGGCCTCCGCATCGCAGACGTCGCACGTCGCGACCGTCACCTTCGGCCCCAGGGCACCGAGTTCTTCGACGATGTCGCGTACTCCCGGCGCGTCCGCTCCGTGCCGTGAGGTGAGGACGAGATGCTCCGCGCCGGCCTCGGCCAGCCAGCGGGCGGTGTGGACGCCCAGTCCGCCGGTGCCTCCGGTGATCAGCGCCGTGCCACTCGTGCGCCACGGTTCCCCCGCGGGCTGTCCCGCCGGGTCGCGCCGCAGCCGGCGCAGCAGAACGGCACCCTCACGGATCGCCACCTGGTCCTCGTCGCCGGCGGCGCCCAGCACGGCCGCGAGGCAGTCGGCCTCACGCTCTCCGAACGCTTCCGGAAGGTCGACGAGGCCGCCCCACCATTGCGGGTACTCGAGGCCGAACACGAGGCCGAGACCCCAGGTGCTGCCCTGCACGGGGTGGTGCACCAGATCGTCGTGCCGCGCCAACACCGCCTCCCGGGTGCCCAGCCAGACCGTGACCCGCCGGTCCCGGTCGGCCAGGGCCTGCATGAGCAGGAGGCCCAGTGCCAGTCCCGTGGTGAGTGCGGGCCGTTCGGGGTGCGTGGTCTCGTCGAGGGCGAGCAGGGACAGCACGCCGGTCACCCCGGTGTGCGCGTCCAGCAGCTCACCGATCCGCTGCCGGTCGGCGCCGGTGGCGAGCACCAGCTCGGCCACCTCCGCGCCGTGCTCCCGCAGCGCCCCGCCGATCGCCTCGACCGTCTCCGTACGGTCCGGCTGTCCCTCCGACGTCACCAGCAGCCAGCGCCCGTCGAGCCGCGCGGGGGCGAGGTCCGGGCCCGGCACCCATGCGATGTCGTAGCGCCAGGATTCGAGGACGGACCGCTCGGCACGCCGCATCCGCCAGGCGTGCAGTGCCGGAAGGACGGCACTCAACGGCGCGTCCGTCCCGACACCGAGCTCATCGGCGAACGCATCGGCGTCCCCACGGTCGACTTCGGCCCAGAACTCGGCGTCCATCAAGCCCTGTTCGCTAAGCGGTTCGGGGGACTCGTCCTTCAGCCAGTAGTTCTGGCGTTGGAAGGCGTAGGTGGGCAGGTCGACGGTCGCGGGACGGGCACCCTCGAAGACGGCCGCCCAGTCCACCTCCACACCACGGACCCACAACTCCGC
>NZ_JBITRU010000022.1:0-150963 GCF_044540255.1 Streptomyces sp. NPDC086080
ATCGAGATCCGCAAACAGAACCCCGCCTTCGGCCTCGGCACCTACACCGAACTGCCCTCCTCCAACCCCGCCGTCCTCGCCTTCCTCCGCGAACATGAGGACGACCTGGTGCTCTGCGTCAACAACTTCTCCCGCTTCGCACAGCCCACGGAGCTGGATCTCAGCGCCTTCGAGGGGCGGCACCCGGTGGAGCTGTTCGGCGGGGTGCGGTTCCCGGCCGTGGGGGAGCTGCCGTATCTGATGACGCTCGGTGGGCACGGCTTCTACTGGTTCCGGCTGCGCAAGGACGTCGCCTAGCACCCGGGGCGGGGCTGGGCGGTTTCCACCGGCCCGCCCTGGGCACGCATCAGTAACACCCCGCCCACCGGCGGCGCCCCCGTGGCGCGCCGCAAGAGGGGAGAGGACGCGACGCCATGTCGGAAGCCGTCACACGCACTGTCACGACCCCGCCCGGCCTTCTTGCGTCACTGGATCCGCTGCTGAGGGAATGGCTGCCGCGGCAGCGCTGGTTCGCGGGCAAGGGCCGCCCGGTCACCGGGTTCGCCCTGGTCGCGGCCACCGAGCTGCTGCCGCCGACCGCCAAGCTGGGCCTGTACCACCTGCTGGTGCGCGCCCACCAGCCGCTCCAGCCGGGACACACCGGCCAGGAGCAGCCCGGGGACTGCTACCAGCTGTTCATAGGTGTGCGCGAGGCGCTGCCGCCCCGGCTCGCGCCCGCGCTGATCGGTCATGTGACGCAGGGCCCGCTGGCCGGACGGACGGTCTACGAGGCGCTGCACGACACCCGGCCCGCCGAACTGCTCCTGGAGGCCCTGCGCGCCCAGGCCCGGATCGGCGGGCTTCGCTTCGAGCGCGACCCGCACCAGGAGATCCGCTCCGGCCTGGTGCCGCGTCTGCTGACCGCCGAGCAGTCGAACTCGTCGGTCGTCTACGGAGATACGTTCATACTGAAGCTGTTGCGCCGGATCGTGCCCGGGATCAACCCCGATCTGGAGCTGCCGCTGGCGCTGGCCCGCGAGGGCTGCCCCCGGGTGCCCCCGCCGACGGCCTGGCTGGTCACGGACCCCGGTGAGGTGTCCGGTCCGCCGTCCGCGGCCGAGCCGTACGTCCTGGGGGTGCTCCAGCCGTTCGTGCAGGGGGCCACGGACGGCTGGGAGCTGGCACTGCGGGAGCTGGCCAAGGGTGAGGACTTCGTCGGCGAGGCACGGGCCCTCGGACGGGCCACCGCCGAGGTGCACACCGCGCTGGCCCGCGCACTGCCGACCGTCACCCTGGGTCACACCCAGCTCCATTCCATGGTCGCCGGCATGACCGAGCGGCTGGAGGCGGCCGTGCACGCGGTGCCCGCGCTGCGCCCGTACGCGGACGGGCTGCGCTCCGCGTACACCGCCCTGGACGATCTGGCCGCCGAGGGCCGTACCTGGATCGCGCAGCGGGTGCACGGCGATCTGCACCTCGGGCAGTGTCTGCGGTCCCCGGCCGGGGAGTGGTCGCTGATCGACTTCGAGGGGGAACCGGCCCGTCCGCTGGCGGAACGGCGGATGCCGCAGCCGACGGTGCGGGACGTCGCCGGCATGCTGCGGTCCTTCGACTACGCGGCCCGTTCCGTGGACCCCCCGCAGCCGGACTGGGCGGAGCACTGCCGGGCGGCGTACTGCTCCGGGTACGCGGAGGCCGCGGGCCGCGATCCGCGCACCGAGCCGGTGCTGCTGCGCGCGTACGAGACCGACAAGGCGGTCTACGAGGCGGTCTACGAGGCCCGGCACCGCCCCGACTGGCTTCCCGTACCGCTGGCGGCCGTGGACCGGCTCGCCTCGTCCGACCGGATCTGACCAGACCCGGACCACCGACCTTCGCCCAGGAGGCCTCGCCCGTGACCCCCCGCCCCACGTCCAGCGGTTCGCATCCGGAACAGCCGGCCGAGCAGCGGCGCACCGACCCACCGGCGCCCGCACGGAAGAAGGCAGCCGTGAAGAAGGCCAGTGCGAAGAAGGCCCCCGCGAAGAAGACCGCCGCGGCGACGAAGGCCACGGCGACGAAAGCCACGGCGACGAAAGCGGCGGCCGAGAAGGCGACGGTGAAGAAGGCGGCGAAGAAGGCCGCGAAGCAGGCAGCGGGGAAGGGAACGGGTAAGGCCGCCGGGAAGAAGGCCCCGGCAGGGGGGAAGGCCGCCGGGAAGGGCGCCGCGAGGAAGAAGGCCGAGGCCGGGCAGGCCGCACCAGCCCCCCTGCCCGTCCCGGGAGCCACCACCGCCCCGCGACCCGTCTCCCCGCCCGTGCCGCCCGAGCTGGAGATGGAGATCGCCGTCTCCCCCGCCGTGGACGCCGGCGACCGGGAGCGGCTGCTGGACGGCACCCATCACGCCCCCCACTCCGTGCTCGGTGCGCATCCGATGCCCGGCGGAGTCGTCTTCCGGGCGTTCCGGCCGTACGCCCTGGCGGTGACGGTCGTCTCCGGAGGGCTGACCGTCGAGCTGCACGACGACGGGCAGGGCTTCTTCTCGGGCCTGCTGCCGCTGCGCGAGGTACCGGCGTACCGGCTGCTGGTGACGTACGAGGGGGCGGTGCAGGAGACCGAGGACGCGTACCGCTTCCTGCCCGCGCTCGGCGAACTCGATCTGCACCTGATCGGTGAGGGCCGGCACGAGGAGCTGTGGACGGTGCTGGGCGCGCATCCGATGATCCACCAGGGCGTGGCCGGCACCCGCTTCTCGGTGTGGGCGCCCAACGCGCGCGGGGTGCGGGTGGCCGGCTCGTTCAACTTCTGGGACGGCACCGGCTTCCCCATGCGGTCACTGGGCGGCACCGGGGTGTGGGAGCTGTTCGTGCCGGGGATCGGCGAGGGCGAGCTGTACAAGTTCGAGATCACCCGCCCCGACGGCTCGAAGACCCTGCGCGCCGACCCGCTGGCCCGCCGTACGGAGGTGCCGCCTGCGACGTCGTCGATCGTCACGTCCTCGGCGTACGAGTGGGACGACGCGCAGTGGCTGGAGCACCGGGCCGAGGTGCCCGCGCACCGGGCGCCGTTCTCCGTCTACGAGGTGCATCTGCCGTCCTGGCGACCCGGCCTGACGTACCGCCAGCTGGCCGAGCAGCTGCCCGCGTACGTCAAGGACCTCGGTTTCACCCATGTCGAGCTGATGCCGGTGGCCGAGCATCCCTTCGGCGGCTCGTGGGGCTACCAGGTCACCGGGTTCTACGCGCCCACCGCCCGCCTCGGCACCCCGGACGACTTCCGGTACCTGGTCGACACCCTGCACCGGGCGGGTATCGGCGTCCTGATGGACTGGGTGCCGGCGCACTTCCCGCGGGACGAGTGGGCGCTGGCGGAGTTCGACGGGCGGCCGCTGTACGAGCACGAGGATCCCCTGCGGGCGGCCCATCCCGACTGGGGGACGCTGGAGTTCGACTTCGGGCGGCGCGAGGTGCGCAACTTCCTGGTCGCCAACGCCCTGTACTGGTGCGAGGAGTTCCACATCGACGGGCTGCGGGTGGACGCGGTCGCCTCGATGCTCTATCTCGACTACTCGCGCGAGCCGGGCCAGTGGACGCCGAACGAGCACGGCGGCCGGGAGAACCTGGACGCGGTGGCGTTCCTGCAGGAGATGAACGCGACCCTGTACCGCAGGGTGCCGGGGGTCGTGACGATCGCGGAGGAGTCCACCGCCTGGGACGGCGTCACCCGGGCCACCCACCACAAGGGCCCGAGCGGCTTCGGCGGGCTGGGCTTCGGGCTGAAGTGGAACATGGGCTGGATGCACGACTCGCTCGCGTACATGAGCCATGAGCCGGTGCACCGCCGGTACCACCACGGCGAGATGACCTTCTCGATGGTCTACGCGTACAGCGAGAACTACGTGCTGCCGATCTCCCACGACGAGGTGGTGCACGGCAAGGGCTCGCTGGTGAAGAAGATGCCCGGCGACTGGTGGCAGCAGCGCGCCGGGCTGCGCGCCTACCTGGCCTTCATGTGGGCCCACCCGGGCAAGCAACTGCTCTTCATGGGCCAGGAGTTCGCGCAGGGAGCGGAGTGGTCGGAGGCGCACGGCCCGGACTGGTGGCTGCTGGACCCGCACTACGGCGCGGAGGCCGACCACCGGGGTGTGCGCGATCTGGTGCGCGACCTCAACACCGTGTACGGGCACACTCCGGCGCTGTGGCAGGGCGACACCGAACCGTCCGGTTTCCGCTGGGTGACCGCGGACGCCGCCGAGGACAACGTGTTCGCCTTCCTCCGGTACGACGCCGCCGGCTCCCCGTTGCTCGCGGTGTCGCACTTCGCGCCGGTGGTCCGCCACGACTACCGGATCGGGGTGCCCGACGACGTGCCCGCCTGGCACGAGGCCCTGAACACCGACACCGGACGCTACGGCGGCAGTGACGTCACCCACCCCGACCCGGTCAAGCCGGACCCCCAGGGCTGGCACGGCCACCCGGCAAGCATCCGGCTGACCCTGCCACCCCTGGCGACGGTATGGCTGCGCCCGGCCTAGCCCTCGCTATGGTGGCTCCATGGGGAACGACCGACGCGTCCGCCGCCTCATGGTGGACGGGAGCGTCTGGCACTGGACGGTCCGGCAGCGGGTGAGACCCGACTACGCCGACTGCCGGGTGACCCTCGCCCTCTTCCCGGAGACCTCGGCGCGCGGAGGTCGGCGCCGGCTGTCGTTGGTCTTCACCCCGGGCCCGCACGGCGTCATTTCGAACGCGTACGTCGAGGCGGGCACGGTGATACGGCTCCCCGATCGTGCCTGGCTCAACCTCTACGAGCCGGGAACGGTCCGACGCCTCCTCGACGTTGCGGCGCCCGCGCTGGAGATCCCGTCGTCGCCGCGGAATCCCGAGGTGGACGGCTGGGCCTGCTTCGCCGCGGTGGTGGACCGCCACGCCGACTCCCCTGCTTGATCCTGTGGTGGGTCGTGCACAGCTGACGGATGTGGCGTGCGTCGGTCCCCCGCCTCGCGGCTGCCCGCGATCCGGTCCGGGCGGCCGGCCCCGCCCCGGCGCTCAGTTCAGGGCGGCGGCCAGGGGTTCCGGCAGGGGGCCGGTGTGCAGGATGCCGAGGCGCTGGGTGGCGCGGGTGAGGGCCACGTACAGGTCGCTGGTGCCGTAGCGGCCCGGTTCGACCACGAGGACCGAGTCGAACTCCAGCCCCTTGGCCTGGCGCGGGTCGAGCAGCACGACGTCGTGGGTCAGGTCCGGTTCGGCGCCTGCCGTCACCCCGTCCAGCCGGGCGGCCAGCGCGCGGTGCAGATCGCGCGGGGCGATGACGGCGAGACGGCCCTCGGCGGGGGTGAGTTCGGCGACGGCCTTGGCGGTGGCGCCGGGCAGGTCGTCGGTGGCGCGGGCCCAGGGGCGTACCCCCGTGGAGCGCACCGAGCCGGGCGGCTCGAAACCGGGGTGCTCGGCGCGCACGACCGCGGCGGCCACGTCCATGATCTCGGCCGGGGTGCGGTAGTTGACGCCCAGCCGGGTGTGCTCCCAGCGGTCCCCGACATACGGGGTGAGGATGTCCGCCCAGGCGCCGACACCGCCCGACTCCGAGGTCTGCGCCGGGTCGCCGACCAGGGTCATGGAGCGGGTGGGGCTGCGCCGCATCAGCAGCCGCCACGCCATCGGGGACAGCTCCTGCGCCTCGTCGACGATGATGTGCCCGAACGCCCAGGTGCGGTCGGCGGCGGCGCGCTCGGCGGCGCTGCGGTGATCGTCCTCCTCGTGCCGTTCGGCGAAGCGTTCCGCGTCGATGATGTCGTGCGCGGACAGCACCTCGGAGGAGTCCGGGTCGTCCTCCTCCTTGTCCTCGAACTCGTAGGTGCGGGAGGCGTACGAGACGTCCAGGACGCCCTGCGCGAAGGCGATCTGCGTCTGCCGCTCGCGTTCGGCGCGTTCACGGGCGAGCCGGTCGTCCTCGCCGAGAAGTTCTGCGGCCTCGTCGAGCAGGGGCACGTCGGAGACGGTCCAGTGCCGGGTGACCGGGCGGCGGACGGCGGCGGCGTCCTCCTCGCGGAGGTATCCCTCGGGGGCGGCGAGGAAGTCGGCGACCAGGCGCCGCGGGGTGACGCGGGGCCACAGCCGGTCGATGGCGGACCGGACCTCGGGGTTGTCGGCGAGTTCGTCGCGGATCTGGGTGATGTCGCTGGGGTCGAGCAGATTGCCGCCGTCGTAGGGGTCGGTGCCGATGCGTTCGGCGACCATGTCGGTGAGCGCGTTGAGAATGTGGCCCTCGAAGTGCTCCCGGGCCACGTTGTGCGGCAGCCTGGCGGCACGGGTGCGTTCGCGGGCGACGTTGACCAGGCCGTCGTCGAGCATGAGGATCTCGCGGTCGTGCTCGATCGCGATCACCGGGTCGGGCAGCATCTGCCGGTCGCGTACGACATCGGCGAGGACACCGGCCATCTCCGCCCGCCCCTTGACGGCGGCGGCCTCCGGGGTGTCGGTCCGGGTGGTCCGCACACCGGGGAACAGCTCACCGACGGTCGCCAGGAGCACACCGGTCTCGCCGAGGCTGGGCAGCACCTCGCCGATGTAGCCGAGGAACGCCGGGTTGGGGCCGACGATCAGGACGGCGCGGCGGGCCAGCAGCTCACGGTGCTCGTAGAGGAGGAAGGCGGCGCGGTGCAGGGCGACGGCGGTCTTGCCGGTGCCGGGACCGCCCTCGACGACCATGACCCCGCGGTGCGGTGCGCGGATGATGCGGTCCTGGTCGGCCTGGATGGTGCGGACGATGTCGCCCATGCGGCCGGTGCGCGCGGAGTCGAGCGCGGCGAGCAGGACGGCGTCACCGGTGGGGTCCTCGTGGCCGGTGCGGGTCGCGTCGCCGAGGTCGAGGATCTCGTCGTGCAGGGCGGTGACCCGGCGGCCCTCGGTGGCGATGTGCCGGCGGCGCCTGAGGCCCATCGTGGTGTGGCCGGTGGCCAGATAGAACGGGCGGGCGACATCGGCGCGCCAGTCGATGAGGACGGGCGTGCGCTCGGCGTCGTCGGCGCGCAGGCCGATCCGGCCGATGTGGTGACTCTCGCCGGAGCCGAGGTCGATCCGGCCGAAGCAGAGGGAGCCGTCCACCGCGTTCAGGGCGGCGAGCAGCCCGGAGCGCTCGGCGACGAGGATGTCCCGCTCCAGTCTGGCCTGCCTGGGGGTGTGGCCCTGGGCGAGGGCGTCCGTGACGGAGTCCTCGGCGTCACCGCGCAGGACGTCCACACGTGCGTACAGTCCGTCGATGAATTCCTGTTCCTGCCGCAATTCATCGTCCGGAAATTCGGTGTTTGACAATTGCACTCCCGCCCGGATATACTGTGCTCACTGAACTTCACCGCGACTTCACCATTCAGAAGTCGCGAATCAATGAATATACGCAAGGAAAACCCCCGAGCGCAATTGCCCGGGGGTTTTTCTGTGTCCGCCGACGCCGGACCCGCAGGTCAGAGCACGTCCGCCAGCTCCTGGAGCAGCCGCCGCCGGGGCCTCGCCCCCACCATCGACCGCAGCGGCTCCCCGTCGCGGAACACCATGAAGGTCGGCATCGACAGCACCTTGTAGGCGTTGGTCGTGTCCGGATTGGCGTCCACGTTCAGCTGGACGACCTTCAGCCGGCCCTGCTGCTCCGCCGCCAGCGCGCCGAGCACCGGCGCCATCTGCCGGCACGGCGGGCACCAGTCGGCCGTGAACTCCACCAGCACCGGCAGTTCCGCCTCTATCACCTCCGTGACGAAATCGCCGTCACTCACCTCGGGCACACCCTTCACCACGGTTCCCCTCCCAGTTCGCACACCGGCTCCGGACCACCCGGAACCGCCGCCTCGGCCGCCAGTCCTCCCCCAGTTCTCGGCTTCGCTCGAACCGGGAGGGGCCCCCATCGCGCCGACTCCGCCCGCGCCAGCTGCTCCCCGACCCTCGCCCGCACCGTCCGCAGCTCGGCGATGAGCGCGTCGAGCTCGTCCAGCTTGCGCCGGTAGACCTGGAGCGAGGCGGGACACGCGTCGCCCTCGGGGTGACCGGCCCGCAGACACTCCAGGAAGGGCCGGGTCTCCTCCAGGTCGAACCCGAAGTCCTGGAGCGTACGGATCTGTCGCAGCAGCCTCAGATCACCCTCGTCATAGGTCCGGTATCCGTTGGCCGTCCGCCGCCCGGGCAGCAGCCCACGGGATTCGTAGTACCGCAGCGTCCGCGTGGTGGTTCCGGCCCGTGCGGCCAGCTCGCCGATTCGCATGCGTACGAACGTAGGCCTTGACGTCGGCGTCAGGGCAAGGGCGATGGAACAGGTGGCGTCGCAACGAGCCGAGCGGCCGGGGCTCACGGGGGTGAGAGCCCGGCCGCTCGGCGGGGTTGGAGGCCCTGGCAGGGGAGGCGGGCCTCCAAGGAGTCCGGGCGGCTGAGCGAAGGGGGAGGGCCCAGCCGCCCGGGTCCGGGGGACATGGCGGCAGCCGTCAGGCCTTGGCCAGTTCCTTCTCGGCCCCCGGCTCGGCGTGGGCGGGGCCGGACCCGCCGGCGGCGGCGTGGTCGTCCAGCAGCGTCGCCTCGTCGAACGGGGCGCGGCCGGTGAGCACCTCGGCCACCCGCGCCTTGTCGATCTCCTTGGTCCAGGTGCCGACCAGCACCGTGGCGACCGCGTTGCCGGCGAAGTTGGTCAGGGCGCGGGCCTCGCTCATGAAGCGGTCGATGCCGACGATCAGGCCGATGCCGTCCACCAGGGCGGGCTTGTGCGACTGCAGGCCGCCGGCCAGGGTCGCGAGGCCGGCGCCGGTGACACCGGCGGCGCCCTTCGAGGCGACCAGCAGGAACAGCAGCAGCGGGATCTGCTCGCCGATCGACATCGGCGTACCCATGGCGTCGGCGATGAACAGCGAGGCCATGGTCATGTAGATCATGGTGCCGTCGAGGTTGAAGGAGTAGCCGGTCGGGACGGTGATGCCGACGACCGGCTTGCTGACGCCGAGGTGCTCCATCTTCGCGATGAGGCGCGGCAGCGCCGACTCGGAGGAGGAGGTGGAGAGGATCAGCAGGAACTCACGGCCCAGGTACCTGAACAGGCTCCAGATGTTCATGCCCGCGACGATCCGCAGCATCGCGCCGAGCACCACGAAGATGAAGAGCACACAGGTGAGGTAGAAGCCGAGCATCAGCACGGCGAGGCTCTTCAGCGCGTCCAGGCCGGCGGAGCCGGTGACCGCGGCCATGGCGCCGAAGGCACCGATCGGGGCCGCCCACATGATCATGGCGAGGACCCGGAAGACCAGCCGCTGGATGTGCTCGACGCCGCGCAGGATCGGCTGCCCCGCGTTGCCCATGGCCTGCAGGGCGAAGCCGCACAGCAGGGCGATCAGCAGGGTCTGCAGGACCTCGCCCTGGGTGAACGCGGACACGATCGTGGTCGGGATCACGCCGAGCAGGAACTCGGTGGTGTCCTTCGCCTCCGCGTCGACCTGTGCGTGACCGGTCTCCTTGACCGCGTCGGTGACCGCGAGACCGCTGCCCGGGTCCAGGATGTTGCCGACGATCAGGCCGATGGCGAGCGCGACGACCGACATCACCATGAAGTAGCCCAGCGCGATACCGCCGACCGCGCCGACCTTGGCGGCCTTCCGCACGGAGCCGATGCCCAGCACGATGGTGCAGAAGATGATCGGCGAGATCATCATCTTGATCAGGTTCACGAACCCGGTACCGATCGGCTTCAGCTCGACCGCGGCATCGGGTGCGATCAGGCCGACGGCGATACCGAGGGCGACCGCGATGATCACCGCGATGTAGAGATAGTGCGTGCGGTCCCGCTTGGCTCGGGGTGCGGCTGGTGCCGTAGCGGCTGTGTCGGTCACGGCGGCCCTCCTTGACGTCGTCGGCATCACCGGCGTGCGGCTCACGTCCGGGGGATGGGGTCAGGGCCCGTCCGGCCCTGGGGAACGCCGTGACTATGTCGCGCGCTGTGAGCGCGGTCACCCTTCCGTTCATTGAGTTCACCGTGGACGTCATTTACTTCACCGTGGAGGTGCGAGGCAGACTGGCGGGATGCGCCTCACCCTCCCCCGGCCCCGCAGCCTCGCGGGCCAGCTCTTCGCCATGCAGGCCGTGCTCATCGCGGTCGTCGTGGCCGGGTACGCGCTGTTCACGTACGTCGGTGACCGCGGCCAGGCCGAGGAGGCGGCGCGGCGCCAGGCCACCGCGGTGACCCGTTCGGTCGCCGACTCCCCCTCAGTGCGGGAGGCGATCCGTACCTCCGACCCGTCGGCGAGGCTCCAGCCGTACGCGCTGGCGGTGGTGCGGGACACCGACGTCGACTTCGTCACGATCATGAATCCGCGGGGCATCCGCTGGACCCACCCCGACCCGGACCAGATCGGCCTGCCCTTCCGGGGCAACACGGCCCCGGCGCTCCGGGGCCGCACCTTCACCGAGACCTACACCGGTACCCTCGGCCCCTCGGTCCGGGCGGTCACCCCGATCCGGGACGGCGACCGGATCGTCGGCCTGGTCAGCGCGGGGATAAGGGTCGACGTGATCAGCCGACGCGCCCAGGGGCAGCTGACCGCGCTGCTCGCGGTCGCGGCCGGAGCGCTCGGGCTCGGCGCGATCGGCACCTACGTCATCAACGCCCGGCTGCGCCGCCACACCCACGGGATGAACGCGGCCGAGCTCAGCCACATGCACGACTACCATCAGGCCGCGCTGCACGCCGTGCGCGAGGGGCTGCTGATGCTGGACAGGCAGTACCGGGTGGCGCTGATCAACGACGGCGGCCGGGAGCTGCTGGGCGTGGACCAGAAGGAGCACGAGGAGGACGTGGTGGGCAGATCGGTCGCGGAGCTGGGTCTTCCGGCGCCGCTGACGGGCGCGCTGCTCGCCTCGGAGCCCCGGGTGGACGAGGTGCATCTGACGTCGGACCGGGTGCTGGTGGTGAACACCTCGCCGGTCACCGGTGGCCAGCGGCGCGGTTCGGTGGTGACCCTGCGGGACGTGACCGAGCTCCAGTCGCTGATGGGTGAGCTGGACTCGGAGCGCGGTTTCACGCAGGCGCTCCGTTCGCAGGCGCACGAGGCGGCGAACCGGCTGCACACCGTGGTCTCGCTGATCGAGCTGGGCCGGGCGGAGGAGGCGGTGGACTTCGCGACGGCCGAGCTGGAGCTGGCGCAGGCGCTGACCGACCAGGTGATCGCGGCAGTGGGCGAGCCGGTGCTCGCGGCGCTGCTGCTGGGCAAGACGGCCCAGGCCAACGAGCGGGGCGTGGAGCTGGTGGTGTCGCCCGACAGCCGCTTGGACGACGGACTGCTCCCTGACTGCCTGCCCGCCCGGGACCTGGTGACCATCCTCGGCAACCTGATCGACAACGCCGTGGACGCGGCGCAGGGCGGGATGCGCCCGCGGGTGACGGTGACGGCGCTGACCGGGAGGGACGGCTCCGAGCTGGTGCTGCGCGTCTCGGACACCGGCCCCGGAGTGAATCCGGACCACACGGAGGCGGTCTTCCGGCGCGGTTTCACCACCAAGTCCTCCGGCCCCGGCGGGCGGGGACTGGGCCTGGCCCTCGTCCAGCAGGCGGTGACCCGGCACGGCGGCGCGCTGTCGGTGACCTGCGGGGACTCCGCGGGCTCCGGGAACGCCGGGAACGAGGCCGGCGCGGTGTTCGAGGTGCGACTGCCGCTCACCGGTGGCACCGACCGGGGCGAGAACCCCGCCCCCGGCACCGCCGCCTCGCCGGCCAGGGACGGGGGCGCGGGAGACGTCCCCCGCGGTCGCGGGGAAGCCGGCACCGGGCAGGCGGCGAACACCCCGGACGGCACCAGCGCCCCCACCGGGCGGACCACCGCCGGGCACGGCGCCGCGACGACGGCCGGCGGGGAAGGCGACGACGGGGCGAGCGTCCCCGGCGGGCACTCCCCCGCCGGGGACACGGCCGCGAGGCTCCAGGGGGGCGCCGTATGACCGGCCGGCCGATCAGAGTGCTGGTGGTCGAGGACGACCCGGTCGCCGCCGACGCCCATGTGATGTATGTCGGCCGGGTGCCCGGGTTCGTCGCGGTCGGCACGGCGCGCACCGGCGCGGAGGCCCGGCGGGCACTGGAGCGCACACCCGTCGACCTGCTCCTCCTCGACCTGCACCTGCCGGACGTGCACGGGCTTCAGCTGGCCCGCTCGCTGCGGGCGGCCGGTCACCACGCCGACGTGATCGCGGTGACCTCCGCCCGGGACCTCGCGGTGGTGCGCGAGGGGGTGTCGCTGGGCGTCGTGCAGTACGTACTGAAGCCGTTCACGTTCGCGACCCTGCGGGACCGGCTGCTGCGCTACACCGAGTTCCGTGCGGCCGTGGGCGAGGCCAGTGGCCAGGACGAGGTGGACCGGGCGCTGGCCGCCCTCCGCGCCCCCGCCCCGGCCGCCCTGCCCAAAGGGCTGAGCGCACCCACGCTGGAACGGGTGACCGTGGCTCTGCGCGACGCCGGTGAGGGCCTGACGGCGGCCGCCCTCGCGGAGGCGGTCGGCATCTCCCGTATCACCGCCCGCCGCTATCTGGAGCACCTGGTGGAGGCGGGCCGCGCGGGCCGCAGCCCGCAGTACGGGACGGTGGGGCGGCCGGAGCTGCGGTACCGGTGGATCCCCGGGAACTGAGCCCCGACGGGATCGGAACGACCGACCGGTTCACGCCGCGTGGGCGGTCCTCGGACGCGGGTCCACACGGACATGCTCGCCGCACAGGCATGCGAGTCCCGCACACCCGCGCCCCACCGAGGAGCCGCGCACATCGAAGACGACGGGCGCATATGCCACTGAGCTTGCATTTCGCATTCCCCCGAGCCGAGGGCCAGGAAACGCGACCGGCCCGCCCCGGGAGCCGACTCACCAGTAGCCGTACCTTCCTACAATCAGTGATACTGGCCGAACAGAACGTAGTCATCGCTGCCATGCGGCCCTAGCTTGTGGGCCGTGCACCGACCTTCCGCTCGTACAGACCGCCACCCGCCCCCGCCGTTCAACGCCCCCGCCGCCCGCCGGCTCCGCGCCGGACTGGGCATGGGCCCGGAACATGTCGCCGACGCCCTGCGCGGCTCCTACGGACTGCCGTACGTGACGTCCGCGCTCGTCGCCGCCTGGGAACAGCGGACCGCCGCCCCCTCCCACATCGAACTCACCGCACTCGCAGGCGTGTTGTGGTGCTCCCCCGGAGAACTCCTCGGTCGGCCAAGCACCTTGCGCGAGCATCGCGTGGCCCGCGGCCTGGCGCCCGAGGACGTCGCCCGCACGGTCGGCCACGAACTCCACGCGTACCTGAGGATGGAGGAGACGAACCAGTGGCGCGGCAGCGAGCAGCAGTCCGCCACCCTGGCCCGGCTGCTCGCCCTCTCCCTGGCCGACGTCATCACCATCACCGGCCAGGAGAACCGGCTCGCGGAGTTGCTGCGCGGCGCGACGACGACCCGCTGGCAGACATACGTACGCCCGGTCTCGAAACTCGCCCCGCTGGAGCGACGGCACCTGGAAGAAGCACTCCACCGCCTGCACCGGGACTACCGGGGCCACATGGCCGCCACCCTCAGCTGGAGCAGCGACACGAGCGACATCGGCAGCGAGTTCCTCGCCCGCATCGTCGACCACTTCTGGACGGCGGTCGAGGAAGAGGGCCGGTAGGCAGACCGGCCGGGGGGCGGCACGGCAAGCCCCTCGGTGACGGCCCGGACGATTGCTGTGCCGTGACCCGAGGGCCGGTCGCGGACGGTGCGGCGGCCCCGGGCTCCGGGTCGGCTGCTTTCGCGTGCGTGGGGCGGGTGTCTCCTGTCCGGTTCGGCCCGGTGCGTTTACCGGTGGTGGGGTGCGTCGACGGGGATGAGGGTGTTCAGGTCCGCGTCGGTGAGCTGCCGGGGGGAGACGTGTGCGCGGGTGCCGACCAGTGCGCCGAGTGCGTCGCTGTGGTCCCAGGAGTTGACGTTGAGGGCCGCGGTGATCCGTCCGTCGCGCAGCCAGAACGCGAGGAAAACGCGGGAGGCGGCATCGCCGCGCAGGACCAGTTCGTCGCGGGCGGGGTCGGCCAGGCCGCGGTACTCGCAGCCGAGGTCGTACTGGTCGGAGAAGAAGTACGGGTCGGCGCCGTAGGCGTCGTGGCCGCCGAGGAGGTTGCCTGCCACGTGGGCGCCCTGATCCTTGGCGTTGGACCAGTGCTCGACGCGTACCCGTCCCGTGTAGCGGGGGTGGTCGTGGGCGGCGATGTCACCGGCCGCGTAGATGTCCGGCGCCGAGGTGCGCAGTGCGGCGTCGACGGCGACGCCGCCTGCCGCGAGGTCGAGGCCGGCGGCTTCGGCGAGTTCGGTCCGGGGGAGGGCGCCGACTCCGACGACCACGACGTCGGCGGACAGTTCGCTGCCGTCGTCCAGGCGCACCACCCTGCCGTCGTCGCGGATGTCGGTGCCGCTCACCCTGACGCCGGGGCGCAGAGTGACGCCGTGGTCGGTGTGCAGGTCACGGAAGACCTGTCCGACCCGGTCCCCGAGGACACGGCGCAGGGGCAGGGGGGCCGGGTCGATCATGGTCACGTGCGCTCCGCGGGCGCGGGCGGCGGAGGCGACCTCGCAGCCGATCCAGCCCGCGCCGACGATGACCACCCGGGCTCCGTCGGTCAGCTTCTCCCGCAGGGTGAGCGCGTTGTCGAGGGTGCGCAGTGTGTGCACGTCGTCGCCGTCGAAGCCCGGCAGGGTGCGGGCGCGCGATCCGGTGGCCAGCAGCAGCCGGTCGTAGCCGTACTCCCGCCCGTCGGCGTCGACGACCGTGTGGTCGGCCGGCCGCAGAGCGGTGATGCGGGCGCCGAGGTGCAGCGCGATGCCGTGGTCGCTGTAGTAGCCGGCCGGCCGGACCCAGTCCGGTTCGTCCCTCTTTCCCAGCAGGACGTCCTTGGACAAGGGGGGCAGCTCGTAAGGGTTGTGGTCCTCCCCGCCGAAGAGGGTGATGCCGCCGTCGAATCCCTGTTCGCGCAGGGTGGCGGCCGCTGATGCGCCGGCCAGGCCGGCGCCGACGATCAGGATCCGCCGGGGGGACGACTGTGGTGCGGTCATGACTGCCTCCATGTGACGTGGTGGTGTACGCGCTATCGCTGGACGCCGGTGAGGGCGAGGAACTCCTGCCGGGACGCGGCGTCGTGGCGCAGGGTTCCGAGCAGGGTGGAGGTGACGGTCCTCGACCCGGTGGCCTGGACGCCCCGCAGGGTCATGCAGGTGTGTTCGGCCTCGATGACGACCCCGACTCCTCGGGGCTGGAGGTGCTCGCCGAGCCAGTCCGCGATCTGTTTGGTCAGCCGTTCCTGTACCTGGGGCCGGCAGGCGAAGTGCTCCACCACGCGGGCCAGCTTCGACAGGCCGAGAATGCGTGCGCCGGGCAGGTAACCGACGTGGGCCACCCCCGTGAAGGGCAGCATGTGGTGCTGGCAGACCGAGCGCACCGGGATGTCGCGGGCCAGGACGAGTTCGTCGTAGGCCTCCTCGTTGGGGAACGTGGTCATCCGGAAGGGGCGCGCGGTGAGGAGTTCCGCGTAGCCGCGGGCCATGCGTCCGGGTGTGTCCCGCGTTCCCTCGGTGTCCAGCGTGATCCCGAGCGCCCGCAGGAATTCCCGTGCGGCCCGTTCGGCGGCCTCCAGATCGGGTCCGGTCGCCTCCTCGATCACGTGGAGTGCGGCTGTGGCAGTCATCCCCGTCCTCTCCTCGCAGACATGTCGGTCTTCAGCCGGCGGCAGGGGCGGTACGGCGGCGCCCCTGCCACGGCCGCGGGTCGCCGGACGGTGCCGGCAGACCCGTGATTCAGAGCGTGCGCCCACCGGTACCGCGTGCGCGGGCCGGCCAGGCCGAATCGTGGGCGGAGGCGAGCCTGGCCAGGGTGAGCGCGCCGAGGAGCAGGCCGAAGTCGCGCAGGGCGACGTCGTAGAACCCGGAGTAGGTCAGCAGGTTGACGATGATGCCGGTGAGCCAGAGCGCGACGACGTACGCGGCGTAGCGCGGCTTGATGGCCACCGCGACACCGGCGACGATCTCGATCGCTCCGACGACGTACATCGCGGTCTGCGCGGAGAACGGCAGCAGGTCGACGATCCACGGCGCGAGGTAGGAGGGCCAGTCGGTGAGGGCGTTGACGAATTTGTCGATGCCCATCCAGATCGGCAGCACCGTGTATCCGACGCGCATCAGCCAGAACGCCCCGTAGGCGGGGTCGTCGAGCGCACGCCGCCACCCCGCTTCCGGGGTGTGCGCACGTACGGAGTCGTGGGCAGGAGCAGCCATGGCGGCCTCCATGTATCGACAAGGTTTGTTGTCTTTACAGGCTGGTCACCTCGCCCATCATTTGTCAATTCCTGTTGGTGTTACATTGTGGGTGTGGGTACGAACGAGGACCGTGACAGGGACGCCATCAGCGGACTGAGCAGCCTGGACGACCCGGTGCGGCGACGGCTGTACGAGTACGTGCGCACGCGCGACGAACCCGTCAGCCGGGAGGACGCCGCGAACGCCGCCGGCATCAGCCGCACCCTGGCCGCCTACCACCTGGACAAACTCGCCGACGCGGGTCTGCTGGACACCAGCTACGCCCGCGCGGCAGGGCGCGGCGGACCGGGCGCGGGCCGCCCCGCCAAGCGCTACGCGCGAACCGAGCACGAACTCTCGGTCAGCGTGCCGCCCCGCGACTACGGCCTGCTGGCCGGTGTACTGGCCGACGCGGTCGCCGCCGACGGTTCCGGGACGGTGCGGGAGGCGGTGGCCGCCGCCGCGCGTTCGACCGGCCGGTCGGCAGGCGGCGAGGACCTGATCGCCGCGCTGAGCGCGTGCGGCTACGAGCCCGCGACGACCGCCGAGAACGGCATCGACCTGCGCAACTGCCCCTTCCACCGACTCGCCCGCGAGCACACGGAACTCGTGTGCTGGCTGAACCTGCACCTGGTCCGGGGTCTGCTGGAAGCCGGCGGCCAGTCACCCGAGCGGGCGGTACTGGCACCTCGTCCGGGCCGCTGCTGCGTGGTCCTCGACCCTCCCGCCCGGGAACCATGAGTACGGTCCCGTGCCCCGACCAGTGGCGAGAGCAGCCAACCGGTCGGGGCACCAGGACGGGATCACACTTCACCGAGCCCACAACCGGCAGTCATCCAGCGTGGTGTGGGGGTACTCAAGCGCCCTGGGCATCGAGCGCCCGGTAGGGGTTGTCCGCTGCCGGAGTCACACACCAATAGCTCTCGACCATGGCCTTGTACTGCCGGTGCGCCGGATTCAGGCCCGTGTGTTTCAGCGCCCAGATCTCCGCAGGCTCAGGGGAGTTGGCGGATGCGGGCGCCTCCGCTCCGCATACCATGCACACGGCCGAGTAGACGGCATGCTGAGCATCCTCGCCGGTCTCCGGCTCCAGCGCCCACCCGGCCGCGCTGATGACCGAACGCGTCACGGTGCTCCCCCCGTCAGCCCGTTCACTTCCACCACCTGGGCTCGCACCGGCAGGTCTTTCCTCGATCGGCAACGCGGGCAGGCACACGGCGGGAACCTGTCGAACAGTTCGGGCACGTCCGCAGGCTCGACGGTCCTCAACGGCCGCACCTGGGTACGCACACCGGTCCCCGGATTGATCCGGTAGACCTCAATGGTCATCGTCACCGGACACCGGCCCGGGACCCTGCCCATGCCTGAGCATCTACGCGGCTGTTGCTGGACAAGGCTCCCAGGCATGCCACGTAGGGCCGGACAAGGACACCCGCCGGCTCTCATGCTTCATCGGCCTCCCCGTCACGAAGGGGCTGTACTCGTGTGGGCTTCGGATAGTCGCTCGCACCGCACCGACGCACGGTGACCAGTCGAGCACCCGACACACATGCAGAGAGCGGGAGTGGCTTCCTCCCAGGTGCCACGCGGGCTGCCGCATGCCGACTGTGCCGGCCGGGGATACGCGGTCCGAGCAGGACCGTCCTCACCCATTCGAGCGTTTGTGTGATAAGCATGGTTCGTCGACGCTCCTTGTCAGCGTTGGCCATACCCCGGGACCGTTCGCGCGGTCGCCGGGGTCCTTGTGTATCGCCATGCTGACGCCCCCTCAGGGAGCTTTGAACACAGATCCGGCGACGCCTGGGACGTCTCAGCGGTAGCGTGGAACGCCCAAACGTCGCCAGGAGAAGTCTTGAACAGCGCACTGAGATCGGCTATGAAGTCGGCCAATCTGTCACCCCGGCAGTTAGCGGTACGGGTAGGCGTTTCCGGCAAGACAGTGGAACGGTGGGTGGCGGACGCCGAACTGATCCCGCATGCCAGAAACCGGGAAGACGCCAGCAGAGCGTTGGGAGTTGACGAAGAAATGCTGTGGCCAAGAACACTGAAGGACCGCATCAAGACCGGCGGGGATCGCGAGATCATCCATTCCTATCCCTACCGATCCTCTTGCCCATCCACGGTTTGGGCCGGACTCGTCGAGAAGTCCACATCAGATATTCTTTTCGCGGGATACACCAATTACTTCCTCTGGATCGACCAGCCCGCATTCGTGTCGACCTTGCGCGAGAAGCTCGACAGCGGTTGCCGCGTGCGCTTTCTCCTGGGAGACCTCAACGGCGAGGTGACGCGCAACCGCGAGCAGATCGAAGACGTGGCCCTCACCGTGTCCACCCGCATTCGAATCACGCTTGAGCACCTGAGCAAGCTCGGTGCTCACGAGGGCCTGGAAGCACGATTCTCCGCAGCGAGCGACGCAACCAGTCACGTCTCGCTGTCGGTCTTCCGTTTCGATGAGGAGGCCCTGGTCACGCCCCACCTGGCCCGACTGGTCGGGCATGACTCACCTTTGCTGCACCTGCGGAAGTTCGGCGACACTGGCATGTTTTCTCGCTTCGCCGACCATGCTGAAGAGTTGTGGTCCCGAGGCGTTCCGATCGCGCCTGACTCCTGAAGTCGCTGCCGGTCACCAAGTGCGTCCCTCACATCGCGTGCCGGCTCTCGTACGTCACTTCACCGCGGTACCCATCGCCTCCTGGGAACGCGCGACCCACACTCCCTTGCGGTAATCGCCGGGCTCACTCAGCCGTTTCCGGGCGAACCGGCCTTCGGCTCTTGGTCAACCCCATGCGGATACTGCACGTCGCCAGCACCTCAGCACATCAGCACATCGGTCAAGGGATTCGCGCCGACAAGTGGCCGTAGGCCCGCGAGCGTCTGACCACGGCCGGCCTCGCGGAGGCGGTCGGCGTCTCCTGCTTCACCGACCGCCCCCGCCGTACGGAACGGTGGGGCGACCGGAGTTACGGTGCCGATGGGTTCGCGGAACGGAGAAAGGGCGGGATCCGCGAGTTGGCCTCAGGAGGACTGCGTGACCGGGGACCGCAGACCGAGCCACTGCTCGGCGTCCCATGCATGGAACCGCTCCACCTCGGTGAAGCCCAGCTTTGCCGCAAGGCGCATCGAGCCGACGTTGGCGGTCTGGGTGGCCAGCACCACCGGCTCACCGGGAAGGACTCCGTCGAACCAGTCGAGCGCCGCCACGCACGCCTCGGCGGCATACCCGAATCCCCACGCCCGCGGCAAGAAAAGGTAGCCGAGATCGACCTTCCCCACCGCAGCGGGGCGACGGTGCTCCGTCGCTCTCCTGAGCAGGACCTGGCCGATCACCGCTCCATCGAGTTCTACGGCGAAACTCCCCGGCCACTGCTCGGGTACCTCAGGTATCTCGCACTCAAGCTCGTCACGCGGCCGGGGGCCGCCGAGGTAGGTGTGCACCTCTGGCGACGCCAGCAGCTCGATGAACACCGCGCGGTCTCGAGCCTCGGGCTCACGGAGCACGAGCCTTTCGGTCTTGATCGGGGCAGGTGGCCATGCGATGGGGCCGAGGTCGGACATGCGGCGCAGGCTAACAGCCCGAAGGACGCTGATGGCAGCTTTCCTCTCGGTGCGGGCGATGGCTGCCTGGGCGCCAAGCTCCTGGTGAGCGTGGGTGGTTGGCAGGACCACGCGTGCGGTGGCGGCCTTCCTGCCGGGCGAGCGGCCCCGTGCGCTCCCGGCCCTGGTCGGCTGCACCATCGCCGTACGCGACCTCACCTTCACCTGCGATCTGCCCCGCCGACCGGTCAACGGCGGATTGACTTCACCAGCGCCCGGACCACCCGGCTTGGTGAATGACACGCTGCACCAGCGTCCCGCGACTCCTCGTCACGGAGGTCAGCAGACGGGCGGAAAAGGGTGGCTGGGGAAGCGGCCGTCGGCGGGTGACCGTGAGGCTCTGGCGGCGATCATCTTCGTGGCGACGTCGGGGTGCACGTGGCGGCAGCTACCGCCGGTGTTCGGCCCGGCCTGGCCCACGGTCTACCGCCGGTTCGCCCAGTGGAGCCGGGACCGGGTCTGGGCTCCGCTCCACCGCGTCATCCTCGACGAACTCGGTTGGTCACGGCCTCCTGCGACGGGACGCGTTGTCAGTGGTGAGCGATACGTTCGCGGTCTTGGAATCGCTGTTGCCCGACAGGAGTGGACGATGACCGAGAGCAGTGTGCTGCCCGCGCTCAGGGTGGTACTGACCGACGTCAACGAGCGTGTGGTGGAGGCGTGGCGCGCCGCGTTCGCCGACACCCCCGGCATCGAGATCCGCATGGGCTCGATCCTCGACGAGGACGTCGACGCCTGGGTCACCCCCACGAACTCCCGGGGCCGGATGGACGGCGGGGTCGACGCCGTCATCAAGCGGTACCTGGGGTCGGGCATCCAGGTACGCGTCCAGCGGGCGATCCGCGATCGGTTCGCCGGGGCGATGCCGGTGGGCAGCGCGGTCTGCGTCCCGTCCGGCGCTGCTGTCCCGCGGTACCTGATATCGACGCCCACGATGGTGCGGTCCTCCCAGAACGTGAGCACCACGATGAACGTGGCGCTGGCGTGCGCTGCCGCTTTCCAGGCCGTTCACCGGCAGAACCGGCAAAAGCCGGGCAGTATCCGGTCGGTGGCGCTGGTCGGGCTGGGGGCGCAGACCGGGCAGGTGCCGGCCCGGGTGTGCGCCAATCTGATGTGGACCGGCTACACGCTGTTCCACGACCACTGGTTCGAGGACGACGACGAACTGCGGTCCGCGATCATCTCTCAGCTTCACGGGATCGAGAGCGCGCCCGTCGACCAGCGGGTGCGCATCGTGCCGCCGACGCCCGTCGTGCCCGTACACGCCCCCGCCCCTGAACCCGCCTCCGCCTCCGCGCCCGCCCCCGGGCCGGGTCAGCAAACGCAGTCCCAGTCCGATGCGAACGACCCCCTCGCCCTGACCGAGCTCTTCGATGGCGGCGGGGAGGCATGGCTCCCGCTGCTGAAGCCCGTCATCGAGGCGCAGCCGGATGCCGAGCGGTTCATCGGGAAGGGCCGCAGCCACGAGGTGGTCCCGGTCCGCGAGCTGACGTTCCAGGCGCTCAAGCCGAACCCGCCGCACAAGTGGAAGGTCGTGGTCTTCGGCCAGAACCCGTACCCGCGGCCGGAGAGCGCCACCGGCATAGCCATGTTCGACAACACCTTCAGCGACTGGAAGGACAGCCAGTTCGGGCGGGTCGTCAGCATCCGGTGCCTCATCAAGGCCGCGGCGATGTGGAAGTACGGCATCGTGAAGAAGACCCCGATCGCCGACGTGCGGGCGCTGCTGAAGGAGCGGGACACGGTCCAGCCTCCGGAGTGGTTCCAGGCGATGCTGACGCAGGGTGTGCTCCTGCTGAACGCGTCGCTGACCGCGAGCGCCGACGGGGCGATGGGGACCGACCAGCACACGGCGTTCTGGCGGCCGGTCGCCGAGCGGATCGTCGAGGAGATCCTCAAGGCCAAGCAGGACGCGCCCGAGGAGGACCGCGGGGTCGTGTTCGCATGGTGGGGCGCGCACGCCCGCAGCCTGAAGCGGGTCGTCCTGCGGCTCCAGGAGAAGTACCCGGCCGTCGAGGTCCGGCATCTCGACCACGCGAACCCGGCGGCACAGGGCGACATCTTCTGTGAGGGCGACCACTTCGCCCAGGTCAACGACGCTCTGGCCGCGCTGGGGGCCGACGGCGTCGACTGGCTGCCGAGCAAGGGATGGAACGAGACGGTGGCCGGCGCGGACGGGGGTGTCGCGGCGCACATGGGCGCGTTCATCGAGTCGACCATGAACCTGCACCAGCTGTACCTGGAGCGCCTCACCAGCGTCAAGGACGAGGGCCTTGCCCTGCCCGCGATCACCGGCGTCTTCGATACGCCGCTGATGGACTTCCAGGACGCCGTGGCTCCCGTCGGCACGGCGCTGTCCGGGCTGGCCGGTCACATCACGCGCTCCCGCGACTTCGGTAAGGAGCGGGCGGACCAGGAGGCCGGCGGCGGTCTGTCCGCCGACGCGATCGCCGCCCTCTACCTCTACACCTGTGAGTCGGCCTTCTACCGCGAGATCAACAGCGTTCTGCGCTCCCCCGACCGCAGCCGGCTCACGCCCTACCTGCCGTACCTGCGCCTGCTGTTCTCGGCGGTCTCGGAACTGCCCGCCTATACGCAGCCGTTGTGGCGCGGGGTGTCGCTGGACCTGCGGGCGCAGTACCCGGTGGGCCGGACGGTGACCTGGTGGGGTGTCTCCTCGTGCACCTCGGAGCTGAAGGTGGCCCGGGCGTTCCTGGGCAGTCGCGGCAAGCGGACCCTCTTCGAGGTGACGCCGGCCCGGGCGGTCGGGATCAAGCGTTTCTCCGCCTTCACCGGCGAGGAGGAGTACATCCTCACACCAGGTACCCAGCTCAAGGTGACCGAGGTGAGGAACGAGCCCCGCGGGCTGTGCACGGTCCGGCTGAGCGAGGTCACGGACGCCACTCCCGTGGTGTCCTGAACCGCGCTCAGCCCACGGTGACCCGTCGTGGTGGTTGCCGGACGCCCGCGCCCGGCAACCATGTGGTGACGCGAAAGGCCTCGGGGCCGTGTTGTCGCTGTTCCAGCTCTGTCGGGGGCTCACCCGTCCGTAACGGCCGTCGGCGCGGCGCCGACGCAGCAGCCCGTCAGTAACCCCAACCACCCTGATTACACCGTTCGTTGGGCCCTGTCTCACATTCGGTGGTGACGGAGAGTCGTGAGGTTCGTTGCCCTTCATGTGATGGATGTCAACGAGCTTGTGCAGACGGTGTTTTCGGATCTGTCCCCGCTGGTCGTGGAGGATGTGGCCGACGAGGGTGAGCGGATCGTGGTGCGGGCCCGGACGCCGCTGGACACCGCGGTCTGCCCAGCATGCGGGGCGTCGTCGGGACGGGTGCACGGCTATCACTGGCGGACAGTGGCCGACGTTCCGGTCGACGGGCGACGGGTGGTGGTCCGTGTGCGGGTGCGGCGCCTGGTGTGTCCCACGCGAGGCTGCCGCCACACCTTCCGCGAACAGGTGCCCGGCATGCTGGAGCGATACCAGCGACGCACCGCTCGTCTGACCAGGCAGGTCAAGGCCGTGGTCAAAGAGTTAGCGGGCCGGGCGGGATCACGTTTGCTGGCGATACCCGCGGTGGGCCTGTCCCGTCACACGGCCCTGCGCACCCTGCTGCGCATCCCGTTGCCCACCGGTCGGGTGCCCCGCGTGATCGGCGTCGACGATTTCGCCCTGCGCCGGCGCCACCGCTACGCCACCGTGATCATCGACGCCGAGACCCATGAGCGGATCGACGTGCTGCCCGACCGCACGGCCGACACCCTGGAAGCGTGGCTGCGCGGGCATCCGGGCATCGAGATCGTGTGCCGCGACGGCTCAGCCACCTACGCCGAGGCCATCCGCCGTGCTCTGCCTGACGCGGTGCACGTCGGTGATCGCTGGCATTTATGGAAGAACCTGTGCGAAGCCGCCCTGAGCGAGGTGAAGGCACACAGTGCCTGCTGGGCCACCGTACTGGACGCGCCGATCTACGACGGGCCCCGCGCTCAGACCACCCTCGAACGCTGGTATCAGGTTCATGGCCTGCTCGAGAAGGGCGTGGGCCTGCTCGAATGCGCCCGCCGCCTGCAACTGGCCCTGAACACCGTCAAACGCTACGCCCGAGCCGACCGGCCCGAGCGCATGCTCCGCGTCCCCAAGTACCGTGCCAGCCTGGTCGATCCCTACCGCGAGCACCTGCGCAAACGCCGAAGTGAAGACCCCGGCGTCCCCGTCCGGCACCTCTTCGAAGAGATCAAGACCCTCGGCTTCACGGGCTGCCTGAACCTTCTGCACAAGTACATCAACCAAGGCCGCGCGGACGCCGACCGCAGCCATATCTCGCCACGCCGGCTCACCCGGATGCTGCTGACCAGACCCGACAACCTCAAGCCCGAGCAGCACGAACTCCTGGCCAAGCTCACCGCCGCCTGCCCCGAGATGACCCAACTGGCTTCAGATGTCAGAGACTTCGCCCCGCTCCTTACGCCACACGCCGACAACGCCGATGCGCTCACGCACTGGATCGCCCAAGTCCGAACAGCCGGCCTGCCCCACCTACACGCCTTCACCCGGGGTCTGGACCGGGACATCGACGCCGTGATCGCCGGGCTCACGCTTCCGTACAGCAACGGCCCCACTGAGGGCGTCAACACCAAGACCAAACGGATCGCACGCCAGATGCACGGACGAGCAGGCTTCACCCTGCTCCGGCACCGCATCCTCCTCGGATAACAGCACACTCCGTCACCACCGAATGTGAGACAGGGCCGCTCGTTTGACAGACCCGCTCCCGGCCGTTGTCCGTGTCTGCTGGCAGGATCGCGGGCATGACACCGTTGCTCCTCACCGACATTGAACGAGCCATTCGCAGCAGTTGGAGTGCCGAGACGTGCACGCCTGAGTTTCGATCGCGCTGGACCGCGGACAACCCGGCCCGGGACCAGTGCGGAGTGACCGCCATGGTGCTCAATGACCTGATGGGAGGCGAGTTGATCCGGGGGAGGTCCATGTCAAAGGAGAGCGTGTGGACTACCACTGGTGGAACCGCCTGGGTATGGGCATCGAGATCGACCTTACCCGCGAGCAGTTCGGGCCAGAGGAGATCGTCACCGGTGGCATGGTGATTCCTCGCCCTCCTGTGACTGAATGGCGCAGGCTCCGTGAGGAGTACGAGCTTCTCCGCGACCGCGTCTTGGAGAAGCTCAATCGGCAGCAGGGAACGGCCTCGCCGGCGGTGTCTCGTCAGCCGGCTTGAACCCGGCGGGTCTCGACGTCCACCAGGACAGTGCCGTAGCGGCGGCCCTCGCGGGTGGCGTACTCGTCGACACCGACCACCCGCGGCGTCGGCGCCTCCGGCTCGGGCAGCGCATCGACCAGGCGCAAGAGCCTACTCCGGCTGATGGACATGCCGAGCACGGCAGCCAAGCGGGCGCCGGCTCGACCAGCCAGGGCAAGGCCGACTGCAGTCAGGATGCACCGGAACGCCGGACACGCAGATGGAGTACGACGCTTCCAGCGGCGAACCCAGGTCGAGCAGACTCCGCAACCCGGACGGGCGGCGCTGGCCGTGCTGCACTGTGCGTCAAGGCGCACCTTCTCGATATGCACATCCACCGCCAGCACGTCCGGAGACGCGCAGCCGTCACTCACCGTGGCCACTGCACGAAAGCTGAGCCAGAGCCACGACTCGTGATGAGAGCCATCTCCGCGAGGGACAACGCAGATTCGAGGATGCTGTGCAGCAGGAGAGGAGGTATCTCCTCGGCGGGGACGTCGTTCATGGTTCTCCTGTTGCCTGTGCGGAAATCGTGGTCACTGAGGCCGGGCCCGTCGCGCGCGGTGCACAGCGGACCCCTCACCCAGTGTCAGGCGCTGCTCCACGGAGGGCAGACGACGGTCGACTTGCCGCTACTGGCTGCTACCAGTTGATTCCGCGCAGGCGGACGTCGGCGTCGTCGAGCATCTGCAGGGTACGAGCCCGTGTCCGCTCCTTCATATACGGCCAGGCGGCCTCCACCAGGCCGCTGTCGAGGAAGAGTTGATCCAGCACCTCGAAGTAGACGGCGCCGCCGACGTGCTCCGTGGAATGGTCCACGATGCGCTCGACGAAGTCCCAGCACCGGGTGAGCAGCTCCGTGTCCGGGGTGTCGCTTCTCAGCTGCGGCAGCAACACCGGCGTCGTGAAGCATTCGGCCAGCAACTCGTACAGGAACACGGCCGCGTCCTCGGTCAGGACGGCCGTCTCCGCGGGCTCGTGGAACTTCTCGGCGATGGAGTCGGCTGATTCCGGGACCATGCGCAGCAGCAGCGGAGGAACTTGCCCTTCCGGGATCTCCTCTTCCGGGATCTCCTCTTCCGGCTTCTCCTCTTCCGGGTTCTGCCCGGTGGGCATGTCGCTCATCTCTTCCTCAGTAGGTATGTGTGGGGCGTATTCAGGGGCGGGGGACCGTCGTGCGATGTGCACGACGGGTCCCCGCCCTCATCATCCGGGACAGCGTCTGTCTCGCTGTCAGGCGCAGCTCTCAGGAGGGCACGCGCCTCCGCTCGTCTGCGGCGATTCCAAGGCCTCGTGGAACCCGAACGGGTCCACGATGTCCTTGGTCATTTCCCACGCGCCTTCCTTCAAACCGTATTCGCGCACGTAGGAAGGTGCCTGAGCGGCCATCGCGACACCGCCGACGACACCGAGGGATCTGGAGAAACCGCGTAGCCGGGTCGGCTGGCCGACCGGCTGGGGACCCTTGTGCTGGGTCGGTTTGAACTCCGTACCAGTGAGGTCCTTCACCGCGGGCGTCTTCGCCACGGCCGCGAAGTTCTTCGTGATGGACTTCTTCATCCCGGCGTTGCTGTCCATGATCTTCTTGATGTTGCCGGTGACATCACGCGAGTTGAGTGCGTCCCAGAGTTCCTTCGCCTCAGCCTTGGCGACCTTGAGGTCGCTGTCGGACAGACGGTTCTCGAGACCCTTGCCTTCCTCTCTGGCCTTGCGATCCTTGTCCAGCACGCTCGATAGGGCCTTCATCGTGGACCAGCCCTTCTCGATGTGCAGCTGCCTCTTACCCGGTAGCTGCTCCCCCGTGTTGAACTCGTGAATGATGGCTGTCGACAATTTGCCGTTACCGAAGACGGCCCCGCGTTCCTTCTTGGGGTAGATCTGGGCGAGCGCTCCCCGCAGGCCACCGTTGTGCACGGCCGGCGCCTTCGCGCGGCGTTGCATGAAGCCCGGGTTCTTGTTCGGAGCCTTGTTGAAGACGTAATTGATCGCCTTCTTCACCAGTTTGAACAACTCCAGGAAGCCGAAGAACTTCCCGTCCGGGTCTGCGTACACCAGCGGATTGTTGTTGCCGTAGGTGTAGCCGTGTAGCTGCTGCGGGTCGGACAGGTCCATCACCGGGTCGACGGAGAGGAAACGGCCGGTCCGTGGGTCGTACTCGCGGGCGCCCAGGTGGGTGAAACCGGTGTCCTTGGTTTCGTCGATGCCGCCGATGAATCCCTTGGTTCCCGGCCATGTGGCCGGGGACTTGCCGCGCGTCTCGCCGAAGGGCGTGACGCGGCGCTGGGTGAGGGCCAGGTCGGTGGCGGCGACAGCCAGCAGGCCGGTGCCGTGGTGGTCTGCGAGGGTGAAGGAGAAGCTGCCGTCGTCGGCGCGGACGGCCTGGTGACCGTTGCCGAGGTCGATGTAGCGGGTTGCCTTCGGTTTGGTCGCGCCCTTGTCGAGAGTGACGTCGGTGTGACCGAGGTGGAGGGTGGTCCGGTCGCCGGTACGGTCGATCAGCCGGTTGCCGTTGGCGTCGTACAGGTACTCAGTGACCTTGTCCGCCTTGGCGTCGACGGGTTCGGTGACCTTGGCCAGGTGCCCTTCGGCATCCCAGTCCAACCGTTGTTCGCCGCGCTCGGTGGTGTTGCCGGTCGGGTCGTAGGCGTAGGCGGTGCGACTGGTGCCGTCCGGCCCCTGGGTGGTGAGCGAGGTCAGTTGGTGGGCCTTGGGTGTGCCCGGGTCCGGGTAGGCGTAGGTGCGCTTGACGTCCTTGGCGGTGTCCCCTCCCGGGTCGTGCCGGACGTCGGTCAGCCGGTTGCCGGCCTTGTCGTAGGTGAACGACTGCCAGTACGGGGCCGGGCCGCCGAGTTCGGCGGCGGACGGGGTGGGGGCACAGGTCGGGTCGCCCTGCGTCCATGCCTCGGTCAGCCGGCGCAGGTGGTCATACGCGAAGCACTGGTTGTCGGTGCCGGTGCGGGAGACGTCCGCGAGGGAGAGGATGTTGCCGGCCTCGTCGTAGCGGAAGGTGACATGCTGGTCGACGCCCGGCTGGTCCTCACGGTCGACGCGGGTGGTCGCCAGGCGCTGGGTACCGTGCTCGTAGGTGTTGGTGACCTGTGTCTTCTTTCCGCCACCGGTCAGTCCGAAGGTGTACACCTGTGGCTTGCCGGTGTGGCTGTAGGTGGCGGTCGAGCTCATGCCCTGACCGAAGACGGAGGTCGGACGCAGCGTCTGGTCCTCGTAGGTGTAGTTGATCGAACCGCCAGGCAGCGATCCGGCTGCGGAGTAGCTGAGCGCAGCGACCTTGCCGGAGGGCTTGTAGGCGGTGCCGGACTGGTACGTGCCGGCCAGCGCTCCCTCCGAGACAGGGATCACGGTCGTCGTCTTGACGGGCCGGTACAACTTGTCGTAAGCGGTCACCGCGGTGGTGTACGCCTGGCCGCTCTCGTAGCGGATCGACTCGGCAAGCTGGCCCTTGGCACCCGGGACGGTGTCGTACGTCCACTTGACGCGGAGCTTGCCGGCGGCGGAACCCTCGCGCAGCTCGGTCTTGCGGCCGAGTCCGTCATAGGTGTTGAACAGGGTGGTGCCGCGCTGGTCGGTGCTCGAGACCACCTGACCGTGGTCGTCGTACTTGGTGTCGGTGCGGCCCCGGTCCGGGTCGGTGAAGGACGTCTGGTGGCCGAGCTGGTCGTATGTGTAACTCCAGCTGTTGCCGGACGGGTCGGTGACCTTCCGCAGATCCCCTGCGGGAGTGTGCTGGTAAGTGGTGGTGTCGTAGGCGGACTCGGGGGCGCGGGTGTGGTGCTGACGCAGTTCGGTGACGTTGCCGCGCGCGTCGACCAGGGAGGTGACGGTGGTGTCGCCCACCGGCGGGATCACAGTGGTGCGATCACCGCCGTAGACCACCTTCTTCGTGGACAGAACGGTGCCGCCGTCGCCGTTGCCGGCGATCCGACGTTCCTCGACCTGACGGCCCAGGCCGTCGTAGAGGGTGCGGGTCTGTGTCTCCACGGCCAGCGCGTCGTCGGGCTTGAACAGTTCGGTGACGGGTTTGCCCGTGGCGTAGTAGGGGGCGAACGTCTTTGTGATCAGTCCCCGTTCGTCGTAGAAGTTGTCGGAGATGACCCGGCCACCGTCCGGACCGGGCTCCTGGGACTGCCGCTCGCGGAGGAAGCCGTCGTAGATCTTGTACGACGTGATCTGGCCACCCTCGTTGTCGAGCAGTTTGGTGGCGACAGCGACCGGTTTGCCTTCGGTGACCGAGTAGGCCCACTCGTACGTCGGGACGCTGCTCGTGCGGCGGTCGGCGAGCCACACCTTGGTGGAACGGCCGAGCGCGTCGTATGCGTAGTGGGTGACGTTGCCGTTGGTGTCGGTCTGCTTGAGGAGCAGTCCGCGCAGGGGGTCGAGGTCCTTGGTGGTGGTCTGGGCGGTCGTGAGGTCACCCGGGTCGGCCGGCGGTGTCGTGGTCCTGGTCCGGGTGGTCAGTCCGGTGGCCGGGACGTACGTCGTCGTGGTGGTCCGGCCGTTGGCGCGCGCCTTGCGCACCGGGGCGGCATCGCCGGTGACTTCCACGTCGGCGGTCAGGTCGGTGACCGTCAGTTCGCGTCCGTAGTCGTCGTAGGTGGCGCCGGCCTCCAGGTAGGTGGCCTTGGTGCCGTCGTGGCTCTTGAGTGGTGCGGTGGCCGTGGTGTCGCCCTTGGTCGGCGCCGCGTCGTAGGCGCCACCGTCGTAGGCGGTGCGGACGTCTTCGATGACGTCCTCGGTCCGGTCGACCGGAGCGTCACATCCCACAGCGACGGTTTCCACACGTGAGGGCAGAACGAGCAGGTTCTTCTCGGTGTTGGTGGCATACGTGGTGCGGGTGCACTGGTCGTCGGCCGTCGTCGAGGTGTCCCCGCGGTCGTCCTCCCGGACCACCCGCCCGGCGACCGTGTCGTAGGTCGTGGTGCTCAGGACCGTACGCCACTTGGCCCCTGCGCCGTTGTCCAGCGAGGTCCAGCCCCGGCTGGTGGAGGCGCCGGTGAAGTGGGCAGTGAGCGTGCCCCAGTCACGCACCTTCTTGGCGGTCTCGTGCTGCCAGGGCCGGCTGACGGTCTTGCTCAGGACCTTTCCGCCGGGACGGTCGAAGACCAGGGTCCGGTACTGGAATCCCGCGGCCGACGCGTGGTCCGTGATCGGATCCCCCTCCCCCGCTCCGAGGGACACCGTGACGGATTTCGTACCGCCCGTGGGCTCCTTGCGGTCGCCGTCCATTCCCCGGAGGAAGAAGTGGTCCTGCTGCGACTTCATGGCGGCTGCCCCGCCCTGACCGCCCTGCTTGACCCGGACGTGTGCGTAACCGCGCCACTGCGACCAGGTCCTCTCCTTCTCCTTGGTGAGACCGTCGTCGTCGAAGTGCCAGGCGGCACCGTCGAGGTACTCGTAGGCGGTCACCTGGTCCGGAGACCCGCCGGTGCGGTCGGTCCTGGTCACGGATGTGACGACGTACTTGTTGAACCACTCCAGGTCCCGGCCGTCGTCGCTGTCACCACCTATGTACTGCGGGAAGCAGCGGGTCGAGTTGCTCTGCGGGACGGGCAGGGCGTCGGCGTCGCACGCCGGCGCGGAGTAGGCGACGTCGATCTGGCCGCCCGACTCGTCGGCAACCGATGACAACCGTGCCTTGATGAACGGAGCGTAGCCGTCACCGACCTTGTCCAGCCGGTTGGCCAGCTGTGTGTAGGCGAAGGTGGTTTTGGGCAGCGTGATGGGCGCGCTTCCGGTGTGGCCGGTGTGCTGCACGCTGTCGAGGAGCAGCTGATAGTCCGTGTCGGCCATGCCCCAGCGCTGAGCGAGCTTCCAGGAGTCGACCTTGCCGTAGGTGCCGTCGGACTTCAGAAGCCGGGTGGTGACCTCGGTCAACCGTTTGCGGGTCCAGAACGACGGTGAGAAGCGCCCCTTGTCGCACTTGGCACCGGCCTTGCAGTTCAGGTCCCACGGCGTGTCGTACCAGTAGGCCGACTTGTCGTCGATGGTGTCCGCGGCGCAGGTGACGCCGCTTTGCGGCAGGCACCGCTCGTCGGTGTCGAAGACGACCTGGGCCAAGGGCTTGTCGGCATACATGCGGGACGAGCGCAGGCCGTAGTCGATGCGCCGCAGGTAGCCGCCGCGGGTGTAGGGGGTGTCGTCATCGGCCTTGAGGTTGCGGCCGTAGGAGTTGGTTTCCTTGCCGTAGTGGTAGCTCATCGCGTTGCCGTGGGTGTCCACGACGTAGTCGAGATTCCACCGCCAAGCCTGCTGACACCATGATCCGGCGAAGGTGGACGCGTGGCAGGGCTCGCCCTTGTCGTTGCCGAAAACCGGGACCGTCCAGGTGGAGTCGGTGGTCTCCTTGCCGTCGGTCCAGCCGGGCAGGCGGTGTTGGCCGAAGTAGTAGCGGGTGCCGTCGGGCGTGGTCAGCCGCCAGTATTCGCCGTCGTTGTCGCCGTTGCCGCGGTCGGCGCCGGTCAGTCGCGTGATACGGGTTCCGTCGTCCCGCTGGAGCTTGAACTCGTCGCCGCCCGCGGGAACGAGTTCACCCCCCTTGCCGTTGAACGAGAGGAAGGCGTTGTCGTACGACCAGCACAGGTCTCCCGGTTTGCCGCCGTCGGCGTTCTTCTCACCCTCCTCCCAACAGGACTTGTAGCGACGCTCGATGAAACCCGAGGAGAGGTCGAAGCCGTCGCCCGCCCAGGAGGCCTGGTTGTTGGTGGTGCCGGTACGGCCGTCGATCGTCCCCGAGGCGTAGTCCAGACCCACCTCCGGCACGAGGTCACCGGGTACGTCGGGCACCGGCATGTCGTACGACCATGTGAAGTCGCCGGTGTTGAGGTTGGTGTCCCATGTCGCCGACGGGGCGAGGGACGTCGCCTTGTAGTCGCCCTTCTCACCGCCGGTTTCGGGTACCGCGGCCAGGACCGTCAGGCCGGAGGCGGACAGGTTCACCGCTTTCGCGGTCAAGGTCCGCCGGTCGGTGTCGTTGCGCACGGCGACCGGCGTGCCCGTGCGGCACGCGTCCTTGGTGGGGGTGGACAGGACACACGCGGGCAGTTCGACGAGGTGCAGCCGGGAGGCGTAACCGCCGCCGTAGGTCTGGGCGAAGTCCGCGTAGTCGACCGTGACGGCGACCTCCCCGGCCTCGGGTGGTCCGGCGTCGGGAGCGGTCGCCTTGCCGGCGGTCTCCGGGCGCTGTTGCGTCTCCAGGGTGAACAGCAGACCGTCGACCCCGGCGCGGGCCGCCTGGCCGCGATCCCGGAGGCTGACCTGAACGGCCGGACCGGCGGCGTCCTCGGCCTCCTCGGGCGCGGCGATGCTCAGGGGAAGGTCACCGGCTCGTCGCTTGCCGCGCTTCGGCACCTCGACGGTGGCGGTACCTGTCTTCGGCCAGGCACGCCTGGGCGCCTTTGCGGGCGTGCCCGCGTCCTCGCTGCGGGTGCGGGGCTTGACCTTGGTGACACCGGCTCCGGGAACCGGCTCGTCGGCCTTCGGTACACCGGGCAGAGGATGGTTGTCGGCGGCCGCCGCGGGCGTGGCCGCACCCTGGATCAGACCGCCGACCATGAGCACGGCCGCGACCAGGGATATGGAACCGTGCAGGGCACGGCGAGAACAAAGCAGGTGTTTACGTCTCATACCTATGTCGTCCATGGCTGAGTGGCGGCACCGGGAGGGCCGCGCGGGCAGGCCGGTACCGCTGTGGATGGGACTGAGTGGGAGGTGCCGGCGGGTGACGCGCGCAGCAGTCCGCGCGCACCACCCGCCGTCGGCGTCAGCTGCCGGCCGGTACCTCGGTGGGCACGTCGAACCAGGAACCGGCGAGTTCTGCTATCTGGCTGTCGTTGAGCGCGCCCTGGAAGGCCCAGACGTCGTCGACCAGGCCGGGGAAGTACTCGCCCCAGGCCCCGTCCGTCTTGGCACGGCCGATCTGGAGGGACTTGCCCGCCTTGAAGGTCAGGGTGTTCTCCGCCCAGGAGACCTGGTCCGCGCATGCGCTCTCGTCGGGCTGTCCCTCGCCGTCGGCGTCACCGCAGGAGATCACCTGGAGGACGCCGTTGACGTACAGGCGGGCCTGCTTGGCGAAGCCGTCGTAGGTGACCGCGAGGTGGTTCCATTCCCGCGCGTCGAAGAACTCGCTGTTCGCCACGCGTACGACGGTCGCGTCCGTGCCGTCCTTGTCCGGCAGGGCCAGCTCCCAGCGGCCAGGCGCCTCCGGGTCCGCGGAGTCCGGCACGAAGCGCACGGAGAAGGCGCTCTGTGTGGATCCTTCGGCGCTGAGCAGTGACACGCCGCTCTCGGGCAGCGCGGCCGCCTGCGCCCAGGCGGTGACGGTGTAGCTGGCGCTGGTGTCGAGCGGAACGGACGTGGTGGAGGCGTAGCCCTTCACTCCGTCCAGTTCGAGGCCGCCGAGGTCGATGAAGGCGGTGTCCGACTTCTTCGCTCCGCCGTTCAGCGTGAGCGCGCTGCCGCCGGCCACCGCGTTCGGGGTGGTGACGGGGCTGGTCACGCCGGCGGTCTCAAAGGTCCAGCGGCTTGTGACCAGGGGCCGCTTCTGGAAGATCTGGCGCACCTCGTCGTCGGCGACGGGCCGGTCGAAGAGGCGTACGTCGTCGATGCTCCCGGAGAAGTGGTCGGCCTGGATTCCCTTCCAGATGGTGCGGCCGACCTGCACGGGTCCCTGTGCCTCCCATGTCCTGGGGGCGTCGTCGGTTCCCTGGAGCCGTCCGTTGACGTACAGGCGGATCTGCTGGGCGGTGGCGTCGTGGACGGCCACGAGGTGGGTCCATTCACCGGGCCGTGCGGGCTGGGTCGCTCGCACCACCTGGTCCCGGATGTTGCCCTCCTCGACGTCCTCCAGGGACGTGCGCAGGCTCCAGGTGTCGGCCCCCGCCTCGTAGGACAGATAGAACGGGCTGTAGTAGGTGCCGCTCTGGCTGAGCACCGTGCGGTTGCCGCTCGTGCCCCCCTCAGGCAGTTTCGCCCATGCCGACAGGGTGTAGGAGGCGGCGGTGTTCAGCACCGGGCGTTCGGTGGCGGCGTAGTCGTCCTTGCCGTCCAGCGTCAGGGCATTGCCCGCGACTCCGCTCGTGCCGCCGGCCACGCCGCCGTGCAGCGTGAGCTGCTGTTCGACGGCCCTGCCGGAGACCTCGGTGGCGGTGGCGTCCTCGTCCAGCGGGAAAACCGCCCGGGCCGGCCGGCCGCTGGTGAGGTCCTGGCCCTGCTGAAGCGCTGCCGCCTCGGCCGCGCCGACGGCGCGGTCGAAGATCCGCACGTCGTCGACCGTGCCGGGGAAGAAGGACTTGCGGGTGCCGCTGTAGATGCCGGCGCCCAGCTGAAGGCCCCGCCGGGCCTCCCATGCGGTGGAGTAGGCGGTGGACCCGGCGAGTTTGCCGTCCACGTACAGCCGCAGCTGCTTCGCCTTGCCGTCGTACGTGCCGACCAGGTGGGTCCACTCGCCGGCTTTCGCGTCGCCCGGCGTGGTGGCCATGGCACGGGCGATGGAGGCACCGGCCGTGTCGGACGTGTACTGGTTGAACACCCACCGGTTGTACTCGTGGGAGTAGTAGAGCTCGAAACCCGGGGAGTGATTGCCCGGTTGGGCCGCGATGATCGCCGCGTTCTGCGGCATCCGGTCGAGACGGGCCCAGGCCGAGACGGCGAAACTGTCGGAGGTGTCGACGACGGTGAGGTCGGAGTCGGCGTATCCGGACGTGCCGTCGAAGTGCAGCGCGGTGCCCTTCTTGCCTTCGGCGCCGAGGGTGGCCCCGTCGTGCGTCCGCACGGTCCGCGGAGTCGTCGTACCGGCGGCGGTGGTGGTGCCCGCGGCCTCGTCGAACTGCCAGGTCGACCGCTCCGGCTGCCCGGCCTTGACACGGAACTGGTAGGTGCGGACCTCGGAGCCGTTGCCGGCCTGGTCGAATGCCTGCGCGGTGACGAAGTTCAGGCCCGGCATCGCGGGCAGCAGACGTACGGACTTGGCGGCGCCGCCACTGGTGGTGATCTTCCGGGACGCCGAGGGGTCGGTGTTGAACCCGTAGTGGTAGCGGACCACGTCCGTCGACGACGAGTCGATGGAGAACGCGCCGTACTGGCCGACTCCGTCGTACCAGGGGTCGTCCGGGTTCTCCGGATCGGAGGCCGGGTACTGCCCCGAAGAGATCGCCGGGGCCTTGGGCACGCTGGTGTCGTAGACGAAGTAGCAGGCCGTCGCGTCACCCGCGTACGACCATGGCGAGTACTGCGCCCCGTCGTAGGACCGGACGTACCAGTTGACCTGCTTGTTCACCGGAATCGACGACGGCAGACCGATGGAGAAGCTGGAACCCGACTTCTTGTACGACGTCCTGGCCGGGCTCCAACGGGGAACCAGCCCCTTGCCGTCACCGGTGTCCCACTTCGCCTGGAACTGGACGGCGATGTTGTCGCCGTCGGGGTCGGTGATGTTGTTGGCGTAGATCTTGCCGAGCGTGCGCACCCGGGGCGCGCTGCCGGGGGTCTTGCAGGTGCCGCCGTACTCCATGGCGAGCTGTGACATCTTCACCTGGGTCGGGGCGCGGTTGTACTTCACCCGCAGGAACGCCTTGTCCGAGAACCGCTTCCAGCCGTACCGGTCGCCCTCGCTGCTGGCGCGCATCCCGAACGTCATCGTCGACCACTTGGCGTTGGCGGCCTCCTGGAGCGCCGACTTCACGTCGAACTCAGCGTCCTTCGCGGCGCAGCCCGAGTAGCCGTGGGCGAACGAATCCGTTGCCAGCTTCTTGATCCAGAATCCGGAGGCGTTCTGCGAGTTCCAGGTCGTCGACGACGAGATGCCCTTGGTGCGCCACAGCTGCACCTCCCGCTTCGCGCACGATGCCGAGTGCACGTTACGGACCACGAACTCCGCCGACAGGATCGTTTTTCCTGCGAACTTCGAGGTGGGGACACGGTAGAAGAGCCGCTTGGTGTCATGGGGTGCGCAGTAGTCCCAGCCGCAGTAGCCGAGACCGGCGTCCGGCTTGCCGTTGAACTTCCACTGCGGGGACGACGCCCAGTACTTCGATGCCATGGTCCACGCCGAAGCACGCGGCGAGTACCACTGCGGGTCGATGAAGACCGGGTACGCGGTGTCCTTGCCCTTCAGCACACTCTGGTCCGGTCTGAGGACCAGCTCGCGTCCGCCCGCGGGGATGTCCACGGCGACGGGGGCGAGCTTGGCGGACTCCGTGGGGCCGGGCTCGCCGGCGGCCTCCTGGACGGGCTCGGCCGAGAGGGCTGCGGGGCGGATCCTGGCGGAACTGAGGGCGGTGGCCTGTTCGGCTTCGCCGCCGTTGTCCTCGCCGCCGGTACCCGTGCCTGTGCCGGTACCTGAGTCCCACATCAGCGGCTTCGGAGCCTCGAACACCGCGGTGCCGGCGCCCGCGTCGAGCGCCGCCAGGCCGCCACCCTCGGTCTCCCTCACCTCCATGCCGTCGGCGGCCAACCGCAACCGCAATTCGGCGAGTTCGGGGCTCGCGGCGGCCTCGGCCGACTTGACGACGAGCAACTGGGTGAACCCGTCCTCCTGCGCACCCATGCGCAGGTCCACATCCGGCAGCACGTTCCGGTACGTCGCCGTGGCGCCGTCCAGGTCGGGTGCCGGCAGGCTGCCGGGCCAGGTCAGAGCCAGCTCACGGCCCGCCCTGTTCATCCGTACGAGTGGTACGTCGTCCCCGCCGCCGGAGAACGCCAGACCGACGGCGGTCACCTTCGGCGCGACGGTCCCCTCATCGCTCCGCGCGAGGTCGGTGTCGATGTCCTTCCACTCGCCGCCGATCCGGACCCGGACGGGACGCAGATACTCCCGCGCCTCCAGATCTCCCTCGGGCGTCACGAAGACGTCGTGGCTTTCACCACGCATCGAGGTGACCTCGACACTGCGCCCGGTCTTCTTGGCCTGCGCACGGGCTTCTTCCTCGGCGGGTGAGGCTTCCCCCGCGCCCGCCGGAGCATCCTGTGCCTTCTGTGTGCTCGGTGCGCCCTGGGGGTGCGGTCCCACCCCGATGGACGCTGCCGCGGAGCCGGGCAGCAGCCCTACCGCGAGCATGGAACTCAAAGCGATCGCAAGGGTCCCCCCGACGCCGCGCGTACGGGCACGGGTCCTCATCTTTACATCCCCCTGACAGTATGAAAATTTTATGAAAGTCACTGGTCGGAGGGGAACTTAACTCATCATCACAAGATCGGTCCAGTGCAACGGACCTGTGGTGAGGGCCCGTTGAGCTAGCCCACGCACCGCACTGCGACGCGGGTCTGTCAAACGAGCGGCCCTGTCTCACATTCGGTGGTGACGGAGTGTGCTGTTATCCGAGGAGGATGCGGTGCCGGAGCAGGGTGAAGCCTGCTCGTCCGTGCATCTGGCGTGCGACCCGTTTGGTCTTGGTGTTGACGCCCTCAGTGGGGCCGTTGCTGTACGGAAGCGTGAGCCCGGCGATCACGGCGTCGATGTCCCGGTCCAGACCCCGGGTGAAGGCGTGTAGGTGGGGCAGGCCGGCTGTTCGGACTTGGGCGATCCAGTGCGTGAGCGCATCGGCGTTGTCGGCGTGTGGCGTAAGGAGCGGGGCGAAGTCTCTGACATCTGAAGCCAGTTGGGTCATCTCGGGGCAGGCGGCGGTGAGCTTGGCCAGGAGTTCGTGCTGCTCGGGCTTGAGGTTGTCGGGTCTGGTCAGCAGCATCCGGGCGAGCCGGCGTGGCGAGATATGGCTGCGGTCGGCGTCCGCGCGGCCTTGGTTGATGTACTTGTGCAGAAGGTTCAGGCAGCCCGTGAAGCCGAGGGTCTTGATCTCTTCGAAGAGGTGCCGGACGGGGACGCCGGGGTCTTCACTTCGGCGTTTGCGCAGGTGCTCGCGGTAGGGATCGACCAGGCTGGCACGGTACTTGGGGACGCGGAGCATGCGCTCGGGCCGGTCGGCTCGGGCGTAGCGTTTGACGGTGTTCAGGGCCAGTTGCAGGCGGCGGGCGCATTCGAACAGGCCCACGCCCTTCTCGAGCAGGCCATGAACCTGATACCAGCGTTCGAGGGTGGTCTGAGCGCGGGGCCCGTCGTAGATCGGCGCGTCCAGTACGGTGGCCCAGCAGGCACTGTGTGCCTTCACCTCGCTCAGGGCGGCTTCGCACAGGTTCTTCCATAAATGCCAGCGATCACCGACGTGCACCGCGTCAGGCAGAGCACGGCGGATGGCCTCGGCGTAGGTGGCTGAGCCGTCGCGGCACACGATCTCGATGCCCGGATGCCCGCGCAGCCACGCTTCCAGGGTGTCGGCCGTGCGGTCGGGCAGCACGTCGATCCGCTCATGGGTCTCGGCGTCGATGATCACGGTGGCGTAGCGGTGGCGCCGGCGCAGGGCGAAATCGTCCACGCCGATCACGCGGGGCACCCGACCGGTGGGCAACGGGATGCGCAGCAGGGTGCGCAGGGCCGTGTGACGGGACAGGCCCACCGCGGGTATCGCCAGCAAACGTGATCCCGCCCGGCCCGCTAACTCTTTGACCACGGCCTTGACCTGCCTGGTCAGACGAGCGGTGCGTCGCTGGTATCGCTCCAGCATGCCGGGCACCTGTTCGCGGAAGGTGTGGCGGCAGCCTCGCGTGGGACACACCAGGCGCCGCACCCGCACACGGACCACCACCCGTCGCCCGTCGACCGGAACGTCGGCCACTGTCCGCCAGGGATAGCCGTGCACCCGTCCCGACGACGCCCCGCATGCTGGGCAGACCGCGGTGTCCAGCGGCGTCCGGGCCCGCACCACGATCCGCTCACCCTCGTCGGCCACATCCTCCACGACCAGCGGGGACAGACCCGAAAACACCGTCTGCACAAGCTCGTTGACATCCACCACATGAAGGGCAACGAACCTCACGACTCTCCGTCACCACCGAATGTGAGACAGGGCCGTTCGTTGGACAGACCCGGTGAGGATGTCCATGTCGATGCAGTGTTCGGCATGGACGGAGACATGTGCGGCCAGTACCAGGGCGGTCAGCCGCAGTACGGGCGGTGCGACCGGCAGCAGTAAAGGCACGGGATGCAGCGCCCAGTGGGCGGCGCGGCAGCGGGCGCGGCGGCTCGGCGCCTGGTCCAGGACCGCGGCATCGAGCAGTCGCATCAGCACGGGTGTCGACCGGAAGTTCGGCAGCTCCAGCCGGCCGGCATGAGCCAGTTCGTGCTCCCCGGCTTACGCCCAGCGGAACGCTCTGGATCGGCGGCCGGTGGAAGGGGGCCTTCCACCGGCTGCACCAGGACCGCCGGGACCAGGTGGCCGCCGCCCTCGGCCGGGGCGGCGGTCACGGCGACGCGGGTGAGCGGACGGCGGCCGGTGAGGGACCGCCTCTCGAAGCCTCTAGAAGACCGACTCCGCCTCGTCCATGCGGTTCTTCGGGACCCTCTTCAGTTCGGTGACCGCCTCCGCCAGCGACACCATCACGATGTCCGTGCCGCGCAGCGAGGTCATCTTGCCGAACTCGCCCCGGTGCGCGGCCTCCACCGCGTGCCAGCCGAAGCGGGTGGCGAGGACACGGTCGTACGCCGTGGGGACGCCGCCGCGCTGGACGTGGCCGAGGATGACCGGCCTGGCCTCCTTGCCGAGGCGGCTCTCCAGCTCGTACGCCAGGGCCGTGCCGATGCCCTGGAAGCGCTCGTGGCCGAACTTGTCGATCTCGCCCTTGCCGTAGTCCATGGTGCCCTCGGCCGGGTGCGCGCCCTCGGCGACGCAGATCACCGCGAACTTCTTGCCGCGGGCGAAGCGTTCCTCCACCATCTTGACCAACTGGGCCGGGTCGAAGGGACGTTCGGGCAGGCAGATGCCGTGGGCGCCGGCCGCCATGCCGGACTCCAGGGCGATCCAGCCCGCGTGCCGCCCCATGACCTCGACGACCATCACCCGCTGGTGGGACTCGGCGGTGGTCTTGAGGCGGTCCATCGCCTCCGTCGCCACACCGACCGCCGTGTCGAAGCCGAAGGTGCGGTCGGTGGAGGAGATGTCGTTGTCGATCGTCTTCGGCACGCCGACCACGGGCAGGCCCGCTTCGGACAGCATGTGCGCCGCGGTGAGCGTGCCCTCGCCGCCGATCGGGATCAGCGCGTCGATACCGAAGTCGTGGATCATGTCCGAGGCGTTCTCGCATGCCTCGCGGAGCCGGTCGCGCTCCAGCCGGGCGGAGCCGAGAATGGTGCCGCCGCGGGCCAGGATGCCGCTGACCGCGTTGAGGTCGAGGGTGCGGTAGTGGCCGTCGAGCAGGCCCGAGTAGCCGTCCTCGAAGCCGATGACCTCGTCGCCGTAGTTGTCGATCGCGCGGTGCACGACCGACCGGATCACTGCGTTCAGGCCGGGGCAGTCGCCGCCTGCGGTGAGAACTCCGATACGCATCGTGGCGTGTCTCCTGGTCCCTGTCGATACCGGTGAGCCAGTCACAATTGTTTCATGTCCCCGACGCGATGCCGACGCGGGACGGGCAGGCGTCGTAACCAGCGCCGGAGGTACTGTCAAGGGGGATCCGCTCACCTGTGTGGGCGATTTCTGTGACCTCGCCGATGCCTCTTGCGGCCCCCGACGAAACGGAGAGCGCGCGTGACCCGCAGCGTGTACGTGACCGGTATCGACCGCGGCGACGGCCGGCAGGTCGTCGAGCTCGGGGTCATGGAGCTCCTGACCCGGCAGGTCGACCGGGTGGGTGTGTTCCGTCCCCTGGTGCACGACGGGCCGGACCGCCTCTTCGAGCTGCTGCGGGCCCGCTACCGGCTCACCCAGGACCCGGCGACCGTCTACGGCCTCGACTACCAGAAGGCGTCCACGCTCCAGGCCGAGCAGGGCACGGACGAACTGGTGTCCACCCTCGTCGACCGGTTCCATCTGGTCGCCCGCGACTACGAGGTCGTGCTCGTCCTCGGCACCGACTACGCCGACACCCAGTTCCCCGACGAACTGGCCCTGAACGCCCGGCTCGCCAACGAGTTCGGCGCCTCGGTCATCGCCGTCGTGGGCGGCCGCCGGCAGACCGCCGAGTCGGTGCGCGCCGAGACCCGCAACGCCTACCGCGCCTACGCCACCCGGGGCTGCGACGTGCTCGCCATGGCCGTCAACCGGGTCGCCCGCGAGGACCGGGGCGAGATCGCCGAGCGGCTGGCCAACCGGCTGCCCGTGCCCTGCTACGTGTTTCCCGACGAGCCGGCGCTGTCCGCCCCGACCGTCTCCCAGATCACGCACACCCTGGGCGCGAAGGTGGTGCTCGGCGACGACTCCGGGCTCGCCCGCGACGCCCTGGACTTCGTCTTCGGCGGCGCCACGCTGCCGAACTTCCTCGCCGCGCTGTCCCCGGGCTGTCTGGTGGTCACCCCGGGCGACCGCGCCGACCTGGTCGTCGGCGCGCTGGCCGCGCACAGCGCCGGCACCCCGCCGATAGCCGGGGTGCTGCTCACCCTGGACGAGGTGCCGGGCGAACGCGTCCTCACCCTCGCCGACCGGCTCGCGCCCGGCACCCCGGTGCTCTCGGTGCCGGGCACCAGTTTTCCCACCGCCGAGCAGCTCGTCTCCCTGGAGGGCAAGCTGAACGCGGCCACCCCGCGCAAGGCGGAGCGGGCGCTCGGCCTCTTCGAGCGGTACGCCGACACCGTGGAGCTCACCCAGCGGGTCTCCGCGCCGAGCAGCGACCGGGTCACCCCGATGATGTTCGAGCACAAGCTGCTCGACCGGGCCCGTTCCGACCTGCGCCGGGTCGTGCTCCCGGAGGGCACCGAGGAGCGGGTGCTGCACGCGGCGGAGGTACTGCTGCGCCGGGGCGTGTGCGACCTGACCCTGCTCGGTGACGTCGACCAGATCCGCAAGAAGGCCGCCGACCTAGGCGTCGACCTCGGCGACACCCAGCTGATCGACCCGGCCACCTCGCAACTGCGGGACTCCTTCGCCGAGCGGTACGCGGCCCTGCGCGCCCACCGGGGCGTCACCGTGGAGCTGGCCTACGACGTCGTCTCGGACGTGAACTACTTCGGCACCCTGATGGTGCAGGAGGGCCTCGCCGACGGCATGGTGTCCGGCACGGTGCACTCCACGGCCGCGACCATCCGGCCGGCCTTCGAGATCATCAAGACCCGCGAGGACGCCGGGATCGTCTCCTCCGTCTTCTTCATGTGCCTGGCCGACAAGGTGCTCGTCTACGGCGACTGCGCGGTCAACCCCGACCCGAACGCCGAGCAGCTCGCCGACATCGCCGTGCAGTCGGCGGTCACGGCCGCGCGGTTCGGCGTGGAGCCGCGGATCGCGATGCTGTCGTACTCGACGGGCACCTCCGGTTCCGGCGCCGATGTGGACAAGGTGCGCACCGCCACCGAGCTGGTGCGCTCCCGTCGGCCCGACCTGCGCATCGAGGGACCGATCCAGTACGACGCGGCGGTGGAGCCCTCGGTCGCGGCGACCAAGCTGCCGGGCTCGGAGGTGGCCGGACAGGCGACCGTGCTGATCTTCCCCGACCTGAACACCGGCAACAACACCTACAAGGCCGTGCAGCGCTCGGCCGGCGCGATCGCCGTCGGCCCGGTGCTCCAGGGTCTGCGCAAGCCGGTCAACGACCTGTCCCGGGGCGCCCTGGTCCAGGACATCGTCAACACCGTCGCCATCACGGCGATCCAGGCCCAGACCCCGGGCCCCTCACCCTCCCCGGCCGCCTCCCCGGTCCCGAGCGAGAAGGCAACCGCCCAGTGAGCAGCCCCACCCGTGTCCCCGCCGGTGTCCCCGCCGGGGCCCCCAGCCGTGTCCTCGTCCTCAACTCCGGCTCCTCCTCGGTGAAGTACCAGCTGCTGGACATGGACGACAGCAGCCGGCTGGCCACCGGCCTGATCGAGCGCATCGGCGAGCGGACCTCGCTGGTGCGGCACACCCCGCTCGCGGCGGGCGGCGGGACCCGGGAGCGGACCGGCCACGTCGCCGACCACGACGCCGCCCTGAAGGCGATGGCCGAGGAGCTGGCCGCCGACGGTCTCGGCCTGGACTCCCCCGAACTGGCCGCGATCGGCCACCGTGTGGTGCACGGCGGGATGCGCTTCACCGAGCCCACGGTGATCGACGACCGCGTGCTCGAGGAGATCGAGCGGCTGATCCCGGTCGCCCCGCTGCACAACCCGGCCAACCTCACCGGCATCCGTACGGCCATGACGCTGCGCCCCGACCTGCCGCAGGTCGCCGTCTTCGACACCTCGTTCCACACCACGATGCCGGAGTCCGCCGCCCGGTACGCGATCGACGTGCAGACCGCCGACGAGCACCGCATCCGCCGCTACGGCTTCCACGGCACCTCGCACGCGTATGTCTCCCGGGAGACCGCGAGGCTGCTGGGGAAGGCGCCCGAGGAGGTGAACGTCATCGTGCTGCACCTGGGCAACGGGGCGTCCGCCTCGGCGGTGCGGGGCGGGCGCTGCGTGGACACGTCCATGGGGCTGACGCCCTTGGAGGGGCTGGTGATGGGTACGCGGTCCGGGGACATGGACCCGGCCGTCATCTTCCATTTGATGCGCGTCGGCGGAATGTCCGCCGACGAGATCGACACTCTTCTCAACAAGAAGAGCGGTCTCGTCGGACTGTGCGGGGACAACGACATGCGGGAGATCCGGCGCCGGATCGACGAGGGCGACGCACAGGCGGAGCTCGCGTTCGACATCTACATTCACCGTCTGAAGAAGTACATCGGCGCCTATTGCGCCGTCCTCGGGCGGGTGGACGCCGTGGCCTTCACCGCCGGGGTCGGCGAGAACGCCGCTCCGGTGCGGGAGGCGGCGGTGGCCGGCCTGGAGGGGCTGGGCCTGGCGGTCGACGCCGGGCGCAACGCCGTGCACGGCGGCGGGGCGCGGCTGATCTCTCCCGAGGGCGCGCGGGTGGCGGTGGCGGTGGTACCGACGGACGAGGAAAGGGAGATCGCACAGCAGACCTACGCCCTGGTCGGAAAGAACGACTGAGCAGGAACCAACTGAGCAGGGACTTTCTCATATGTAGCTTCCACCAGACGGAATATTCCGGAGCGAAACAAACCGTTAGGATCGCCCCATGCGCCGTTCGAAAATCGTCTGTACTCTCGGCCCCGCGGTCGACTCCCACGAGCAGCTTGTCGCCCTGATCGAAGCCGGCATGAACGTGGCCCGCTTCAACTTCAGCCACGGCACGCACGCCGAGCACCAGGGCCGGTACGACCGGGTCCGTGCCGCCGCCAAGGAGACGGGCAGGGCCATCGGTGTCCTCGCCGACCTCCAGGGCCCGAAGATCCGCCTGGAGACCTTCGCCGAGGGTCCCGTCGAGCTGGTGCGCGGTGACGAGTTCACCATCACCACCGAGGACGTCCCGGGCGACAGGACGATCTGCGGAACGACCTACAAGGGCCTCCCGGGCGATGTCTCCCGCGGCGACCAGATCCTGATCAACGACGGCAACGTCGAACTGAAGGTGCTCGACGTCGAGGGCCCCCGGGTGAAGTCGATCGTCATCGAGGGCGGTGTCATCTCCGACCACAAGGGCATCAACCTGCCCGGCGCGGCCGTGAACGTGCCCGCGCTGAGCGAGAAGGACATCGAGGACCTGCGGTTCGCCCTGCGGATGGGCTGCGACCTGGTCGCGCTGTCCTTCGTCCGGGACGCCAAGGACGTGGCCGACGTCCACCGCGTGATGGACGAGGAGGGCCGCCGGGTCCCGGTCATCGCCAAGGTGGAGAAGCCGCAGGCGGTGGAGAACATGGAGGGCGTCGTGGCGGCCTTCGACGCCGTCATGGTCGCGCGCGGCGACCTGGCCGTCGAGTACCCGCTCGAGAAGGTCCCCATGGTGCAGAAGCGCCTGATCGAGCTGTGCCGGCGCAACGCCAAGCCGGTGATCGTGGCGACCCAGATGATGGAGTCGATGATCACCAACTCCCGGCCGACCAGGGCCGAGGCCTCCGACGTGGCCAACGCCATCCTGGACGGCGCCGACGCGGTGATGCTGTCGGCCGAGTCGAGCGTGGGCGCGTACCCGATCGAGACCGTGCGGACGATGTCGAAGATCGTCCAGGCGGCCGAGCAGGAGCTGCTGTCCAAGGGCCTGCAACCGCTGGTGCCCGGCAAGAAGCCGCGCACCCAGGGCGGTTCGGTGGCCCGCGCCGCCTGCGAGATCGCCGACTTCCTCGGCGGCAAGGGTCTGGTCGCCTTCACCCAGTCCGGCGACACGGCCCGGCGGCTGTGCCGCTACCGGGTCGCCCAGCCGATCCTGGCGTTCACCACGGACGAGTCGACGCGCAATCAGCTGACGCTCAGCTGGGGCGTGGACCCGCACGTCGTGCCGTTCGTGAACAGCACCGACGAGATGGTCGAGCTGGTCCAGCAGGAGCTGGTCAAGCTGCACCGCTTCAGCGAGGGCGACATCGTGATCATCACGGCCGGCTCGCCCCCCGGCGTCCCCGGCACCACCAACATGGTCCGCGTCCACCACCTGGGCGGCGCGACCGCCTGATCCGGACCACTCCGGTACGCCATCGAGGGCGCCCCCCGCCGCGCGGGGGGCGCCCTCGATGGTTGTGGTGCGGTTCCCGGAAGGTCCGGACTGCTCCAGGAAGGTCCGGCGGCGGCTCAGTCGGTGACGTACTGGCGCAGGCCGGGGATGTGCAGGGTTCCGCCGAACTGACCGGCCTGCTGCACCGTCACGTCGGTGAAGTAGATCAGCGGGATGTTCAGCGGCGGGGGGTGCTCCGGGTCGAACGTGATCGGGATCAGCCCGAGGAGCTTGCCGGAGATGCGCTCCGTGTACATCACGGTGTCGCCGTCGCGGATGGTGGACGTCGATCCCTTGGCGGCCTGCACGTGGTGGGTCTTGCCGGACTGTTCGTCCTTGACCGTCTGGTGCAGGTCCCCGATGTCGGTGCCGTTGGAGACGACGTACTTCAGCACCTCCTTGACGCTCCCGTCGGCCGTCCGGACCTTGACGATGCCCTTGTAGTCGGCACCCTTCAGGGTCAGCGAGCTGGCGTTGAGGTACCACGGGTCGTCGGGCAGCAGGATCTTGTTGTCGACCCCGCCCTCGGCGTCCGTGGCGACGGGGCAGTCCTCGAGGTCCACCGTGGCCGACTCGGACGGGCTCGGGGAAGCGCTGGCCTCGGGGGTCGCGGTCGCTTCCGCGTCCTCCTTCTCCTCGTCGGCCTTGTCCTCGTCCTCGTCCTTGCCCTTGTCCCCGGTGTCCTCGGGCGCTTGGGAGTCCTTGCCGCCGGAGTCCTCCTCCGCCGGTTCCGAGGCCGTCCCTCCCGTCTCCCCTGCGGTGCCCGCCTTCTCGTCGGTGGCGGGGGCGGAGGTGGACGGGGTGGGGGTCGGGCTCGCCTCTTCCTGCTTGTCCTTCGGAGTGAAGACGTCCTTGATGGCGTCCCCGATCTCCTCGAGCACGTTGCGGTCGGTCTCCGACGGGGACGGCTCGGGCTCGGCCTTCTGCTCGGCGGCCTGGCCGTCCGCGGTCGCGGAGGGAGTCGGCGTCGGCTCGGGCTTTTCGCCGGAACCTGAATCCGGCGACGAGCCACTGGCCTTGTCGCTGTCCGCGTCCGAGGTCTTCTTCTCGGGGACCTTCGCCGAGGGCTCCTCGTCCGGGGTCTCCTCGTCCGGTGACGCGCTCTCGCTCGCCGTGGCGGACGGTGTGGGCGACGCGGAGGCGTCCCCCTTCTCGGCGTCCGCGAGGGCGGCCACGCAGTCCTTGTACTCGTCCGCGGTCAGGCTGTTCGAGAGCGGCGTCGTCCCGTCGTTGCCGTCGGCGAGGGCCAGTGTCGGCGTGAAGCCCATGCCCATGAGGACCGCCGTGGGCATCGCCGCCAGGGCGATCACCTTGCCGCTGGGCACCTGGAGTCTGGTGAGCAGCGGCTTCTTGGGGGCCGCGTGACGCGGCCCGCGCACCTCGTCAACCGACACGGTGCCCCCCGTCGTGGAATGCGGCCCGGGCACCGTCCGTCTCGCCGACGTCGCCGTCCTTGTGGAAGGACACCGGGTCCTGCGGTCCGGCGGCGGGGTCATGAGGCGCGTAGTCCTCGGCTCCCCGGTCCGCGGACGCGTCGTCGTCGGCTCCCTCGTCGGTGGGCGCGTCCGATCCGTCGTGCTCTCCCGCGGCCTCGGCCGGCGGTACGCCCGGCACCCAGGAGAGGGAGAGAGCGCCACCGATCATCGCGAGCAGGAAGCCGATGAAGAAGCCGCCGAAGTTGGAGACCACCAGGGACACCAGGGCCAGCAGGATCGCCGCGACACCGGCGAAAACCCGGGTGGCCGACTGGAACCACATGGTCAGGCCCAGCGTGACCAGCAGGACACCGATGATCAGTGAGCCGGCGCCGGCCGTCGTCGCCATGGCGAGCGACATGTGGCCCAGCTTGAGGGTGGCATAGGGGAGATAGGCGATGGGTATTCCGCCCAGCAGCGTGAACAGGCCGGCCCAGAACGGCCGGGCGCCGCGCCAGCCGCGGAATCGCAGACGCATCCGGGTGAAGGTCCCGGCGCTCTGGACCGGAGTCTCGGCACTCATGGAAAAAGCTCCCTGGGTCCGGTGGAAGTACGTGCCGGCTCGGCCGTAGGCATGGAGAAGCCGGACATCTGAATCTGTGAGGACGACCCGGCACGTGGACAGGCCGGGCGGCGGGGCGGAGAAGCGACGGCTCCCCCGCCCCCGGACGGCTCAGCCGCCCCGGGTCACCCCGGTGACGGAGACCGTCAGTAGCACTCCATCTTGGAGCTCGTGCCGAGACGCATCGACAGGTTGTTCAGCGTGAACGTGCCGGCCGAGGTCGCCCACGCCGTCTGCTCGACGTCGTAGAGGTCGGCCGACTCCGCCTGCTGGGCGAAGCCGCCCGGCAGCGTGCTCGCCTCGTCCTTGTTCGCCGGGCCACGCGTCTTGTCCTTGACCGCCACACCGATGTCGATGTTGTGGAACGTCGCATCGGCGTCGAGCTGGGCGACGTCGATGTAGAGGTTCTTGGCCTTGACCGGCTTCTCCGCCTCAGTGCCGGCCGTGAGACGGAGGTAGATCGAACCCACGAAAGGCACGTCCGTCTTGACCGACTGGCACATGTTGGTGAGGGTCGCGTCGTCGAACGACGAGATCGCCACCGGCACCTGCGTCTTCTTGTCACCCTTGACCGAGGTGTAGACGCTGTCTATACCGCCGTACTGGGCGAAGCCCTCACCGTGCAGGTGATCGACCGTCACCTTGAACTGCTGGCCGGAGACGCTGAACGAGGCCGCGAGAGCGCCCTGCGCCAAGCTGATGCCCACCGCCGCCGTAGCGAGCACGCTGGGCACCATGACCACAGCGAACCGCTTCCATCTGGTCCCGCCACGCACCTGGGACTGCATATGTCCTCCTTCTCGGACGTACATCTCCTGCCCCGACTCGCCGCCATGAACGGTGGCCCAGTTGGGCAGGGATGGGAGAAGTGCTACGTCCTCGGGAAGGAGAGCGCCCGGACTCGACGACACGTACACCGCGCCCGAATCACCGGCGATCACCCCCGAGCGACAACCACTGGTCGCGCCTGACACGCATCACGCACAACCCTGCCGGACAGGCTTCACCCAGCGGGCGAAGACCCCCCTGTCCAAGAACCGGCGCCACTGCCGCCGGTTCTGCTCGGTGGGGACCCAGGAGTTCCCGCGGCCCGACCGGCTGTCGGGACTACGGGGTAATGGACCGAGCGTGGCCGATCGTGGTGCATTCTCGCCGCCCGCACAAGGGGGTTCGTTACTCGCTAGTAACGACCGGATAACCGCGTGGCGACCCGGGGACCTCACTCGACGACGCTCGGTGCATCGGAGGGGGTGTACAAAACTATTGATCGATGGACAGAATCCGACAGATCAACGCCTGCGACTTACTCGCAGTAACAGCGGCCGCGATTACCAAGATTTGGTAAAGCGCGGCCGCTTCGGCCCCCTTGAGCCGATCCGCAACTCGGGCACCACGGACCCGATCGACCGGCAAACCGGCCGCTATCGGTCACCCGTACCGACGGGCTTCGGACACTCTGTCCGGCCGGGCACCCGGTCCGCTCAGAACAGGGCCCGCGCCAGCGCGCGGCGCGCGGCCATCACCCGTGGATCCTCGGCGCCGACCACCTCGAACAGCTCCAGCAGCCGCACCCGTACGGCGTCACGGTCGTCGCCCGCGGTACGCGCCACCGTCTCGATGAGCCGGCCGAAGGCGTCCTCGACATGACCGCCCACCAGGTCCAGGTCGGCGGCGGCGATCTGCGCGGCGGCGTCCCGCGGCTTGTCGGCGGCGTCCTTGCGCACCTGCTGCGGGTCCAGGCCCTGCACCCGCTGGAGGAGTTCGGCCTGGGCCAGACCCAGCGTCGCCTCCGGGTTGCCCGGGTCGTCGGCCAGCACGTTCTTGTACGCCTGGACGGCGCCGGCGAGGTCCCCGCTGTCCAGGGCCTGCACGGCGGCCTCCAGCAGGGCGTCGTACGGCCCTACGGCCTCGGCCGCGGCGGCCGCCGGGGCCGCCCCGCCCGGCACGGCGTCCGGGTCGACGGTGAGACCGGTCAGGCCGAAGCGCTGCTCGCCGACCTGCACCAGCTGGTCCAGGGTCTGGCGGATCTGCTGCTCGCCCGCGGCACCCTGGAAGAGCGGCAGCGCCTGCCCGGCCACCACCGCGAAGACCGCCGGGATCCCCTGGATCCCGAACTGCTGCATCAGCATCTGGTTGGCGTCGACGTCGATCTTGGCGAGCATGACGCGCCCGTTGTATTCGACGGTGATCCGCTCCAGGAGCGGGCTCAGCTGCTTGCAGGGCTCGCACCACTCGGCCCAGAAGTCGATGACGACCGGGACCTCGGTGGACCGCTGCAGGACGTCGCGCTCGAAACCGGCCTCGTCGACGTCGATCACGAGGTCCGCCGGGGAGATCGCGCCCCCGCCGCCCTGCCGGGCCGTCTCGGCGCGCGCCTGCTCCGCCTTCGCCTTGGCCTCCTGGGCCGCCTTCACCGCGGCGAGGTCGACGACCCCGCTCATGGACATGTTCCGTGGCTGCATGCGTCTATCCTCCCCCGTACACCGCGCGTGTGTGAAAAACGCCGGGTAAACCCGGACGTACGTGTGCTGTTGGCGCCGGGTCCCCACCCCACGCCGGTGGTCGTCGCTCGGGCGCGCCGGTCGAGCGCGCCTTTCGCTACGGGTCGTAGCGTAATACCGATCAGTGACCTCGCGGCACCCCTTTCGGGTGATCTCTCTCACGAGCTACCGTTCGGTATCCCCCGGTTATGGTCATGCCATGCAGAGCCACACCCCCGCCGGCCGCACCGGTCGCCCGCGCAACGCCGCCGCGGATGCCGCGATCCTGGCCGCGACCCGGGAGGCTCTGGTCGAACTCGGCTGGTCCAAGCTCACCCTGGGAGACGTGGCGGTGCGCGCGGGGGTCGCCAAGACCACCCTCTACCGCCGCTGGCCGGGCAAGAACGAACTGGTCGTGGACGCGGTCGCGGAGCTCTTCGACGAGCTGACCCTGCCCGACCGCGGTTCGCTGGCCGCCGACATCGAGGGCGTGGTGCTCCAGTTCGCGGCGATACTGGCCCGTCCGGAGGCGCGCAGCGGCCTGATGGCGGTGGTCGCCGAGTCCACCCGCGACGACGCCCTGCGCGAGCGCATCCGCGCCTCCATCGTCGAACGCCAGAAACGCCTCGTCCTCGCGGGCCGCGCCCGCGCCCAGCAACGGGGCGAACTCCCGGCCGAGCCGGACCCCGCGGAGGCGGCCCGCACGGTCGACCTGATCTTCGACATGGTGGCCGGCGCGGTGGTGCACCGCACCCTGGTGAGCGCGGAACCGGCCGACGAGCAATGGGTCCACGGCCTCACCCGCGTCCTGCTGTCCGGGCTGGCCGCGGCCCCCGTCTCGACGACGTGACCGGAGCGCTTCTCCACCGACACGCCGCCTGGGCGCGGTTCGGCCGGGAGAAGCGCTCCGATCAACGCCCACCGTCGGCCGATACTCGTCTGTCGTCGCGCCCCGGGGCCTGCGAGGATCCTGGTCGTCCCCACAGGACGTACCGGAAGCCCAGTGGCCAGGGAGGCGCGCATGACCGGGACCGGACCCGGACCCGGACCCGTACGGATCGACCCCTCCAGGCCGCACCCGGCCCGCGTCTACGACTGGTTCCTCGGTGGCAAGGACAACTACCCGGTCGACGAGGAACTGGGCCGGCAGATCATGGGTGTCGACGGCACCGCCCGGCACATCGCCCGCACCAACCGCTGGTTCATGCAGCGCGCCACGCTGTGGCTGGCCGCCGAGGCGGGCATCCGGCAGTACCTCGACATCGGCACCGGCATCCCCACCGAGCCCAATCTGCACCAGATCGCCCAGCGCGTTGCGCCCGAGTCCCGCATCGTCTACGCCGACAACGATCCCGTCGTCCTGAAGCACGCGGAGGCGCTGCTGCGCAGCACCCCCGAGGGCGACACCGACTACGTCCAGGCCGATGTGCGCGAGCCCGGCCGCATCCTCCGGCAGGCCCGCGAGAGCCTGGACCTCGACCGGCCGGTGGCGCTGTCCCTGGTGGCGCTGACGCACTTCCTCGGCGCCGAGGACGACCCGTACGCCCTGGTGGCCCGGCTGGTCGACGCCCTCCCCTCCGGCAGCCATCTGGTGCTGTCCCAGCTCACCGCCGACTTCGACCCCGAGGGCGTCGGACGCGGGGTCGCGATGTACGCGGCGGGTGGTGTCACCCTCGCGCCGCGCACCCACGCGGAGATCGCGCGGTTCTTCGAGGGGCTGGAGTTCGTCGATCCCGGGCTCGTCCAGGTGACCGACTGGCGTCCCGAACTCGCCGACGGGGAGAGCGTCGACGACAGCGCCGTGATCTCGCTGTACGGCGCGGTGGCCCGCAAGCCGTGAGGACCCCCGGCTCCGTCACCCCGGCGGGCGCGACTGCCCGTTGGCCGGTCGTAGGGGCCGGTCGTACGGGCCGGCCGTACGGGGGCGTTCCGGCGCACTCCCGCCGGCCCGCCCCGCACACGCGTCCGGCAGGCACCGTGTCGGTCGACACCGTGCCTGCCGGGGAGTCCGAGGGCGGGGTTCAGAAGCCGGCCGGCTCCCGGTACACGCCCCATTCGTCGCGCAGGACGCCGCAGATCTCGCCGAGGGTCGCCTCCGCGCGTACGGCGTCGAGCATGGGCTCGATCATGTTGGCCCCGGAGCGCGCGGCGGCGACCATGGCGTCGAGCGTGCCGCGCACCTTCGCGTCGTCGCGGCCGGTCCTCCGCTCGCCCAGCAGCCGGACCTGCTCGCGCTCCACCTCGTGGCTGACCCGGAGGATCTCGAGGTCGCCGGTGACCGACCCGGTGTGGACGTTGACGCCGACGACCCGCTTGTCGCCCTTCTCCAGCGCCTGCTGGTAGCGGAACGCCGACTCGGCGATCTCGCCGGTGAACCAGCCGTCCTCGATGCCGCGCAGGATGCCGGAGGTGATCGGCCCGATGGGGTGCTTGCCGTCCGGGTGGGCGCGCAGGCCCCGCTCCTTGATCTGCTCGAAGATCTTCTCGGCGTCCGCCTCGATCCGGTCGGTGAGCTGCTCGACGTACCAGGAACCGCCCAGCGGGTCCGCGACGTTGCCGACGCCGGTCTCCTCCATCAGTACCTGCTGGGTGCGCAGGGCGATCTCGGCGGCCTGCTCGCTGGGCAGTGCGAGGGTCTCGTCGAGGGCGTTGGTGTGCAGGGAGTTGGTCCCGCCGAGGACGGCGGCCAGCGCCTCGACGGCGGTCCGTACGACGTTGTTGTACGGCTGCTGCGCGGTCAGCGAGACACCGGCGGTCTGGGTGTGGAACCGCAGCCACTGCGCCTTGTCGCTCTTCGCGCCGTAGACGTCCCGCATCCACCGCGCCCAGATCCTGCGCGCGGCGCGGAACTTGGCGATCTCCTCGAAGAAGTCGACGTGCGCGTCGAAGAAGAAGGACAGTCCGGGCGCGAACACGTCCACGTCAAGACCGCGGCTGAGCCCCAGTTCCACGTACCCGAAGCCGTCCGCGAGCGTGTAGGCGAGCTCCTGCGCGGCCGTCGCCCCGGCCTCGCGGATGTGGTAACCGGAGACGGAGAGCGGCTTGTACGCGGGGATGCGGGCCGCGCAGTGCTCCATGAGGTCGCCGATCAGACGCAGATGGGGCTCGGGCTGGAAGAGCCACTCCTTCTGCGCGATGTACTCCTTGAAGATGTCCGTCTGGAGCGTGCCGTTGAGCACGGCCGGGTCGACGCCCTGCCGCTCGGCGGCCACCAGGTACATGCAGAACACGGGTACGGCGGGCCCGCTGATGGTCATGGAGGTGGTGACGTCCCCGAGCGGGATGTCACGGAACAGGACCTCCATGTCGGCCGCCGAGTCGATCGCCACCCCGCAGTGCCCGACCTCGCCCAGGGAGCGCGCGTCGTCGGAGTCGTGACCCATGAGCGTCGGCATGTCGAAGGCGACGGAGAGCCCGCCGCCGCCGTTGCGGAGGATCATCTTGTAGCGCTCGTTGGTCTGCTCCGCGTTCCCGAACCCGGCGAACTGCCGGATGGTCCACGTCCGCCCCCGGTAGCCGGTCGGATACAGCCCGCGGGTGAAGGGGTACTCCCCCGGCCAGCCGATCCGCTCGAAGCCCTCATAGGTGTCCCCGGGCCGGGGACCGTACACCGGCTCGACGGGATCGCCGGAGAGCGTGGTGAAATCCGCGTCGCGCTTGCGTGCGGCGTCGTACCGGGCCTGCCAGCGTCGGCGGCCCTCCTCGATGGCGTCAGCGTCCATGCCTTCAAATTTACTAGGACGTCCAAGTAAATGTCGATGGCAAACCGCCGCACGCTGCTCCGTACGGCGGTGAGACGCGTTACGCGACCGCGGGGGCCTCGTCCACGATCTTGCCCTCCAGCTCACGGCTGATCCTGCGCTCCACGAAGAACGCGGCCGTGGGCACGGTGCCGGCCAGCAGCACCCAGAGCTGCTTCTTCACGGGCCACTTCTGCTTGGAGCCGAGGTCGAAGGCGAAGATCAGGTACACGACGTACAGCCAGCCGTGCGCGATGCTGACCACCTGCGTGAAGTCGGCCGCCCCGCCCATGTCGAGCACGTACTTGCCGATCATGCCGAAGGTCAGCGCGACAAGGAGAACACCGGTGACGTAGGCCATGACCCGGTAGCGGGTGAACACGCTTTTCTTCATGGACACGAGCGTAACGGTCCGTTCCGGGAGATCTTGGCGGGGGTCAGTCCTCCTCGAAGTCCCCCGCCGCCACCCGCAGCGGCCGCAGGATGGCGAACAGCTCGGCGCACTCCTCGGCGTCGTAGGCGCTCAGGCCGAAGTCCATCGCCATCAGGTCGCGGGTGGCGGCCTCGACGACATCGCGGCCCTTGTCGGTGATGGTCGCCAGAGTGCCGCGGCCGTCGTTGGGGTTCGGGCGCCGGGACACGAGACCGGAGCGCACCAGCCGGTCCACGGTGTTCGTCACCGACGTGGGATGCACCATCAGCCGCTCACCGATCTTCGACATCGGCAGCTCACCGGACTTCGAGAAGGTCAGCAGCACCAGCGCCTCGTAGCGCGCGAACGTGAGCCCGTACGGCTTGACGACCGCGTCGACCTCGGCCAGCAGGATCTGGTGGGCGCGCATGACCGAGGTGATCGCGGCCATGGACGGCACGTTTCCCCAGCGCTGCTTCCAGAGCTCGTCGGCGCGGGCGATGGGATCGAACGAGAGACTGAGCGGCTTCGACACGGACCAGACCCTACCGGCCGGTCATATGTCGGTCAGCCCTGTCTCACTCATCGGTCCGCGAGGCCGCCGACGGGACCGGAGACTCCCCGGGGGGCGGCCTCGCGGCAGCGGTTACGGTTGCGCGTCGCCGGGTGCCAGGTGCCGCTCGACGGTCTCCACCTTCGAGGTGAGGCCGTCCGTCACGCCCGGGCGGATGTCCGCCTTGAGGACGAGGGAGACGCGCGGGGCGCGGGCCTCGACGGCGGCCACGGCGCGCTTCACCACGTCCATGACCTCGTCCCACTCGCCCTCCACCGAGGTGAACATCGCGTCGGTGCGGTTCGGCAGGCCCGACTCGCGGACCACCCGCACGGCGTCGGCGACGTACTCCCCCACGTCCTCGCCGACACCGAGCGGTGTGACGGAGAAGGCGACGATCATGCGCCGACGACCCCCTCGTTACGGGCACGGGAGGCGATCACCGCGTCCTCGGCCTCGCGCTTGAGGCGGCGGTCGGCGAAGAAGCCGCCGGTGGGCAGGACCGACATCGCGAAGTAGAAGGCGGCGGTGCCCAGCGGCCACTTGGCGCGGTTCCAGGCGTCGGCCCAGAAGAGCACGTACACGACGAAGAGGAAGCCATGGATCGCGCCCACCACCGGGACGGCGTTGAAGTCCGTGGTCCGCTTCAGGACCGAGCAGACGAGCAGCAGCAGGAACGAGATCGCTTCGGGGCCCGAGACCAGGCGGAGGCGGCGGAGGGCGGAGGCGGTCTTGATGTCCACGGGTCACCTTCGAGGGGAGAGACGTCGGCGTCGACGGGTCGGTCGGCTTGTGAACATACGCACAAGCGCGCGTCCATTGTGGCAAACCGCGTCCAAGGTCACGGGAAGGGGGTACTTAGGGGATCGATCAGGGTGCGACCCGGGCTCCTGGATCTGTCGGCGGGGCAAAGGGGCGGCTACCGTCGCATCCGTGGCGATGTTCCGACTTCAGAGCAGCAAGGTGCTCGCTGTCGACATGACCGGGGATGCCGTGAAGGCGAAGAACGGCTCCATGGTCGCGTACGACGGCGAGATGGCCTTCAAGAAGCTCAGCGGTGGTGGTGAGGGGCTGCGGGGGATGGTGACCCGCCGGCTCACGGGCGAGCAGATGACGCTGATGGAGGTGAAGGGGCACGGGACCTGTTTCTTCGCGGACCGGGCCTCCGAGATCAATCTGGTGGGGCTGCGGGGCGACACGCTGTACGTGGAGTCCAGCAATCTGCTGGCGACCGATGGGGGGCTGCGTACCGGGACCACGTTCACCGGCCTGCGCGGGGCCTCGCAGGGCAACGGGCTGTTCACGACCACGATCGAGGGCCACGGCCAGGCGGCGATCATGTCGGACGGGCCGGCCGTGCTGCTGAGGGTGAGTCCGCAGTACCCGCTGACGGTCGACCCGGGCGCGTACGTGGCGCACCAGGGGAATCTGCGGCAGTCGTTCCAGTCGGGTGTGACCTTCCGCACCCTGATGGGCGAGGGCGGCGGCGAGGCCTTCCAGATCCGGTTCGAGGGCGACGGGGTGGTCTACGTCCAGCCCAGTGAGCGCAACACGATCGCGGGGGACGTGTGACATGGGCTTCCGGGAGATCAACTCGAAGATGATCGAGGCGACGGTGGCGCCGGGGCAGCGGCTGTTCAGTCAGCGCGGCGCGATGCTCGCGTACAAGGGGGAGGTCGGCTTCACTCCGAACCTGCGCGGCGGGCAGGGCGGGGTGATGTCGATGATCGGGCGGCGGGTCGCCAACGAGGACACGCCCCTGATGACCGTCGAGGGCAACGGCACGGTCCTCTTCGGGCACGGCGGCCATCACATCCAGGTGATCAACCTTGCCGGGGACACGCTGTACGTCGAGGCCGACCGGCTGCTCGCCTTCGAGGGCACGCTGGAGCAGGGCACGGTGTTCCTCGGCGCCCAGGGCGGGGTGATGGGCATGGTCCGGGGGCAGGTCTCCGGGCAGGGTCTCTTCACCACCTCGCTGAAGGGGCACGGGGCGGTCGCGGTGATGGCCCACGGTGGGGTGATCGAGCTTCCGATCACCCCGCAGCGGCCGGTGCGGGTCGACCCGCAGGCCTATGTGGCGCACCACGGCGACGTGCGCAACAAGCTGTCGACCGCCCTCGGCTGGCGGGACATGGTGGGCCGTGGCTCCGGCGAGGCCTTCCAGTTGGAGCTGAGCGGCAGCGGTGCCGTGTACGTCCAGGCGTCGGAGGAGAAGCTGTGAGCACGTACGGAACGCCGGGCGCCGGGCCCATGGCGTACGACCCCATGACGCTGCCGTCCGACGACAGCGTCGATCACTACACCTTCTGCGTGGAGCTCAAGGGCACCCAGTGGTTCATGCAGAAGGGGAAGATGATCGCCTACTACGGTTCGATCGAGTTCAACGGCATCGGGCACGGGCGACTCGACCGACTTGTCCGTACGGCGTTCCATTCGCCACTGCACGCGAGCGACTGGGTCGTGGCGGAGGGCTCGGGCAAGATGCTGCTCGCCGACCGGGCCTTCGACGTGAATTCGTACGACCTCGAGGACGGCAACCTGACCATTCGCTCGGGCAACCTCCTCGCTTTTCAGCCAAGTCTCGCGCTCAAGCAATCGATCGTGCCGGGTTTTCTGACGCTGATCGGAACCGGAAAGTTCGTGGCCGCCTCCAACGGCCCGGTGGTGTTCATGGAGCCCCCGATCCGGGTGGATCCGCAGGCACTGGTCGGCTGGGCGGACTGCCCGTCGCCCTGCCACCACTACGACCACGGGTACATGACCGGCATCATGGGCGGTCTACGTGCGATGACGGGCCTGGGCGGGGCGTCCGGCGAGGAGCATCAGTTCGAGTTCGTGGGGGCGGGGACGGTGCTGCTCCAGTCGTCCGAGGCGCTCATGGCGGAGCAGGCGACGGGGGCGCCTCCCCATGAGCCGGGGGTGCCCGGAGGCGGGGTTCCGGGTGGCCACGGGCAGGGTGCGGGGGCACCGCGTCTTCCCGGACAGCTGGGAGACCTCCAGCGTCGCTTCGGGCTGTGAGCGGTAATGTGCGGGGTGTGACATCGAACGCGTGAACGCGGTGTCACCCATAAGCCCATTAGTTCGCCTTTCAACTTCTTAGGTAGACTTCATTCATGGAGACCGAGACGGCCACCCGCTGGCTGACCAATGCGGAGCAGTGCGCCTGGCGCACCCACCTGGAGGTCAACAGGCTGTTGACGTACCAGCTCGAGAAGGACCTGCAGCCGTTCGGCCTGACAATGAACGACTACGAGATCCTGGTGAACCTGTCCGAGTCCGAGGACCGGCGCATGCGGATGAGCGACCTCGCCTCGGCCACCATGCAGTCCAAGAGCCGCCTCTCGCACCAGATCACCCGTATGGAGAACGGCGACCTGGTCCGGCGGGAGAACTGTGAGTCCGACCGCCGCGGGCTGTACGCGGTGCTCACCGAGCACGGCATGGAGACCATGCTGAAGGTCGCGCCGCACCACGTGGCATCCGTGCGCCGGCACTTCATCGACCTGGTCTCCCCCGAGGCCCTCACCGAACTCGACAAGGCCCTCAAACCGATCGCCGAGCATCTGCGGGGGCAGCGGGGGCGTCCCTGACACCCGCAGGGAACGTCCCTGACACCCCCTGCCCTCCTCGGCCTCAGCAGGCGAGCGGCAGGCGGAGTTCGAACAGGGCTCCGCCGGCCGGCGCCGCGCCCGCCGTGAGCGTCCCCCCGTGCCGCGCGGCGACGTCCCGCGCGATCGCGAGGCCGAGACCGGCGCCGCCGTCGTCACGACTGCGGGCGTCGTCCAGTCGTACGAACCGCTCGAAGATCCGCTCCCGGTCGGCCTCGGCCACCCCTTCGCCGTCGTCGGCCACCGCGAGCACCGCCCAGGCACCCTCCCGCCGTACGGTCACGGTGACCCGCTCGCGGGCATGCCGCCCGGCGTTGTCCAGCAGGTTGGCGAGCACGCGTCCGAGCTGTCCCCGCGATCCGGTGACCTCGGCCGGCTCCGCGTCCACCGTCACGCCCGTGCGTCCCGCGGACTCCTCGCGGGCCATCGCGGCCAGATCGACCCGGGCGCCGGCGGGCCGCTCCCCCGCGTCCAGCCGGGCGAGCAGCAGCAGATCGGCGGCCAGGTGCTGAAGCCGCACGGTGTCCTCGACGGCGCCGTCCAGGTCGAGGAGTTCGGGGTGGGCGGCGGCCACCTCCAGCTGGGTGCGCAGCGAGGCGATGGGGCTGCGCAGTTCGTGGGAGGCGTCGGCGACGAACCGCCGCTGCCGTTCCACGGACGCCTCCAGCGCGGCGAGGGTCTCGTTGGTCGTCCTGGCGAGGCGGGCGATCTCGTCGTGCGTCGCCGGTTCGGGGACGCGGCGGGTGAGGTCCTCGGAGGCGGTGATCGCGGCCATCTCCCGCCGGATGCCCGCCACCGGGCGCAGCGCCCGGCCGGTGACCAGCCAGGTCACTCCGGCGACGACACCGAGCAGCAGGGGCAGACCGATGAGCATGCCGGTCAGCGTGGTGCTCACCGCACTGTTCTCGGCGGCGAGCGGAGCACCCGCGGTGACGGTCAGGCGGCCCCGGTCGGCGGTCCCCACGTCCACCGCGGCGAAACGGTAGTCCTCGGTGTCGCCGTCGATGGTCGCCGAGCCGTTGCCGAAGGTCGTTCCGCCGATCTCTCCGGGGGCCAGGGACGCGCCGGAGTCGTCGTCGGATCGGTCGTCGGAGTGATCGTCCGTGTCGCCGTCGTCGCCGGAGTCGTCCGAGCCACCGTCGTCATCGTCGTCGTCATCGTCGCCGCCGGATGCCGACGGACGCGGTGTCACCTCGGTCGTCGCCGTGCCGTCGATCCGCTGCAGGTCCTCGGAGGCCGCGACCAGCGTGCCGTCCTCGTCGACGATCTGCACCGGCCTGTCGTCGCCGTCCAGCCCGGAGAGCCGGTCGTACGGCGTCCGGGCGGCGAGTTCGGCGGCGACCGCCCGCGCGGACTGTTCCGCCCGGGTGCCCGCCTCGCCGATCAGGTTGGAACGCAGGGACATCAGCACGGCAGTGCCGGCCACGACGAGGGCCACCGCGACGACCAGGGTGGCGCCGAGCGTCGCCCGTGCGCGGACCGAGCCGAACAGGCGGCTCACGGCGCCGCCTCCAACAGGTAACCGGCGCCGCGCACGGTGCGGATGAGCCCGGTGCGGAGTTTGCGGCGCAGGGCGCTGACGTAGACCTCGACGATGTTCGGGTCGCCCTCGTAGGCGAAGTCCCACACGTGTTCCAGGATGTCGGCCTTGGACACCACCTCGCCGGCCCGCAGCACGAGCTGCTCCAGCACCGAGAACTCCTTGGCGGTCAGCGTCACCTCGTCCTCGCCCAGGAACACCCGGCGGGCGGCGGTGTCGACCTTGAGGTCTCCGTGCACATGGACCGGGGAGGCGCCGGCGGTCGCCCGGCGGCGCAGCAGCGCCCTGATCCTGGCGACGAGGACGACGTACGAGAACGGCTTGGTGAGGTAGTCGTCGGCGCCCGTGTCGAGGCCCTCCGCCTCGTCGTACTCGCCGTCCTTGGCGGTGAGCATCAGGATCGGCACGTCGTGTCCGGCGGCGCGCAGGGCGGCGCAGACGCGGTAGCCGTTGAGGCCGGGCAGCATGATGTCGAGGATCAGCAGGTCGTACGTGCCCTCCGTGGCCCGGTGCAGGCCCTCCCGGCCGTCGTGGACGACGTCGACGGCGTAGCCCTCGGCGGCCAGACCCTTGGCGAGGGAGAGGGCGAGGCGCTTTTCGTCCTCCACGATGAGCAGACGCATGCCGTACAGGGTCGCAAAGCGAACCTGAAGATCACTTCAGGCGGCTTCAGGTTCCCCTCAGCTTCGGTCGGCGACATTGAGGACGTCGAAAAGCGACTGAACGGGGAGGAACCCACATGAAGCGCAACATCGTGATCGCCGTCGTCACGGCAGCGGCTCTGGTCGGCGGGGGTACGGCGACGGCCATCGCGGTCTCGGGGGACGACGACGGGTCGGCGGCGCCGGTGGCGCAGACGGAGCAGCGGGCGGGGGACGACGACGGGCGTGGCGACGACCGGGACGATCGCGGGCGGGACGACGACGAGCACGGTGACGACCGGGACGACCGTGACAACGACGGTCGCGACGACGACCGCGACGACCGTCCCGTCTCCGGTGACGTGACCGCCGCCGACGCCATCGCCGCCGCGCTGAAGCACACCCCGGGTACGGCCGTCTCCGCCGAGCTGGACGACGGGGCCTGGGAGGTCGACGTCCTCCGGAACGGCGACAACTGGCACAGCGTGCGGATCGACCCGGCCACGGGCAAGGTCCTCGGCGCCGAGGAGGACGACGAGGACGACGCCGCCGAGGTGCGTGCCGCGCTGAAGGGGGCCTCGGTGACCGCCGAACAGGCCGCGAAGGCGGCGGCCACCAAGGGAGTCGTGACATCGGTGGAACTGGACGACGACGGCGACCGGCACTGGGAGGCCGAGACCCGCGCCTCCGGCGGGGACGACGACCGGGACTGGCGGGTGAACCTGACCAACGGCAAGGTCACCGCCGACCGGGACGACTCCGACGACGACTGAGTGCGAAGCAGCCGGCCACCGGCTCGGCGCCGTCGCCCGGCGCTCCACGTACCCCGCGTCTTTGGACCGGCCGTGGTGCGGAACGGAGGCATACTCGAGGGATGAGCGACGGCGCCGAGGTCCCGTTCGGGGAGTTCGATCAGCAGAGAGCACGCGTCCTGGACCGCACGACGGCCGACATCCCTGACCTGGGCGGTCCGGTGCTCGACGACAACGAGATCGGGGCGACGCTGCGCGGTATGGGCGACGTGACGGCCGAGGAGAACGACAGCTGACCTCCCGGTCGTGATCGCCGGTACGAATGCCCCGTACCGGCTGTTCGCTCCGAGGGCCCCTCCCACGCCGCTCACCGGGAAGCTTCCGCATGATGCGGCCGCTCACCGGAGAACCCGCCTTCAGGCTGCTGCCCGACGACCTCTGACCGACTGCGGCGAGCCTGGTGTCAGCCCCGCGTCAGCCCCGTCACCAGTTCGTCCGCCGCCCGGTACGGGTCCAGCTCGCCGGCGAGGATGCGCTCCGCGAGCGCGCCCAGGCGGCGGTCGCCGTGGAGGTCGCCGATGCGTTCGCGCAGGGCGGTGACGGCGATGGTCTCGACCTCGCGGGAGGCGCGGGCCAGGCGGCGTTCGGTGAGGACGCCCCGCTCCTCCATCCAGGCGCGGTGCTTCTCCAGCGCCTCGACCACCTCGTCGACCCCCTCCTGACGGGAGGCGACCGTCTTGACGATCGGAGGGCGCCAGTCGCCGGGGGCGCGGGATTCGCCGAGGCCGAGCATGTGGTTCAGCTCGCGGGCGGTGGCGTCGGCTCCGTCGCGGTCGGCCTTGTTGACGACGTAGACGTCGCCGATCTCCAGGATTCCGGCCTTCGCCGCCTGGATGCCGTCCCCCATGCCGGGGGCCAGCAGGACCACCGAGGTGTCGGCCTGGGAGGCGATCTCCACCTCCGACTGGCCGACGCCCACCGTCTCCACCAGGATCACGTCGCAGCCCGCCGCGTCCAGGACGCGGATGGCCTGCGGGGCCGACCACGCGAGGCCGCCCAGATGGCCGCGGGTGGCCATCGAGCGGATGTAGACGCCCGGGTCGGACGCGTGCTCCGACATGCGGACGCGGTCACCGAGCAGGGCTCCGCCGGAGAAGGGGGAGGACGGGTCGACGGCCAGGACGCCGACCCGCTTGCCCTGTTTGCGGTACGCGGTCACCAGGGCCGAGGTCGAGGTGGACTTGCCGACGCCCGGGGAGCCGGTCAGGCCGACCACGTACGCGTTCCCGGTCAGCGGCGCCAGGGCCGCCATGACCTCCCTGAGCTGTGGGGACGCCCCCTCCACCAGGGAGATCAGCCGGGCCACGGCCCGCGGCCGGCCTTCCCTGGCCTGGGCGACCAGCGAGGAGACGTCCTGCATCACAGCTCCGTTCACGAGAGGGAAACCGGCAAACCCGCGGAGAGGCCCGGCTCAGGCCTTCGGTACCCGCACAATCAGCGCGTCGCCCTGACCGCCGCCACCGCACAGCGCCGCCGCGCCGACGCCACCGCCGCGCCGCTTGAGCTCCAGCGCGAGGTGCAGCACGAGCCGGGCGCCGGACATGCCGATCGGGTGACCGAGGGCGATGGCGCCACCGTTGACGTTCACCTTTTCGATGGAAACGCCCAGGTCCTTCATTGACTGGACGGCGACCGCGGCGAAGGCCTCGTTGATCTCGATGAGGTCGAGGTCCGAGACCTCCAGGCCCTCCTTCTTCAGCGCGTGCCGGATCGCGTTGGACGGCTGCGACTGGAGCGAGTTGTCGGGGCCCGCGACGTTGCCGTGGGCGCCGATCTCGGCGATCCACTCCAGGCCCAGTTCCTGCGCCTTGGCCTTGCTCATCACGACCACGGCCGCCGCACCGTCCGAGATCTGCGAGGAGGTGCCGGCGGTGATGGTGCCGTCCTTGGCGAAGGCGGGGCGGAGCTTGCCGAGGGACTCGGCGGTGGTGTCGCCGCGGATGCCCTCGTCCTTGCTGAAGACGACCGGCTCGCCCTTGCGCTGCGGGATCTCGACCGGGGTGATCTCGGCCTCGTAGACGCCGTTCTTCTGCGCGGCGGCGGCCCGCTGGTGGGACAGCGCGGCGATCTCGTCCTGCTCGGGGCGGGCGATGCCGAGGCGGGTGTTGTGCTTCTCGGTGGACTCGCCCATGGCGATGTTCTCGAAGGAGTCGGTCAGACCGTCGTGCGCCATGACGTCGATCATCTGCACCGCGCCGTACTTGAAGCCCTCACGGGACTTCGGGAGCAGGTGCGGGGCGTTGGTCATGGACTCCTGGCCGCCGGCGACGATCACGTCGAACTCGCCCGCGCGGATCAGCTGGTCCGCGAGCGCGATGGCGTCGAGGCCGGAGAGACACACCTTGTTGACCGTGAGCGCCGGGACGTTCATCGGGATGCCGGCCTTGACGGCGGCCTGGCGGGCCGGGATCTGCCCCGCCCCGGCCTGGAGCACCTGGCCCATGATCACGTACTGGACCTGGTCGCCACCGATCCCCGCACGGTCGAGGGCGGCCTTGATCGCGAAGCCGCCGAGGTCGGCTCCGGAGAAGGACTTCAGCGAGCCGAGCAGCCGCCCCATGGGGGTGCGGGCGCCCGCGACGATGACGGACGTCGTGCCGTTCGTTGCGGATGACGCGGATGGTGCGGAAGTTGCGGAAGTTGCGGAAGACATGAGCTGCATCCCCTTCCGGCTGCACAGCCGAGGAGTGAACGAGGGTTTACTTCGAATGTACTGACGTGCGGGGGACCCCGTCATCGTCCTTTCGGTGTGATCGCGCGCACGTTGCGTAACCGCCCCCGGGGCGCTCCACTGAGTTCATGCTGACGCGAATCGACCACATCGGGATCGCCTGCTTCGACCTGGACAGGACCGTGGAGTTCTACCGGGCCACCTACGGCTTCGAGGTGTTCCACTCCGAGGTCAACGAGGAGCAGGGCGTGCGCGAGGCCATGCTGAAGATCAACGAGACCTCCGACGGCGGCGCCTCCTACCTGCAGCTCCTCGAGCCGACCCGGGAGGACTCCACCGTCGCCAAGTGGCTGGCGAAGAACGGCGAGGGAGTCCACCACATCGCTTTCGGTACGGCCGATGTGGACACCGAGGCGGCCGGGATCAAGGAGAAGGGCGTACGCGTTCTGTACGAAGAGCCCCGGCGCGGCTCCATGGGGTCACGGATCACCTTCCTGCATCCCAAGGACTGCCATGGCGTACTGACAGAACTGGTCACTTCGGCGCCTGTTGAGTCGTCCGAGCACTGACCCACGTACATATGGGCCGGTAGGGTTGGGTCCGGTCGCCGCTCGATCCGTGGTGACCGTCCCGTCGTCTTTGGCGACGGGAGCGCCGGGGTCCGGTTTTCGGGGGGCGAGCGCGGGGCAGCAGCCCATGCTCCGCCGTTGATCTGACACCATTCCCCGGGGGCCCCGTTCGGCGGATGAACGGTGCTCGGCCAGACTTGCGACCAGGGGACGGATGGGACCGCGCAGTGCGGGGCTACGAGAGCCAGGAGCGAGAGCCGGCGGCTGACGTCGACCACCTCTCTCGGTTCGAAGCCGAGATGAAGCGGCTGAAGACCGAGCGGGAAAAGGCGATCCAGCACGCCGAGGACCTCGGCTACCAGGTCGAGGTGCTGCGCGCCAAGCTGCACGAGGCGCGGCGCACCATCATGTCCCGGCCCGCCTACGACGGCGGTGACATCGGCTATCAGGCCGAGCAGATGCTGCGCAACGCGCAGATGCAGGCCGACCAGCTCCGCGCGGACGCCGAGCGGGAGCTGAGCCAGGCCCGGTCGCAGACCCAGCGGATCCTCCAGGAGCACGCGGAGCAGGCGGCCCGGCTCCAGGCGGAGCTGCACCAGGAGGCGGTGACCCGGCGCCAGCAGCTCGACCAGGAGCTGGCGGAGCGCCGGCAGACCGTCGAGTCGCACGTCAACGAGAACGTGGCGTGGGCGGAGCAGTTGCGGGCCCGCACCGAGGAGCAGGCCCGCCGGCTGATGGAGGAGACCCGCGCGGAGCGGGAGCAGGCGCTGGCCGCCGCCCGCGCGGAGGCGGAGCGGCTGACCTCCGAGGCCCGCCAGCGGCTGCAGAGCGACGCCGAGTCGGCCCGCGCGGAGGCCGAACAGCTGCTGCGCCGCGCCCGCGCGGACGCCGAGCGGCTGCTGAACGCCGCGTCGACGCAGGCGCAGGAGGCCACCGACCACGCCGAGCGGCTGCGGACGTCCACGGTCACCGAGTCGGAGTCGGCGCGCCGTGAGGCGCAGGAGCTCGCCAGGACCGCCGAGCAGCGGATGACGGAGGCCGAGGCCGCGCTGCGCGAGGCGCGCGCCGAGGCGGAGAAGGTCCTCGCCGAGGCGAAGGAGGCCGCCGCCAAGGCGATCAGCTCCGCCGAGTCCGCGAACGAGACCCGTACGCGGACCGCCAAGGAGCAGGTGGCGCGGCTGGTCAGCGAGGCCACCAAGGAGGCCGAGACCACCAAGGCGGACGCCGAGCAGCTGGTCGCGGACGCCCGCGCGGAGGCCGAGAAGATCGTCGCCGAGGCCGCGGAGAAGGCCCGCACGCTCACCGCCGAGGAGTCCGCCACCCAGCTGTCGAAGGCGGCCAGGACCGCCGAGGACGTGCTGAACAAGGCGTCCGAGGAGGCCAAGCGGACCACCAGGGCGGCGGCCGAGGAGGCCGAGCGGATCCGCCGGGAGGCCGAGGCCGAGGCGGACCGGCTGCGCGCGGAGGCGCACGACATCGCCCAGGAGCTGAAGGGCGCGGCGAAGGACGACACCAAGGAGTACCGCGCCAAGACGGTCGAGCTGCAGGAGGAGGCCCGCCGGCTGCGCGGCGAGGCCGAGCAGCTGCGCGCGGACGCGGTCGCCGAGGGCGAGAAGATCCGCGCGGAGGCCCGCAAGGAGGCCGTGGCGCAGATCGAGGAGGCGGCGAGGTCCGCCGAGGAACTGCTCGCCAAGGCCAAGGCGGACGCCGACGAGCTGCGGTCCACCGCCCAGACGGACAGCGAGAAGGTCCGCACCGAGGCCATCGAGCGCGCCACGACGCTGCGCCGGCAGGCCGAGGAGACGCTGGAGCGCACCCGCAAGGAGGCCGAGCGGCACCGCGCGGAGGCGGTCGAGCAGGCGGACGCCCTCCGGGAGGAGGCCGAGCGGGGCGCGCGCGAACTGCGCGAGGAGACCGAGCGGGCCGTGGAGGCCCGCCGTGCGGAGGCCGCCGACGATCTGACGCGGCTGCACACCGAGGCCGAGGAGCGGCTCGCCGCCGCCGAGCGGGGGCTGAGCGAGGCGCGCGAGGAGGCCGGCCGGATCCGCCGGGAGGCGTCCGAGGAGGGCGAGCGGCTGCGTTCCGAGGCCGCCGAGCGGATCCGTACGCTCCAGCAGCAGGCGCAGGCGGAGGCGGAGCGGCTGCGCGACGAGGCCGCCGCGGACGCGTCGGCGTCCCGCGCGGAGGGCGAGTCCGTCGCCGTGCGGCTGCGGTCGGAGGCCGCGGCGGAGGCGGAGCGGCTGAAGTCGGAGGCGGAGGACAGCGCCGACCGGATGCGCGCGGAGGCGCAGGCCGCCGCCGAGCGGATCGGCACGGAGGCGTCCGAGACGCTGGCCGCCGCGCAGGAGGAGGCGGCCCGGCGCCGCCGCGAGGCCGAGGAACTTCTCGGTGCGGCCCGCCAGGAGGCCGGCCAGGAGCGCGAGCGGGCCCGCGAGCAGAGCGAGGAGCTGCTGGCAGCCGCGCGGACGCGTGTGGAGGAGGCCCAGGCCGAGGCCGTACGTCTGGTCGAGGAGGCGGACCGGCGCGCCACGGAGATGGTGTCGGCGGCCGAGCAGCACGCCCAGCAGGTACGGGACTCCGTGGCGGGGCTGCACGAGCAGGCGCAGGAGGAGATCACCGGGCTGCGCAGCGCCGCCGAGCACGCGGCGGACCGTACCCGTCGTGAGGCGGAGGAGGAGGCGGACCGGGTCCGCGCCGACGCCTACGCGGAGCGGGAGCGGGCGAGCGAGGACGCGGGCCGGCTGCGGCGCGAGGCGCACGAGGAGACGGAGGCCGCCAAGTCGCTGGCCGAGCGCACCGTGTCCGAGGCGATCACGGAGGCCGAGCGGATCCGCTCGGAGGTCTCCGAGCACGCCCAGCGGATGCGCACGGAGGCGTCGGACACCGTCGCCGAGGCCGAGCAGGCCGCCGCGCGCACCCGGGCCGACGCCCGTGAGGACGCCAACCGGATCCGTTCGGACGCGGCGACGCAGGCGGACACGCTCATCAGCGAGGCGAGCGCCGAGGCCGAGCGGCTCACCGAGGACACCCTTGCCGAGACGGACCGGCTGCGCACGGAGACGGTCGCCGAGGCCGAGCGGGTGCGGTCGGAGTCGGTCGCCAAGGCGGAGAAGCTGATCGCGGACGCCACCGGCGACGCGGAGCGGCTGCGGGCCGAGGCAGCGGAGACGGTGGGGTCGGCGCAGCGACACGCGGAGCGGATCCGCCGGGACGCCGAGCAGATGGGGGCGGACGCGGAGGCGGCCGCCGAGCGGATGGTGAGCGGCGCGCGCGAGGAGGCCCAGCGGACGCTGGACGAGGCCCGCGGGGAGGCCAACAAGCGGCGCTCCGAGGCGGCCGAGCAGGTCGACACGCTCATCACGGAGACCGCGGCCGAGGCGGACAAGCTGCTCGCCGAGGCGCAGCAGCAGGCGCAGAAGACGACGGCGGAGGCCGAGTCGCAGGCCGACTCGATGGTCGGCGCGGCCCGCAGCGAGGCCGAGCGGCTGGTGTCCGAGGCGACCGTCGAGGGCAATGCGCGGGTGGAGAAGGCCCGTAAGGACGCGGACGAGCTGCTGGTCGGCGCGCGCCGGGACGCGACGCAGATCAGGGAGCGGGCCGAGGAGCTGCGCGACCGCCTCACCCGTGAGATCGAGGAGCTGCACGCACGGGCCCGCCGTGAGGCCGCGGAGACGATGAAGTCCACGGGCGACCGCTGTGACGCGCTCATCAAGGCCGCCGAGGAGCAGCTCGCCAAGGCGGAGGCCAAGGCCAAGGAGATCGTCTCCGAGGCCAACTCCGAGGCCGGCAAGGTGCGCATCGCCGCCGTGAAGAAGGCCGAGGGTCTGCTGAAGGAGGCGGAGCAGAAGAAGGCCACGCTCGCGAGGGAGGCCGAGGAGCTGAAGGCCGAGGCGATCCGCGAGGCGCGGGCCACGGTCGAGGAGGGCAAGCGCGAGCTGGAGGTGCTGGTGCGGCGCCGCGAGGACATCAACGCGGAGATCTCCCGCGTGCAGGACGTCCTGGAGGCGCTGGGGTCCCTGGAGGCACCGGCGGGCGGCAAGGACGCCGGGGTCAAGGCGGGGGCGACGGCAGGTGCTACCCGTACGGGTGGCAAGTCGTCCGATAGCTAGCGAAGCGGGCGAAATCCCTCGTACGGTGGGACCTTTGATCATGGCCTTGGCAAGCCTTCCGGCGGCGCGCCACTCAAAAGGGGTGTCATTCTCCGTATCAAAAGTGCATCGGCGCGATGACACAGCGCTTCGGCCCCTAGGATTCCCCCTATCACCTCACCGGTCTCATTCGACAGGACTCCCATGAGCGACACTTCCCCCTACGGCTTCGAGCACGTGCGGCGTGGGTACGACCGCGCTCAGGTGGACGAGTACATCTCCAAGATCACCTCTGATCGCGACAGCGCCTTCTCCCGCATCGCCGCCCTGGAAAAGCGCATCGAAGAACTCCACCTCGAGACCCAGAACGCCCAGGCACAGGTCACCGACGCCGAGCCGTCGTACGCGGGTCTCGGCGCGCGCGTGGAGAAGATCCTCCGCCTCGCCGAGGAAGAGGCGAAGGACCTGCGCGACGAGGCGCGGCGCGCGGCGGAGCAGCACCGCGAACTCGCCGAGTCGGCCGCCCAGCAAGTGCGCAACGACGCCGAGTCGTACGCCGCCGAGCGCAAGTCCAAGGCGGAGGACGAGGGCGTCCGGATCGTCGAGAAGGCCCAGGGCGAGGCGTCCCAGCTCCGCTCCGAGGCGCAGAAGGACGCGCAGGCCAAGCGGGAGGAGGCGGACGCCCTCTTCGAGGAGACCCGCGCCAAGGCCGCGCAGGCCGCCGCCGACTTCGAGACGAACCTCGCCAAGCGGCGTGAGCAGTCCGAGCGCGACCTGGCCTCGCGTCAGGCCAAGGCGGAGAAGCGTCTGGCGGAGATCGAGCACCGCGCGGAGCAGCTGCGCCTGGAGGCCGAGAAGCTGCGTACCGACGCCGAGCGCCGTGCCCGCCAGACGGTGGAGACCGCGCAGCGCCAGGCCGAGGACATCGTGGCCGACGCCAACGCCAAGGCCGACCGGATCCGTTCGGAATCCGAGCGTGAGCTCGCGGCGCTGACCAACCGCCGTGACTCCATCAACGCCCAGCTGACGAACGTGCGCGAGATGCTGGCGACGCTCACGGGCGCGGCGGTGGCCGCGACCGGCGCGCCGGCCGCCGACGAGGAGCCGGTCTCCCGCGGGGTGCCGGCCCAGCAGTCGCGGTAACGGCGACAGGACATCGGTGAAGCCCTCTGCCACTGCGGTGGCAGGGGGCTTTGTCCCGTTCTAGCGTGGCCGCATGATCGAGCTCGAGGGGCTGACCAAGCGGTACGGCGAGAAGCTGGCGGTCGACGATCTGACCTTCACCGTCAGGCCGGGCATCGTCACCGGCTTCCTCGGCCCGAACGGCGCGGGCAAGTCGACCACCATGCGGATGATCCTGGGCCTGGACCACCCGACCTCGGGGGACGTGCGGATCGACGGCACGCACTACGACCGGCTCAGGAACCCGCTGACGTACATCGGCGCCCTGCTGGAGGCGAAGGGCGCGCACCCGGGCCGCAGCGCCTACAACCACCTGCTGTGCCTCGCGCAGAGCAACGGCATCCCGCCGCGCCGGGTGCACGAGGTGCTGGACGCGGTCGGTCTGACAGCGGTGGCACGGAAGAAGGCCAAGGGGTTCTCGCTCGGCATGGGACAGCGGCTCGGCATCGCGGCCGCGCTGCTCGGCGATCCGCGGATCCTGATGTTCGACGAGCCGGTCAACGGGCTCGACCCGGAGGGCATCCACTGGATCCGCACGCTGATGCAGTCGCTCGCCGCCCAGGGCCGTACGGTCTTCGTGTCCTCCCATCTGATGAGCGAGATGGCGCTGACCGCCGACCATCTGGTGGTCATCGGGCAGGGCCGGCTGCTCGCGGACACCTCGATGGCCGAGTTCATCGAGCGCAACTCCCGCTCCTACGTCCGGGTGCGCAGCCCGCAGCGCGAGCGCCTGCTGGACGTACTGCACGAGGCGGGGATCACCGCTGAGGAGAGTGGGGACGGAGCGCTGCAGGTGGACGGCTCCAAGGCCGAGCAGATCGGGGAGCTGGCGGCCTCCCACCGACTCGTGCTGCACGAGCTGAGCCCGCAGCAGGCCTCCCTGGAGGAGGCGTTCATGCGGTTGACCGCGGAGTCGGTGGAGTACCACGCGCACTCCACCACGCCCGTTCCCCGGCAGCCGTGGGGCGAGAGCTGGAAGAAGGGCTGAGCATGGCGGTGACGCAGGTCGTACGGTCGGAGTGGACCAAGATCCGGTCGGTGGCGTCCACGGTGTGGACGCTCTCCCTCGCGGTGGTCGTCACCATCGCGCTCGGCATGCTGATCTCGGCCCTGTCGCGGAGCGAGTTCGACTCGTTGAGCGAGCGGGACCGGCTCTCCTTCGACCCGACCTTCATCAGCTTCGCCGGGATGAGCCTCGGGCAGCTCGCGATGATCGTGTTCGGGGTGCTGGTGGTGTCGAACGAGTACAGCACCGGCATGATCCGGGCCTCTCTGGCGGCCGTACCGCAGCGCGGCACCTTCCTGTTCAGCAAGCTCGCGGTGGCCACGGCGCTCGCCCTCGTCGTCGGCATGGCCACCAGCTTCGCCGCCTTCTTCCTGGGCCAGGCGATGCTCGGCGAGCACAAGGCGTCCATCGGCGACGACGGGGTGCTGCGGGCGGTGATCGGGGGCGGCCTCTACATGACGCTGATCGCGCTGTTCTCGATGGGTGTCGCGGTGATGCTGCGCTCCCCCATGCTGTCGCTGGGCATCCTGATGCCGTTCTTCTTCCTGATCTCCAACATCCTCGGCAACGTCGACGCCACGAAGAAGGTCGGCCGGTTCCTGCCCGACCAGGCCGGCAGCAAGATCATGCAGGTGGTCACGCCCGTCGACGACGACACCCCGTACGGCCCCTGGGGCGGCCTGGGCATCATGGCGCTGTGGGTGGTCGCCGCCCTGGCCGGCGGTTACGTGCTGCTGAAGAGGCGCGACGCCCAGTGAGTGAGCGTCCAGGGCCGGTTTTTACCCGGCCTTGGGCGGAACCGTCAGCGCCCCGATATCCTCCTAACCCTTACGGGGGCGTGTGCCCCGCTGTCCTGAACCTTTCGATGGGTGCGGAGCATGATCGAGGCAGTCGGCCTGACCAAGCGGTACGGCGACAAGACCGCTGTGTACAACCTTTCCTTCCAGGTGCGACCGGGTGCCGTCACCGGCTTCCTGGGTCCGAACGGCTCGGGCAAGTCGACGACGATGCGGATGATCCTCGGCCTGGACAACCCCACCGCGGGTCAGGTCACCATCGGCGGCTACCCGTACCGCAGGCTGCCCAACGCCCCCCGTCAGGTCGGCGCGCTGCTGGACGCCAAGGCGGTGCACGGCGGCCGGAGCGCCCGCAACCACCTGCTCAGCCTGGCCCAGCTGTCGGGCATCCCGGCCCGGCGGGTGGACGAGGTCCTGGGCGTGGTGGGTCTGCACGACGTGGCGGGCAGACGGTCGAAGGGCTTCTCCCTGGGCATGGGCCAGCGGCTCGGCATCGCCGCCGCGCTGCTCGGCGACCCGCAGGTGCTGCTGTTCGACGAACCCGTCAACGGTCTCGACCCCGAGGGCATCCTCTGGGTCCGCAACCTGATGAAGTCGCTCGCCTCGGAGGGACGTACGGTCTTCGTCTCCTCGCACTTGATGAGCGAGATGGCGCTGACCGCCGACCACCTCATCGTGATCGGCCGCGGACAGCTGATGGCCGACATGAGCGTGAAGGACTTCATCTCCGCCAACTCCGCCGACTTCGCGCGGGTGCGCACGCCGGACTCCGAACCGCAGGCGCGCGAGAAGCTGTCCGCCGCGATCACCGAGGCCGGCGGCCATGTGCTGCCCGAGCAGGACGGCGGACTGCGGGTGACGGGACTGCCGCTGCCGCGCATCAGTGACATCGCCCACGACAGCGACGTACGGCTGTGGGAACTGTCGCCGCACCAGGCCTCGCTGGAGGAGGCGTACATGCGGATGACGCAGGGCGCCGTCGACTACCGCTCGACCACCGACCAGAGGGAAGGGCTCCAGCAGCCGCTGCCTCCCGGCGCGCAGCCTCCCCCATTCTCGGCTGCGCTCGAAGGGGAGGGACCCCCACCGCCGGTCCCGGGGCAGGGCCAGCCCGGCTGGTACGCGCCTCCGCCGCCGCAGCAGGGCGGGCAGCCCTTCGGGGCTCCGGCGCCGCAGGGCGCACCGGGCCAGGCCCCCGCGGGCCCCTACGGCGCTCCGGGCGCCCCCGGAGCGGCCCCGGGCGCCCCGGTGCCCAATCCGTACGCGCAGCCCGCCCCGCAGGCGCCCCAGGGTCCGGCTCCGGCCGCCGCACCCTCCTCCGCCCCCGCCCCCGACCTGACCAAGCCCGAGGACGCCCGATGAGCACGCCCCCGCCCCCGATGCCGCAGAGCGCCGCACCCGAATGGCAGGCGGCACCCGGTTCCCCGTATCCCGCCCCCGGCCCGCACCAGCCCGGCTACACCTCGCCGATCCCGGTGGTGCGCACCCACCTCGGGCACGCGCTCGCCTCCGAGTGGACGAAGATCAAGTCCGTGCGCTCCACGATGTGGACCCTGGGCGTGTTCATCGCGCTGGTGGTCGGCATCGGTCTGCTGACCGGTTTCGTGGTCGCCGGTTCCGAGCCGGACCTGGGCGAGGAGAGCCCGCTCGCCCTCGGCTTCTTCGGTCTGCTGCTCGGCGGCATGTGCATCATCACGCTGGGCGTGCTGACCACGGCCTCCGAGTACGGCACCGGCATGATCCGCACCACGATGGTCGCCTGTCCGTCGCGCGGACGGGTGCTCCTGGCGAAGGCCCTGGTGTTCTTCCTGCTCGCCTTCGCGGTGACCCTGGTGTGCGCCACGGCCATCGGCTTCCTGCACGTGTCGCTGCTGGAGGAGTACAACGCCAAGGACCCCTCCGGCGAGGAGTGGCTCAAGGGCACGGTCGGCATCTCGCTCTACGTGGCGCTGCTCGGCACCCTGTCGCTGGCGATCGGTTCGGTCATCCGGCACTCGGCGGGCGCCATCACCATCATGATCGGCGCGGTGCTCGCCCCGCTGGTGATCGCCCTGTTCATGTTCTCGGAATCGCTCCGGGACGTGCAGGAGGCGCTGTTCGAGTATTCCATCCCGAGCCAGATGAGCGTGTTCTACGCCAACTCCCTGACCGATTCGGGACCGTCCGGCTGGGACCCGCTGTGGATCATGCTGGTCGCCACCGGGGTCGCGCTCGGCGGCGCCTTCACGCTGCTGGAGAAGCGGGACGTTTGACATCCTCCCGGGCCTTCAGGCCCGGGATTCCCGCCTGCTCCCACACGGGCTGTGTGGGTCGCTTCGGGTGGGTCCTGCTTCGCTGCGCGGTGCCGGGACGAGTCCCGGTCTTACCTGCGCTCCACAGGCTGACACCGCCAGTCCGGCGGCCTTGGCGACGTTGACCGCCGCGTTGATGTCCCGGTCCAGGACGGTCCCGCACGCCTTGCACGTCCACACGCGGACGCTCAGCGGCTTCGGGCCGTCCTTGACGCCGCACTGCGAGCACACCTGACTGGTGGGCTCGAAGCGGCCGATCCGGATGAAGGTGCGCCCGTACCGGGCGGCCTTGTACTCCAGCATGCTCACGAACGCCGACCAGCTGGCGTCGTGGACGGACTTGGCCAGGCGTGTACGCGCGAGTCCCTTCACCGCCAGGTCCTCCACGGCGACCGCTTGGTTCTCGCGGATCAGCCGGGTGGAGAGCTGGTGGTGGAACTCGCGGCGCGCGTCGGCCACCTTCGCGTGAGCGCGGGCGACCTTGATCCGGGCCTTGTTCCGGTTGCTGGAGCCTTTCTCCTTGCGGGAGAGGGCGCGCTGCGCCTTCTTCAGGCGCTTTTCGGCCCGGCGCAGGAAGCGCGGGGAGTCGATCTTCGTCCCGTCGGAGAGGACGGCGAAGTGCCCGAGACCGAGGTCGATGCCGATCTCGGGCGTCGTCTGCGGCAGCACCTCTTGCGGGCCACTCTCCACGACGAACGACGCGAAGTACCGGCCGGCCGCGTCCTTGACCACGGTCACGGTGGTCGGGTTAGACGGCAGGGAGCGGGACCACTTCACCTTCAGGTCGCCGATCTTCGGCAGGCGCAGCTTCCCGCCCGGCGTGATCCGCCAGGCCGCGTTGGCGGTGAAGCGGATCGACTGCCGGTTGTCCCGCTTCGACTTGAAGCGCGGCGCGCCCATGCGCGGTCGCTTGCCCTTCAGGCCGTCGAAAAAGTTGCGGTACGCGGCATCCAGGTCCCGCAGGGACTGCTGAAGGATCACCGCCGACACCTCGCCGAGCCAGGCGCGTTCCGGTGTCTGCTTCGCGGCTGTGAGGCGCTTGGACAGCTCCGCCGACGTGACGAACGGCAGCCCCGCCACGCGGGCCTCCTCGCGGACGCGCAACGCGTGGTTGAAGACGATCCGCGCGCATCCGAACGCCTTCGCCAACGCACTGCGCTGACCGGCGCTCGGGTACACGCGGAAGCTGTACCGAAGCTGCACAACGATCACTCTACCATTGGCCTATGTCACCACGATGGGAACCAAACCCCGATATCCGCCGAGGCCGAACAGTCGTCTACAACCTGCAAGCACACTTGGTGTTCGTCACAAAGTACCGGCGCGGAGTCATGAACGACGAGATGCTGACGCGCTGCGAAGAGGTCATGCGCAAGGTCTGCGAGGACTTCGATGCGGAGCTGAAGGAGTTCAACGGCGAGGACGCCCACGTCCATCTGCTCGTGCACTACCCGCCGAAGGTCGCGCTCGCCAGCCTGGTGAACAGCCTCAAGGGCGTCTCGTCCCGCCGTCTGCGCGCGGAGTTCACCGGCCGGGTCAACCCAGCGGTCATGCACGGCCGCTTCTGGTCGCCCTCGTACTTCGCGGGATCGTGCGGCGGTGCGCCACTCCAGGTGGTCAAGGAATACATCGCGCAGCAGAACCGGCCGGACTGAGCGCGGCCGACTGTGGGCCCGGGTGGACAGTGCAGACCCATGCCCACAGCTGGGGTCAGAGCAGTCTTGAGATGCGATTCACCCCCGGCCCGAAGGACTCTGCTGAGGAATGCGTGATTCGGACAGGGCTGGGTCGTTGGTCCCCGTTCGCAGGGGCGTTCGCTGCTCGGGGGCGTCCGGCTGTTCCGCCGGGGGCGTACTTTGGTGTCGGTGTTGCAGTACGCGGAGGGGCTGACCGATCGGCAGGCCGCTGACCAGGTACGGGCCCGGATTGACTGGAAGTTTATGCTCGGCCTTGAGGTGGACGACCCCGGGTTCGAAGCCTCCGTGCTGAGCCTGTTCCGTTCCCGTCTGATCGAGCACGGACTGGAACAGGCGACGCTGGAGCTGGTGTTGGAACGCCTGCGCGGGCTGGGCCTGCTGAAGGCTGGCGGCTGGCAGCGGACCGATTCCACGCATGTGCCGGCGGCGGTGCGGACAATGAACAGGATGGAGTCTGTCGGCGAGACGCTGCGGGCCGCACTGGAAGCGCTGGCGGTCGCGGCCCCGGCATGGCTGTCCGGCCTGGTCACGGCCGAGTGGGCCGAGCGCTACGGGCCGCGCGTGGACGACTACCGCTTCCCCAAAGGCGAAGAGGTTCGTGAACAGTGGTCTGAGCAGGTCGGAGGGGACGGGTTCTTCCTGCTGGAGGCGGTATACGCTCCCGCGGCTCCCGACTGGCTGCGCGAGATCGAGGCGGTGCAGGTCCTGCGGGTCTCCTGGATCCAGCAGTACCACCACGACGAGAGGCCGGTGCGCCCGCGGGAGAGCAAGGATCTCCCGCCGGTTCATCACCGGTTGTGCTCGCCCTATGACACCGATGCCCTTGACGGGATCAAACGCGGCTCGGGCTGGACCGGTTACAGGGCGCACCTGACCGAGACCTGTGACCCGAATGCACGGCACGTGATCACGCAGGTGGCCACCACCGATGCCGTGGTGGCTGACACGGAGATGACCGAACCGGTCCACCAGGCACTCACGGAACGGGGGTTGCTGCCGGACGTGCATGTCGTGGATGCCGGCTGCACCACTGCCGCCCTGTTCCTGGCCGCGACCAAGCAGGGTATGGAACTGCTCGGCCCGGCCCCGCACGACAGCAGCCGCCAGTCCCGAGAGGATCAGGGCTTCTCCCGCGCCGACTTCACCATCGAATGGGACAACGAAAGCGCCATCTGTCCAGGCGGACACCGAAGTTTCGAGTGGTGGAAACAGAAACACCACCGCAACGGCACTCCGGTCCTCAAGGTGTTCTTCCCCGCCGAGTACTGCCGCCCCTGCCCGAAACAGACATCGTGCACCAAGCCCCCTCCGGCCGCCGGGGCAGGGGCATCACCTTCCTGCCGCGTGAGCGATACGAGGCCCTCGAAACCGTCCGCCAGGCCCAGGAGACCGACGAGTGGAAGGACCGTTACGCGATCCGGGCCGGAGTCGAAGGCACGATCTCCCAGGCCGTCCGTGTCACCGGCCTGCGCCGCACCCGCTACCGCGATCTACCCACCACCCGCCTCGGCCACGTCTTCGCCGCCACCGCACTCAACCTCATCCGCATCGACCGATGGCTGACCGGCACCCCACTCGGCGGCACCCGCACCTCCCGCCTCGAAACCCTGACGCTCACGGCCTGACCACCCGAATCACGCATTCCTCAGCAGAGTCCCGAAGGCCGGGGCACTCTCGCAAGACGAGAGGTGGGAGCGTTCAGAACCGCGGCGCGTTACGGGACCGCCGCACCCGCGTGGTGCGGCGGTCCTTCGCGTTCCAGCACGCCTTGTGCCAGTGCCGACGGTCGTCGACGCCGGAGTGTTCCGGCCAGGCCACCACGTGCGGCACCCCGTCCGGGATCAACTGGTCGCAGCCCGGGCAGCGGTAGGCCTTGCCGTGGGCGCTGGCCCCCGCCACGTGCCGTACGCTCCACTCCTCGCCCTGCCAGTTCTCCGTGGACTGCCAGCCGCCGTAGCGTCCGGAGCGGTCGTCCTCGGCGCTCCGGCCGGACGACGCACCGGCTGCTCCCTTGGGTCGGTTGCGACGCGGGGACACAGGACACCTCACGGGGCTGTACGGGAAGCTGGGGCCGCGTCCAGCCTACGCGGCACGGGCAGGGGTACGCGTACGGAACCAATCGTCACAAGCCCCCTCCGTGGCGACGCGGCGACCCCGGCAGCGCCTCATTCTGCAGACAATCCGCAAAGTTGCTCGCCCGGCCGTGTCCTCGGCACGTGTCGGCCGGTTATGCCCTGCGGGGGAGCTCCGCGTCGGAGCCAAGGAAGCAGGAAAAGCAATGCGCGTTGGAAGTTTCGTGTTGGCCGCCCAGTTCCCCGGGCAGGGCGAGGGGGAGGCGCTGCACCGCGCGGTCCGCTCGGCCGAGGTGGCCGAGGAGGCGGGGCTCGACACGGTCTGGCTGGCCGAGCACCACTTCGTGCCCTACGGCACCTGCCCGTCGGCGGTCACCCTGGCCGCTCTGCTGCTCGGCCGCACCCGCCGGCTGCGGGTCGGTACGGCGGTCAGTGTGCTGCCCACCGTCCACCCCGTCGCCCTCGGCGAACAGGCCGCGCTGCTGCACATCGCCAGCGGCGGCCGGTTCTCGCTGGGCCTCGGGCGCGGCGGGCCGTGGGTCGACCTGGAGGTGTTCGGGGCCGGCCTCGGCGCGTACGAGAAGGGGTTCCCGGAATCACTCGATCTGCTCATGCGCTGGCTGCGCGAACCCTCCGTCGGGGCGGACGGCGAGCGGTACCGCTTCCGCGAGGTGCCCGTCGTGCCGCGCCCGTCGGAGTCCCTGACCGAGACCGAGGGCCCGGAGGTGGTGCTCGCGTGCACGTCCCCGGCGAGCGTACGGCTGGCCGCCGAGCGCGGACTGCCGATGCTGCTCGGCATGCACATCGGGGACGAGGAGAAGGCCGAGATGGTCGCACTGTGGCGGCGCCACGCGCGCGCGAGCGGCCGGACGCCCGGGGAGATCCACCGCGCGGCCCATGTCTCGGCCGGCGTCTGCCAGATCGCGGACCGGCGCACCGACGCGGCGGAGACGCTGCTGAAGGCGATGCCGGGCTGGCTGCGGCAGGGACTTCAGGCCCATGTCACGGTGGACGGAAGGCCCCGGCAGATGCGCGACCCGCTCGCCTACACCGAACTGCTCTGCGGGCTGCACCCGGTGGGCACCCCGCGACTGTGCGCCGACCGGCTCGCCGCGACCAGCGAGCGCACCGGCATCTCCCGCTTCGCCCTGCTCGTCGAGGGTTCCGGCGATCTGGCGGCGACGGAGGAGAACGTACGGCGGCTCGGGGCCGAGGTACTCCCGCAACTCGCCCGGCCCTGACGGGCCGTCGTCCCATGGAGGCTTGCCGCCCCGGTACGAACCGCACCTCCCGCGTACGGAGCGGCAAGCAATCGATGGCGCGTCAGCAGTCGCGCAATTCCGGCGACTGGTTCAGCAACTGGTTGCGCACCGAGGTGAAGCGGGCCAGCGTCTCGTCGACCGAGGAGTCAAGCGGGAACACCGCCACCCGGTGGCAGTTCTGGAAGGCCAGCCGCACACCGAAGTGCCGTTGCAGCGCGCCGCGTATCGCGTCACTCGCGAGCACGCGCAGCAACTGACCGCGTGCCTGCTCGTCCGGCGGGGGCGTCTGGTTGTCGGCGAAGGGTCCGCCGTTCACCTTCAGCTGGGCCACCAGGGAGCTGATCATCTCCCACGCATAGGGCAGGGAGGTCCGGACGCAGTCGACGAAATCTGCTTCGTCGACCTCGCCTCGCTCGGCCTGTTCGAGTAGGGCCGGTGAGACGTCGAGCGACATGGGTTCTCCTCTCGCACCCCCAACCAGCAGGGGTTGCCTGACAGATAAGGGAACGCGCGAAATCGGGCACGCTGCGTACACGGATCGCGACCTCCCGTTCAATACCGTAAGCAACGGACCGTGACCGCACCAGGAGAATGCGGGGATGCGGGACTTCCTGTGGGCCGGTAATCGGCCATCGCCGAACACGCGTTTTCCAGGAGATTCAGGACGTGCCCCATGGGTCGCGCGGGGCGGCCGTGAGGGCCGCCGCGAAGGTCTCCGCGAGGGCCGCCGCCAGGGCGAATCGCGTCGACCCCGGCCGGTCGAGTAGCGTTGCCGACCATGCGTCTCGTCATTGCCCGCTGCTCCGTGGACTACGCCGGACGGCTCACCGCGCACCTGCCCTCGGCTCCCCGTCTGATCCTGGTCAAGGCGGACGGCAGCGTCTCGATCCACGCCGACGACCGGGCCTACAAGCCCCTGAACTGGATGTCGCCGCCCTGTGCGCTGAAGGAGGGCGCCGGCGAGGAAGAGGGCGTCTGGACCGTCGTCAACAAGGCGGGCGAGAAGCTCATCATCACGATGGAGGAGATACTCCACGACTCCTCCCACGAACTGGGTGTCGATCCCGGCCTGATCAAGGACGGCGTGGAAGCACACCTCCAGGAGCTGCTCGCCGACCGCATCGAGATCCTCGGCGAGGGCTACACGCTCATCCGCCGCGAGTACATGACCGCGATCGGCCCGGTCGACATCCTGTGCCGGGACTCCGAAGGGCGGACGGTCGCGGTGGAGATCAAACGGCGCGGCGAGATCGACGGCGTGGAACAGCTCACGCGCTACCTGGAACTGCTGAACCGCGATCCCCATCTCGCCCCCGTGCGCGGTGTCTTCGCCGCCCAGGAGATCAAGCCGCAGGCCCGGGTCCTCGCCACCGACCGGGGCATCGGCTGCCAGGTCCTCGACTACGACGCGATGCGGGGCATCGAGGACGACAAGCTGCGCCTGTTCTGAGCGGTACGCCGCGACACGCACGAGGGCCGGGTTCCGTCACGGAACCCGGCCCTCGTGCGTACCCGATACGGGGTCAGATCACCGTTTCCCCGCTGCTGGGGGTACCCGCGTCGGTGCTCTGGGGGGCGCCGGCGGAGGTGTCCGTCTCCACGGGGACGGAGGGGGCTGTGCCGCTGGCGGTGTCGGTGGTGGTGGGCGGGGTCTCCGGTTCCGTCGAACCGGTCCCGGTATCCGTGGGCGTCCCCGTCGGAGTCTCCGTCTCCGTTTCGTCAGGATCCGGGGACGAGGGCGACCCGGACGTCGAAGGCTTCGGCGACGAGGGCTTCGTGGGCTTCCTCGTCGGCGACGTCGTCGGATCGTCCGGCTCCGTCGTCCCGCTCGCCTCGTCCGACGGCTCGTCCGGTTCCTGTGCCGTGGGCGCCGGGTCGTCCGACGTCCCCGGCGTGCCGTCGGGGCCCGGGTCGCTCGGCCGGCTGGTGGCGTCACCGGTGTCGCCGTCGCCCCCGGCCGCCGGGTCGGCGCCGAGGCTGCCGTCGTCGATGCCCTGGCTCGCGGACGGGTTGACGCCGACGTTCTCCGACGGCGTACCGGCGTCGTTCTCGGACGTGGCGCCGAGGGTGACCACCGTGCCCAGCACGGCGACGAGCAGGGCGCCCGCGCCGGCCGCGACCAGGTTGCGCCGGGCCAGGCTCTTCAGACCGCCGCCCGGCCTGCCCGGCGACGTGGCCGGTGTCGGCACCGTGCGGTTGATCACCAGGGCGGTGTCGGCGGGCGGCTTGAGTGCGGGGAACGCCGTGGGCACCCCGCGCGGCGGTGTGGCCGACGTCTCGAACTGGGCGTCCGGCACCTCCTCCCCCGCCGTCGGCGCGAACAGCGACGGAATGCCGGAGCGGTCGGCGACCAGGGCCAGGGCACGGCGTCCGGCGACGGCGCCCCGCTTGTCGGAGAGGGCGCCGCGCAGCCCGATGGACGCCTCCAGCTCGGCGCGCGCCCGGTCGAGCTCTGAGGCGCACAGCGCGTGGATGCCGAGCTCGTGCTGGAAGTAGGCCTGTTCGCCGACGTCACCCGCGAGCTTGGCGGCCTCCGCGCCGGCCCGGAGCGACCGTTCCCAGGCGCTCCAGTGCAGCCCCGAGGCGAACGCGGGCGCGGCGGTGCGGGCGAGCTGTACGGCCGTGCTGGGCTCGCCCTCGGTGGTGGCCGAGGTGAGCGGTGACAGCACGGCGAGCGCGGCGAGCACCGCGTCGGCCTCGGCGCACACCCGCTCGGGGGTGACCGAGGGGTGCCCGGTCCACCAGGCGTAGTGCTGGGCGGCGGCGCGGACCTGGGCCTCGGCGTCGTCGGCGTACCCGGCGGCCTCCAGCTGGGCCGGCACGCCGGCGGCGAGCCGGTAGCGCGAGCCCACCGGGGTGACCAGTCCGCAGGCGGCCAGTTCACCGAGGGCGGCGTCGGCGTGGGTGTCGCCCACCAGGGCGGGCAGATGCGCCTGATGGGGCACCTCGCCGCCGAGCGCGACGGCGAACCGCAGGGTGGCGCGGGCGGAGGCGCTGAGCCGGGAGGCGAGCAGCGGGGCGGGCGCGGCGGCCTCACCCAGCGAGGGCAGCGGTACCTCGTCGCTGTCGACGTCGGCGGGCTCGTAGGGCATCTCGTCGGGCCGTACGTCCTCGAAGACGCCGAACTCGTCGACGGCGCCGGCGCCGGCCCGCAGCCGGTCCCGCTGCCGCAGCAGGGCGCCGGCCTGGACGAAGCGCAGCGGCAGGCCCTCGGACTCGAACCAGAGGTCGCCGGCCCAGTTCGACTCGTCCTCGGTGAGGCTCCGGCCGACGGCGTGTTCGAGCAGGTCGAGGCCGGCCGCGCGGTCGAGTCCGGGGAGGGCGACCTCCGCGACTCCGGCGTCGGCGGACGGCTCGGGGACGTCCGGGGCGGTGCCGAACAGGAAGGCGCACTCGGGGGTGGCGTCCAGCAGCCCGTCGAGGGCGGCGCCGCCGAACTCGAGGTCGTCCAGGACGACGACGGCGCCGATCTCACGGACGCACTCGGCGAGTTCGTCCGGCTCGGGCCGGTACAGGGGGGCGTCGTGGACGGCGTGGAAGAGGTCGTACAGCAGCTCGTCGGCGGAGCGGCCCAGGCCGTTCAGCCGGACGACGCCGTCGGGCGCGAGGTCCGCGCAGTCCTCGGCGACGACGTCGAGGAGCCGGGTGCGGCCGGAGCCGGCCGGGCCGGTGAGGCGTACGGAGCGGCCGCGGGCGAGCAGCCGGACCAGCTCCTCGCGCTGCTCCTGACGGGCCAGCAGCGGCAGCGTGGGCGGTGTGGGGCCCGGCGGGACCGGCGGCCGGGCGGCGCGCTCGACCTCGGCCCGCTCGGCCTCGGTGAGCTTGGCGGGGCGGGCCGGCCGCTCGGCGGGCGGGCAGTGCTCGATCTCGCTGCCGTCGACGGGGTTGACGGTCAGCAGGTAGTTCCCGGAGACCAGCTGCACCGTGCGGGCCGGCGCGGGCGCGTGCTGTCCGAAGTCGGCGGCGAGGGAGTCCCGGGGAGGACGCTGACGCGGCGCACCACTTGCCTCGGTCTCGAACGAACCCGACCGGGGGGTGCCCCCATCGTCGTGGCCGTACTCCTCGGGTCCCGGGTTGTTCGGGTCCATAGGTCCTAGCCCCCCAAAAGCGTCGTGGCTGAAGCCCTCCCCGGCCTCGCTGCACACCGCGCTGTCGCTTCTGGTCCGGGCCCGCTCGAGGGTTGCAAGGCAGCGGGCAGCCGAACCCTAAACCTTCGCTCAGTATCTACGACAGTCCGGGGTGCCGCGCGGTCCGGGACATCACAGTCTCGTGAGGATTGTGCGGGGGTCCCACGGTTCTCCGAGGTCGCCCCCGGTCCGCGAAGTGTCCGGTCAGTCCGGCACGTCCGGGCACGCCCCGGCACGTCCGGGCACGTCCCGCGTACGGCCTCACACGCGGGGCAGCGTGTCCACCCCGATGCCCCCTTCGATCGCCAGGATCCGGTGCAGTCGGGTGGCCACCAGCAGGCGCTGCATCTGCGCCGGTACGTCGCGCAGCACCAGGCGCCGGCCGCACCGGCCGGCCCGTCGGTGGGCTCCCATGATCACACCGAGTCCGGTGGCGTCCCAGGAGTCCAGATCGGACAGGTCCAGCACCAGGTCGCCGACTCCGTCGTCGACGGCCGAGTGCAGGACCGTACGGGCGTCCGCCGCGCTGCGGACGTCGAGGCGGCCCCCGACGACCAGCTCGGCGTGGTCGCCCCTGATGTACATATGCGCTCCCCGTGCTCCGTCTCGTGCTCCGTGTTGTCTTCAAGGCCGGTGATGCATCCTCTGACGGCATGGCGGGCGCAGAGGTTGCTGCCGGTAAGCGAACCGATACCGAATTCACCCCGGCGTGTGATGCGCGCCGGGGCGGGTGCGCGGTGTCAGTGCTCGTAGAAGCCCTGCCCGCTCTTGCGCCCGATGTCACCGGCATCAACCATCCGGCGCATCAGCTCGGGAGCGGCGAACTTCTCGTCCTGGGACTCGGTGTAGATGTTGTCGGTGGCGTGCAACAGGATGTCGACACCGGTCAGGTCGGCGGTGGCCAGCGGTCCCATGGCGTGGCCGAATCCCAGCTTGCAGGCCAGGTCGATGTCCTCGGCGCTCGCCACGCCCGACTCGTACAGCTTGGCCGCCTCGACGACGAGGGCGGCGATGAGGCGGGTGGTGACGAAGCCGGCGACGTCACGGTTGACGACGATGCAGGTCTTGCCGACCGACTCGGCGAACTCCCGCGTCCTGGCGAGGGTTTCGTCGCTGGTCTTGTAGCCGCGGACCAGCTCGCACAGCTTCATCATCGGCACCGGCGAGAAGAAGTGGGCGCCGACGACCCGCTCCGGGTACTCCGTCGCTGCCGCGATCTTGGTGATCGGGATGGCGGAGGTGTTGGAGGCGAGCACGGCGTCCTCGCGCACGATCTTGTCGAGCGCCCGGAAGATCTCGTGCTTGACCTCGAGCTTCTCGAACACGGCCTCGACGACGACGTCCGCGTCGGCGCAGGCGTCCAGGTCGGTGGTCGTGGTGATCCGGGCGAGGGCGGCCTCGGCGTCCCGCGCCTGAAGCTTCCCCTTGCTCACGAACCTGTCGTACGACGCCTTGATCCCGTCGGTACCCCGCGTGAGCGCCTCGTCGGTGACGTCGCGCAGGACGACCTCCCAGCCCGCCTGAGCGGAGACCTGGGCGATCCCGGATCCCATGAGACCGGCCCCGATGACGGCGAGCTTGCGTGCCACTGTGCGACTCCCCTGATACGCGCTGTCTTGTTCTCCAGGAGCGGACATTAGCGTTCGCGAGGCGCTGTGTGACCGGTAAGTAACGCGCGTCACGTCTCACATGACGGACATCACACCGGCGAGGCCGGAAAGCGCTTCGTACGGCGCGCTGGAGCCCCGCCCGCCCCATCGTGTCCCTGGCCACACGCGGGCTCCGGACCCCGGTGACGTCACTAGGCTGGCTCCATGGTCAATCTGACGCGTATCTACACCCGAACGGGCGACAAGGGCACCACCAACCTCGGTGACATGAGCCGGGTGCCCAAGACCGATCTGCGGATCTCCGCCTACGCCGACGCCAACGAGGCGAACGCGGTGATCGGTACGGCGATCGCCCTGGGCGGTCTCCACGAGGAGGTCGTCGAGGTCCTCACCCGGGTGCAGAACGACCTGTTCGACGTGGGGGCGGACCTGTCGACACCGGTGACGGAGAACCCGAAGTACCCGCCGCTGCGGGTCGAGCAGTTCTACGTCGACCGGCTGGAGGCGGACTGCGACCGGTTCAACGAGCGGGTGGGCAAGCTGCGCTCCTTCATCCTGCCCGGCGGCACGGCGGGCGCCGCCCTGCTCCACCAGGCCTGCACCGTCGTACGCCGGGCCGAGCGTTCCACCTGGACGGCGCTCGAGGCGCACGGCGAGACCATGAACCCCCTCACCGCCACCTACCTCAACCGCCTCTCCGACCTGCTGTTCATCCTGGCCCGCATCGCCAACAAGGAGACCGGCGACGTGCTGTGGGTACCGGGCGGGGAGCGCTGAGACCTACCGGGGCTCCGCCGGGCCGCGCACGATGGCGTCCCGCCGGGTGGTGTAGCCGATCAACGGACCGGACTCGCAGGTCACGCCGGGTACGTCGACCGGCTGGGGCACTCTCGGCGCCTGACCGGGCCGCTTCGCGCGCCGCGCCGACGTGGAGATCACCGCGAGCCGGGTACCGGAGGGCGAAGCGCGTGATCGGCTACACCACCTCGCGGGACGCGACCCCGCGCACGGCCCGGTAGAGGCCCAGCAGGGCCTCGGCGCCGCCGACGCACATCATCACCACGCCCACCTTGGCGGGCGTGACCACCGGCAGGTCCACTCCCCCGGCGAACAGCCACAGCCCCAGGCCGGCCACCAGCGTGACGGCCCCCGCGAGGACGTCCCCGGCCGCCCGCGTCATCGGCCCACCCGCTCCCGGTCCGCGCCGTCGGCCTCCGGCGCGTCCGCCGGGGCCCGCTTCGGCCAGATCCAGTAGGCCAGGGCCACCAGGCCGTGGATGCCGGTGATCCGCCAGGCCGTGAAGCGCCAGTCCTCCAGCGACGTGACACGGCCCGGGTCGCCGACGTACCAGATGGCGAGCTGGAGCAGCGCGGTCGCGACGGCGGCGCCCGCCAGCGTGCCCAGCCAGAGCCTGGTCTCGTACCGGGCGCGGTCCGTGCCGTGACGCGGCGGTCCGGGCGGCCTGGGGGCGCCGCCCAGGCGGTGGGCGGCGTGGCCGTCGAGCCACTTCACGGTGCGGTGGCCGTGGCCGACCGTGTAGCCGATGTAGAGCGCGGCCAGCCCGTGCGTCCAGTTGGGCTCCGCGCCGTTCTTCAGGTCCAGCGCGGTGACGGCCAGCAGGACGACCTCCAGCACCGGCTCGCACAGCAGCAGCGCCAGGCCGGTTCGCGGCATCTTCAGCAGGTACCGGAACGCCAGGCCGGCGGCCAGCAGCACCCAGAATCCGATCTCGCAGGCAACGATCAAGGCGACGATCACGGTTCGCTCCTCTCGGTCACCCTTCCAGGCTCCCGTCCGGACCGGCCGGACACGTCGTCGCCGCCGATGAACTCGCGGTACATCGAAGGATGCAGTCCAGGACCGTCCCCGCGGATCAGGCACCGGGCGCGCGCACCGTGTTGGATGGGTGCCATGGCCCCGCGACCGTTCCGCCCTCCCCGCTTCGACGCGGGGGTCGCGCTCGCCGGACTCGCCGGCGGGCTGCTCCTGTGGGGTTTCGGTCTTGGTGTGCGGAAGGCCGACGACCCGCTCGTGCTCTTCGACGGCCGCTGGCCGCTCCTGCTGCCGCTCGCCGTGATCGCCGGCTGTGAGTTGCTGCGCCGTACCACCCCGCGCACCGCCCTGGCGGTCGGCACCCTGGCGCTGGCCGCGGACACCCTGACCCGGGGCAGCATCGCCACGATCGTGATGTACACCGATCTCATGTACGCCGCCGTGGTGTACGGCAGGCCCGCCACGGCCCGCCGCCTGCCGTGGATCACCGGCCTGGCGACGATCGCGGCGACCCTGGTGCCCTATGCGGTGTGGCGGATCCCGGAGGCTCTGCTGGTCGGTGTCGTCGTCGGCGCCGTGGCCTTCACCCCGGCGTCGACCGGCCTCATCGTGCGCAACCACCGCGACGCCGCCGACGCCGCCCGGCTGCGCGCCGAACAGACCGCGCTGCTCGCGGAGATGGACCGCACCCAGGCGGTGACCGCGGAACGCGCCCGCATGGCCCGGGAGTTGCACGACATGGTCGCCAACCACCTGTCCGCGATCGCCATCCACTCCACGGCCGCCCTCTCCCTGGACGACCCCGGGACCTCCAAAGAGGCGCTCGGTGTCATCCGGGAGAACAGTGTGCAGGGACTGTCCGAGATGCGCCGTCTCATCGGCATCCTGCGCGACGGTCAGGACGACGGCCGACCGGCGGCGACCCCCACCCTCGACAGTCTCGGCACCCTGGTCGACCACGCCCGCGCCAACGGCCTGGACGTCACCCTCGACGCCACCTACGGCGAGGTTCCGGCGCCGGTCGAACTCGCCGCGTACCGGATCGTCCAGGAGTCACTGACGAACGCGCTCAAGCATGCCGCGCCGGGGACGGTCACCGTGTGCCTGCGCCGGCCGGCCGATGCCCTGGACATCCGGGTGAGCAGTCCCCACTCCGCCCGGGACACCCCGCGCGCGCCGGGCTCGGGGGCCGGTCTCGTCGGCATGCGGGAGCGGGCCGCCCTGCTGGACGGCACGTTCGAGGCCGGTCCGGAGGGCACGCTGTGGGTGGTGCGCGCCACCCTTCCGGTCACCGATGTCGTGCGAGGAGAGACCTGATGATCCGCGTCCTGGTCGCCGAGGACCAGTCCGCCGTCCGCGCGGGGCTCGTCCTGATCCTGCGCAGCGCGCCCGACATCGAGGTGGTCGGCGAGGCGGGCGACGGCGAGCAGGCGGTGGCGCTCGCCCGTGAGCTGCGCCCCGACCTGGTCCTGATGGACGTACAGATGCCGCGGCTCGACGGGGTGTCGGCGACCCGGCAGGTGGTCGGCGAGAGGCTCGCCGATGTGCTCGTGCTGACCACGTTCGACCTCGACGAGTATGTGTTCGGGGCGCTCCGGGCCGGTGCGGCCGGGTTCCTGCTGAAGAACACGGAGGCGAAGGACCTCATCGCGGCGGTGCGCACGGTGGCGGCCGGCGAGGGCATCATCGCCCCGGCCGTGACCCGCCGGCTGATCGCCGAGTTCGGGGCGAAGCCCACTCGCCCGGTGACGGCCGATCCGGCGGTGCTGGACTCCCTCACGCGACGCGAGCGCGAGGTGCTGTCGTGTCTCGGTGAGGGGCTGTCCAACGCCGACATCGCGGTGCGGCTCCAGATGGCCGAGGCCACGGTGAAGACGCACGTCAGCCGGCTCCTGGGGAAGCTGGAGCTGCGCAGCCGGGTGCAAGCGGCCGTTCTCGCTCAGGAGTTGGGGATCTAACGGGCGTCAGGGGCGAACCGTGAGGGACGGTGGTCCAGACCTATTGACCCGTGGTCCAGACCTTTCTATTCTCGCGGCACTGCGGATGTGATGGCTCAGTCACATCCCCAACGGCTTCTCCCCATAAGGAGGCGCAGCATGCGCTTCAGACACAGAGCCGCCGCGGGGTTCGCGACCCTGCTGCTCCCCGTCGCCGGCCTCGTCGGCCTCGCGAGCCCCGCCGAGGCCGCCACCTCGGCGACCGCCACCTACGCCAAGACCCAGGACTGGGGCTCGGGCTTCGAGGGCAAGTGGACGGTGAAGAACACCGGCACCACGACCATCAACTCCTGGACCATCGACTGGGACTTCCCCTCCGGCACCAAGGTCACCTCCGCCTGGGACGCCACGGTCACCGGCTCCGGTGACCACTGGACCGCCAAGAACGTCGGCTGGAACGGCACCCTCGCCCCCGGCGCGTCGGTCAGCTTCGGCTTCAACGGCAGCGGCTCCGGCTCCCCCTCCGGCTGCAAGCTCAACGGCGGCAGCTGCGACGGCACGTCCGTCCCCGGCGACGAAGCCCCGTCCGCCCCCGGCACCCCGACCGCCTCGGACATCACCGACACCTCGGTGCGGCTGTCCTGGCCGGCCGCCACCGACGACAAGGGCGTCAAGAACTACGACGTCCTGCGCGACGGCGCCAGGGTCGCCACCGTGACCGGCACCTCGCACACGGACACCGGCCTGTCCAAGGGCACCGACTACTCCTACACCGTGCGGGCCCGGGACACCGCCGACCAGACCGGACCGGCCAGCAGCGCGGTGCGGGTCCGCACCACCGGCACCACCGAGGAACCGCCGCCCGGCGAGAAGGTCAACCTCGGCTACTTCACCGAGTGGGGTGTCTACGGCCGCAACTACCACGTCAAGAACCTGGTGACGTCCGGCTCGGCCGCCAAGATCACCCACATCAACTACGCCTTCGGCAACGTCGTGGGCGGCCAGTGCAAGCTCGACGACGCCTACGCCGCCACCGACCGGGCCTACACCGCCGACCAGTCCGTCAGCGGCCAGGCCGACAGCTGGGACCAGCCGCTGCGCGGCAACTTCAACCAGCTGCGCCAGCTGAAGGCGAAGTACCCGCACATCAAGGTGCTGTACTCCTTCGGCGGCTGGACCTACTCCGGCGGCTTCGGCCAGGCCGCGCAGAACCCGGCGGCGTTCGCCAAGTCCTGCAAGGCCGTGGTGGAGGACCCGCGCTGGGCCGATGTCTTCGACGGCATCGACATCGACTGGGAGTACCCCAACGCCTGCGGTCTGACCTGTGACACCAGCGGTCCGGCGGCCTTCAGGAACCTCTCCCAGGCCCTGCGCGCCGAGTTCGGCGACGACTACCTGGTCACCGCCGCCATCACCGCGGACGGCTCGAACGGCGGCAAGATCGACGCGGCCGACTACGGCGGCGCCGCCCAGTACCTCGACTGGTACAACGTGATGACGTACGACTACTTCGGCGCCTTCGACAAGGACGGCCCCACGGCTCCCCACTCGCCGCTGACGTCGTACGACGGCATCCCGCAGGAAGGCTTCAACTCGGCCGCCGCGATCGCCAAGCTGAAGGCGAAGGGCGTCCCGGCGAGCAAGCTGCTGCTCGGCATCGGCTTCTACGGCCGCGGCTGGACCGGTGTCACCCAGTCCGCCCCCGGCGGCTCGGCCACCGGAGCGGCCCCCGGCACCTATGAGGCGGGCATCGAGGACTACAAGATCCTCAAGAACAGCTGCCCGGCCACCGGCACCGTCGCGGGCACGGCGTACGCCCACTGCGGCAACAACTGGTGGTCCTACGACACCCCGGCCACCATCGGCTCCAAGATGGCCTGGGCCAAGAGCCAGGGCCTCGGCGGCGCCTTCTTCTGGGAGTTCAGCGGAGACACCACGAACGGTGAGCTCGTGACCGCCATGGACAACGGACTGAGGTAGACGGCACGGCCGTCGGGCCACCGCCACCGGGCCGCCCCCGGACGACACCGTCGTCCGGGGGCGGCCTCGCACGGGCGTGGATCCGCGGTCAGGTGTTGCAGCCGTTGACCGACGCGGCGAGACCGTCCAGGGCGTCCTTGATGTCGTTGCCCGGCGCGGTGGAGCCGTTCTCGACGAAGGAGAAGACCTTCCAGCGCCCGTCCTCGCCCAGCGTCATGCCGCTGAGGGCGATCGCCCCGGTGAGGGTGCCGGTCTTGCCCCTGACCTCCCCGACCGCGCACTGCGAGTCCTCGGTGTCGAACCGCCCCCACTCGGGACCGAGCGTGGCTCCCGCCTCACCGGCGACGGGCAGACCGTCCGCGACGTGCTTCAGCACACCGCTGTAGCGGGGGTCGGTGCTCAGGTCGAGGATGTCGGCGAGGGTCCGCGCCGGGATGCGGGTGGCACGGGAGAGGCCGCTGCCGTCGTACATCTCGAAGTTCTCCAGGGACACGCCGTACGTGCCGCTCAGCACGTCCCGCACGACCGCCGTGCCGTCCTCGAAGGTGGCCGCGCGGTCGGCGCCGAGCGCGGTCATCCGCAGCAGCGACTCGGCGATGTTGTTGTCGCTCACCTTGAGCATGTGCTTGACGATCGTGGACAGTGCGTCGGACCGGTGCTCCGCCACGAGGGCGTCGCCCTCCCCGGCCACCCCGCGGGTGACCTCGCCGCTGACCGTGACACCGCGGTCGGCGAGCAGTCCGGCGAAGACCTCGCCCGCGTCCAGCGCGGTGTCCTCGACGGCGTGTCCGTCCACCACCAGGGCCCGCACCGGCGCGATCTCGTTCGGGTAGTAGCCGGCGTTCCAGCCGGTGGCGAGGGTGGGCTCCGGGAAGAGGCTGTCGTCGACCCGGACCTCGACCGAGGTGAGACCGGCGTTGGCCAGCCCCGCGACCGCGGCCTCGGCCAGCGCGGCCAGGTCCTCGGTGGTCAGCGTGCGGTCTCCCCCGCCGACGAGGGTGAGCGTGCCGTCGGCGTAGACGACCTCGGTGGTGAACCGGTGGTCGGGGCCGAGGACGGTCAACGCGGCGGTGGCGGTGGCGAGTTTGGTGTTGGAGGCGGGCATCAGCGCGGTGGCCGCGTTGTGGTCCCAGATCACCTCGTCCGACGCGGCGTCGATGACGAATCCGCTGAGCTGTGTGCCCAGCCGCGGATCACCGGCCCGCGCGTCGAGGGCGTCCGCGATGCTCTGGTCCACGGAGACGGGGTCGGTGGTGGCGGTGGTGTCGCCCGCACCGGGCCGGACGGACTTCACGAACGTCCGTGTGTCGTCGGCCGTGGCGGCCGTCTCCTCCGTGCCGGAGACCACGGCAGGACGCTCGACGACGTCTTCGGTTCCGGCGGCGGCGTTCTCCGCCAGAGCCTCGCTCTCCGCGGTCTCGTCCGTGTCCTCCGTGAGCACGCGTTGGTGAGCGTGCTCCTGGGGAGGGCTGAATCCCCCGCCGTCGGACCCTCCGGCGGCGAAGGCGGAGGGCGCGGACAGGATCGTCGCGGCGACGGGCGCGGTCGCCGCGACCACGATGGCCCGGCGGACCGACGGATTCATCTGTTTGGGCTTGCGGTGGCGGCCGCTGCGGGCGGCCGCACGCGAAATGCTGTGCATGGAGGGGGCCTCACTCGGGATGGATCGGAACCAGACGTCCGAACGACGTCCCCAGTAGAAACGCGAGCCCATGCAAATGGTTCAAAGTTACGGTGAAGTAGGCGCGGGGGAACCCGATTTCAGGCCACGTTCGCCCTGTCCCGACGGCCCCGCCGCCCGACGGAGGAAGCTCCCCCGAACGTCGCGTTACGCGACGTTCACCCGCTGGCCGGGCGGTGCCGCCTCCAGCCACGCGAGGAAACCGGTCAGCGCGTCCTCGCTCATCGCGAGCTCCAGACGCGTGCCCCGGTGCAGACAGGCGAGGATCACCGCGTCCGACAGCAGCGCCAGCTCCTCCTCGCCCTCGGGTACGCGACGGCCGGCCACCTCGATCGCGGAGCGCTCCAGGACGCGGCGCGGGCGGGGCGCGTACGAGAAGACGCGGTACCACTCGACCCGGTCGCCGTTGTAGCGGGCCACCCCGTACGCCCAGCCCTTGCCGCCGGAGTCACCCGGGGTCTCGGGGGCGTCCCAGCGCAGGCTGCAGTCGAAGGTGCCGCCGGAACGCTGGATGAGCCGGCGGCGCAGACCGAAGACGAAGAGCCCGGCCACCACGAGCACCACGACAATTCCGCACACAGTCAGAGCGAGGACCATCGGCACCGACCTCCTCGTCTCCTAGGTAACGGAACGGAAAAATCATCCAGATCTGCCTCAGCCGCGGTCGGCTCCGGATCACTCCGGTGCCGGCCGCGGCTGAGGGACGTCAACTCATCGCGCTGGTATCAGCGCCCCGCCGTCGCCGCCCGCAGGCGGACATCCGCGCGGCGCTCGGCGTCGGCGTCGTCCTCCGCCTTCGCGCGGGCGAGTTCCTCTTCCGCGCGCTTGACGTCGATCTCGTCCGCCAGCTCGGCGGTCTCGGCCAGCAGCGACAGCTTGTCGTCCGCGAACGAGATGAAACCGCCGTGCACCGCGGCGATGACCGTCCCGCCCTCGCGCGTACGGATGGTCACCGGGCCCGACTCCAGCACACCGAGCAGCGGCTGGTGACCGGGCATGACGCCGATGTCGCCGGACGTGGTGCGCGCGACGACCAGGGTGGCCTCGCCGGACCAGACCTCTCGGTCGGCCGCGACCAGCGCGACGTGCAGCTCAGCAGCCAAGGTGGCTCCTCGGGTCACCACCCGGCGGTTGTGCCGGGTGTTGGTTACAAGTCTAGTAGGCAGGAGAGAGGGGGCGGGACGCAGCCCGCCCCCTCAGGAGTGAGCCGTGCGGCTCAGCTCGGAATCCGGGGGTCAGGAGACGCCCAGCTTCTTCGCGTTGTTCTTCAGGTCCTCGATGCCACCGCACATGAAGAACGCCTGCTCCGGGAAGTGGTCGTACTCACCGTCGCAGATCGAGTTGAACGCGGTGATCGACTCGTCCAGCGGCACGTCCGAACCGTCCACGCCGGTGAACTGCTTGGCGACGTGGGTGTTCTGGGACAGGAAGCGCTCCACGCGACGGGCACGGTGGACGACGAGCTTGTCCTCCTCGCCGAGCTCGTCGATACCGAGGATCGCGATGATGTCCTGCAGGTCCTTGTACTTCTGCAGGATGTTCTTCACCCGCATGGCCGCGTCGTAGTGGTCCTGCGCGATGTAGCGCGGGTCCAGGATGCGGGACGTGGAGTCCAGCGGGTCCACGGCCGGGTAGATGCCCTTCTCCGAGATCGGACGGGAGAGCACCGTCGTCGCGTCGAGGTGGGCGAAGGTGGTGGCCGGGGCCGGGTCGGTCAGGTCGTCCGCGGGGACGTAGATCGCCTGCATCGAGGTGATCGAGTGACCACGGGTCGAGGTGATGCGCTCCTGGAGGAGACCCATCTCGTCGGCCAGGTTCGGCTGGTAGCCCACCGCGGAGGGCATACGGCCGAGCAGGGTCGACACCTCGGAACCGGCCTGGGTGAAGCGGAAGATGTTGTCGATGAAGAACAGCACGTCCTGCTTCTGGACGTCACGGAAGTACTCGGCCATGGTGAGGCCGGCCAGCGCGACGCGCAGACGGGTGCCCGGGGGCTCGTCCATCTGACCGAAGACGAGCGCGGTCTTGTCGATGACGCCCGACTCGCTCATCTCCTCGATGAGGTCGTTGCCCTCACGGGTGCGCTCGCCGACACCGGCGAACACCGACACACCTTCGTGGTTATTGGCGACGCGGTAGATCATCTCCTGGATGAGCACCGTCTTGCCGACGCCGGCACCGCCGAACAGACCGATCTTTCCACCCTTGACGTACGGGGTGAGAAGGTCGATGACCTTGACGCCGGTCTCGAACATCTCGGTCTTCGACTCGAGCTCGTCGAAGTTGGGCGCCTTGCGGTGGATCGGCCAGCGCTCACCGGTGTACTGCTCGTCGACGTTCAGCACCTCACCAAGGGTGTTGAACACCTTGCCCTTGGTGAAGTCGCCGACCGGCACCGAGATGGCGGAGCCCGTGTCGGTCACCGCGGACTGGCGGACCAGACCGTCGGTGGGCTGCATGGAGATGGTGCGGACCAGACCCTCGCCCAGGTGCTGGGCGACCTCGAGGGTCAGCGTCTTGAGCTGGCCCTCGTTGGCCGGGTCGGCCACCTCGACGTGGAGGGCGTTGTAGATCTCCGGCATCGCGTCGACGGGGAACTCCACGTCGACGACCGGGCCGATGACCCGGGCGACGCGGCCCGTGGCCGTCGCGGTCTCAACAGTGGTGGTCATTACTTGTCACTCCCCGCGGTCGCGTCGGCCAGTGCACTGGCGCCACCGACGATCTCGCTGATTTCCTGGGTGATTTCGGCCTGGCGGGCCGCGTTGGCAAGACGGGAGAGCGCGTTGATCAGCTCGCCCGCGTTGTCGGTGGCCGACTTCATCGCGCGCCGCGTGGCGGCGTGCTTGGAGGCGGCCGACTGGAGCAGCGCGTTGTAGATCCGGCTCTCCACATAGCGCGGCAGCAGGGCGTCGAGGACGTCCTCCGCCGACGGCTCGAAGTCGTACAGCGGGAGGATCTCGCCCTTGGCGGACGCCTCCCCGGCGACCTCGTCGAGGCGCAGCGGAAGCAGTCGGGAGTCGACTGCCGTCTGCGTCATCATCGAGACGAACTCGGTGTAGACGATGTGGAGCTCGTCCACGCCGCCTTCCGCCGTCTCCTTCTCGATGGCCTCGATCAGCGGGGCCGCGACCTTCTTGGCGTCCGCGTACGAGGGCTCGTCGGTGAAGCCGCTGAACGACTCCGTGACCTTGCGCTCACGGAAGTTGTAGTGCGCGAGGCCGCGGCGGCCGACGATGTACGTGTCGACCTGCCTGCCCTCGCGCTCCAGGCGCGCGGTCAGCTGCTCCGCCGCCTTGATGGCGTTGGCGTTGAAGGCGCCGGCCAGGCCGCGGTCGCTCGTGAGGAGCAGGACCGCGGCGCGGGTCGGGTTCTCCGCCTCGGTGGTCAGCGGGTGCTTGGTGTTGGAGCCGGTGCCGACCGCCGTGACCGCGCGGGTGAGCTCCCGCTCGTAGGGCGAGGAGGCCCGCACCTTGCGCTGCGCCTTGACGACACGCGAGGCGGCGATCATCTCCATCGCCTTGGTGATCTTCTTGGTCGCGGTGACGGATCGGATGCGACGCTTGTAGACCCGGAGCTGAGCTCCCATGAGTCAGGTCCCTTCCTTACGTCACTTGGCGGCGGACGGGGCGTCCTCGCCGAGCAGCTTGCCGTCGCTCGTCTCGAACTGCTTCTTGAACTCCGCCACGGCGTCGCCGATCGCCTGGATCGTGTCGTCCGACATCTTGGCGCCCTCCTTGATGGAGGTCATGAGGCCCTGCTCCTTGCGGTGCAGGTACTCCAGCAGCTCCTTCTCGAAGCGGCGGACGTCGGCGACCGGCACCTCGTCCATCCGGCCGGTGGTGCCGGCCCAGATGGAGACGACCTGGTCCTCGGTGGCCATCGGCTCGTACTGGTTCTGCTTCAGCAGCTCGACCATGCGCTGACCGCGCTCCAGCTGCGCCTTCGACGCGGCGTCCAGGTCGGAACCGAAGGCGGCGAACGCCTCCAGCTCACGGAACTGGGCGAGGTCCACGCGCAGACGGCCGGAGACCTGGCGCATCGCCTTGTGCTGGGCGGAACCACCGACTCGGGAGACGGAGATACCGACGTTCAGCGCGGGGCGCTGACCGGCGTTGAACAGGTCCGACTCCAGGAAGCACTGGCCGTCGGTGATGGAGATGACGTTGGTCGGGATGAACGCCGAGACGTCGTTGGCCTTGGTCTCGACGATCGGCAGACCGGTCATCGAGCCGGCGCCCTCCGCGTCGGAGAGCTTGGCGCAGCGCTCCAGCAGGCGGGAGTGCAGGTAGAAGACGTCACCCGGGTAGGCCTCGCGGCCCGGCGGGCGGCGCAGCAGCAGCGACACGGCGCGGTAGGCGTCGGCCTGCTTCGACAGGTCGTCGAAGATGATCAGGACGTGCTTGCCCTCGTACATCCACTGCTGGCCGATGGCCGAGCCGGTGTACGGCGCGAGGTACTTGAAGCCGGCCGGGTCGGACGCCGGGGCGGCGACGATGGTCGTGTACTCCAGCGCGCCGTTCTCCTCCAGCGCGCGGCGGACCGACGCGATGGTGGAGCCCTTCTGGCCGATGGCGACGTAGATGCAGCGGACCTGCTTCTTCGGGTCGCCCGTGCGCCAGTTGTCACGCTGGTTGATGATCGTGTCCACGGCGAGGGCGGTCTTGCCGGTGCCGCGGTCGCCGATGAGGAGCTGGCGCTGGCCACGACCGATCGGGGTCATGGCGTCGACGGCCTTGTAGCCCGTCTCCATCGGCTCGTGCACCGACTTGCGCTGCATGACCGTGGGGGCCTGCAGTTCGAGGGCGCGGCGGCCCTGGGTCTCGATCTCGCCGAGGCCGTCGATCGCGTTGCCGAGGGGGTCGACCACACGGCCGAGGTAGCCCTCGCCCACGGCGACGGACAGGACCTCACCGGTACGGGTGACCGGCTGCCCCTCCTCGATGCCGCTGAACTCACCGAGGACGATGGCACCGATCTCGCGCTCCTCAAGGTTGAGGGCGAGGCCGAGGGTGCCGTCCTCGAACTTCAGCAGTTCGTTGGCCATGGCCGAGGGGAGACCCTCGATCTTGGCGATGCCGTCGCCGGCAAGGGTGACCGTACCGACCTCCTCGCGCGAGGCCGCGTCCGGCTTGTACGACTGGACAAAGTTCTCCAGCGCGTCCCGGATCTCCTCCGGCCGGATCGTGAGCTCCGCCATCTGAGTTCCCTGCTCTCCTTGTTGGGCCCGAAGTTTCACTTGGGGGGATGGGGACTCCCCCCTGAAAGAGGTGAATCCTCTGCACGGCCCAACCAGGGCCGCAAGTACGTACTACTTATGAAGTATGCGCTGCTCAGCCCGCGAGCCGACGGCTCGCGTCCTCGAGCCGGTCCGCCAGGGAGCCGTTGATGACCTCGTCACCGACCTGCACCCGCATCCCGCCGACGACCTCGGGGTCGACGTCGAGGTTGAGGTGCATCCGGCGGCCGTAGAGCTTCGCGAGGACATCGCCCAGGCGCTGCTTCTGCTGGTCGCTCAGCGGCACCGCGGAGGTGACGACGGCCACCATGCGGTCCCGGCGGTCGGCGGCGAGCTTGGACAGGGATTCGATTCCCGTCTCCAGGCTACGTCCCCGGGGCGCGGTCACCAGACGCGTCACCAGACGCTCGGTGACCTGGTTCGCCCTGCCCCCGAGCAGAGTGCGCAGCAGCTCACTCTTGGAGGAGGCGGGCGCGCTCCGGTTGGTCAGCGCGGAGCGCAGCTCGGTGCTGGAGGAGACGATCCGGCCGAACCGGAACAGCTCGTCCTCGACGCTGTCGAGCGCGCCGGCCTGCTGGGCGGCGGTGAGGTCGGCGACGGTGGCCAGCTCCTCCAGCGCGTCCACCAGGTCGCGGGACTGCGACCAGCGGGAGCGCACCATGCCGGCCACCAGGTCCGCGGCCGGGCCGCTGACCTGCGATCCGAGCAGGCGCAGGGCCAGTTCGGCCTTGGCCTCACCGGCCTGCGCCGGGTCGGTGAGGACCCGACGCAGCGACACCTCGCGGTGGAGCAGGGCGGTGACGGCGGCCAGCTCACCGGCGAGCGAGCCGGCGTCCACGGACGTGGAGTCCGTCAGCGCGTCGAGACGCTCGCGTGCGGCTGCCAGGGCGTCGCGGCTCGCTCCGTTCATCGTGCGGCCTCGGCCTTCTGGTCGAGATCGTCGAGGAAGCGGTCGATCACGCGGCTCTGCCGGGCGTGGTCCTCGAGGGACTCGCCGACGAGCTTGCCGGCCAGGTCGGTGGCGAGCTTGCCGACGTCCTGGCGCAGCGCGGTCGAGGCGGCCTTGCGGTCGGCCTCGATCTGCGCGTGACCGGCGGCGACGATCTCCTCGCGCTGCCGCTGGCCCTCGGCCCGCATCTCGGCGATGAGCGCGGCACCCTGCTCCTGCGCCTCCTGGCGCAGACGCGCGGCCTCGTGCCGGGCTTCGGCGAGCTGAGCCTTGTACTGCTCAAGGACGCTCTGGGCCTCGACCTTCATGGTCTCGGCCTCTTCGATACCGCCTTCGATCGCCGTGCGGCGCTCCTCCAGAACCTTGTTGATGTTCGGGAGCAGCTTCTTCCAGAAGAAGAAGAACACGATGGCGAAGGCGATGGTGCCGACGAGCAGCTCGGGGCCCGGAGGAAGAAGCGGGTTCTGCTCCTCCTCGGCCGCCAGCTGCACCAGGTTGGCGATCACATCAGTGCCTTTCGTCGAAACGTGTCGGAGTAAGGGTTCTTACTGGCCGAACACGAACGGCATAACGATGCCGATGAGGGCGAGCGCCTCACAGAACGCGAAGCCGAGGATCTGGTTGGCACGGATCAGGCCGGCCGCCTCGGGCTGGCGGGCGAGGGCCTGGGTGCCCTGGCCGAAGATGATGCCGATACCGATACCAGGGCCGATGGCGGCGAGGCCGTAACCGATGGAGCCGATCGAGCCGGAGACAGCGGCGAGGGTCTCAGTGGCAGCCATGCTGGATCTTCCTTCTCTTTACATGGGCCGGTGGGGGTTGGCCACCGGACGACTTGAGGTGCGGGGTGTGGAGGGCTCAGTGGTGCTCGGCGAGAGCGCCCTGAACGTAGGAGCAGGCCAGCAGGACGAAGACGTACGCCTGGACGGCCTGGACGAAGAGCTCGAACAGGATCATGATCACGGTCATGACGAACGAGACGCCGGCGGCGGGGATCATCCAGCTGTTCAGCAGGTACCAGCTGGCGACGGTGAACATCACGAGCAGCAGGTGGCCGGCGAACATGTTGGCGAAGAGCCGGACGGCGTGGGTGAAGGGCCGGACGAGGACGTTCGAGAAGAACTCGATGATCACGACGAGCGGCAGCACGGCGCCGAGCGACTTGTCGTAACCGGTGAGGTTCTTGAACCCGCCCGTGAAGCCGTGCTTCTTGAACGTGATGGCGAGCCAGGTCACGTAGACGACCACGGCCAGCACCATGGGGAAGGCGATGATCGACGACACCGGGAACTGGGCCAGCGGGATCACCGACCAGATGTTCATGATCCAGATGAAGAAGAACAGCGAGACCATGAGGGGCACGTACTTCTCGCCCTGCTTCTTGCCCAGGGTCTCGTAGACGATGCCGCGGCGGACGAAGTCGTAGCCGGCCTCACCGACCATCTGCAGCTTGCCCGGCACCACCTTCGCCTTGCCGAAGGCCGCGTAGAAGAAGCCAATGACGAGGACGGTGGTGATGAGCGCGAGCAGCATCACCTTGTTGAACTCGAACCCGCCGACAGTCGCGATCGGCTGGAAGAGGAACGAGTGCAGGCCCGGAGCCGGAAAACCACACCCGTTGTCGGACATGATCCGACAGCTCCAGTCAAAGGCGAGCTGGGTCTGGTCAGCACTCACCGCGGGCTCCTTCGGCGTGACGCATAGGTACGGCAACCTCGTTGTGTCGGCGCGGCACGCGGCCGCGGGTCGGCACCGGACAGGTGTTACGGATGTGGGGGCGGCTGTGGGGCATCGAGCCTCGCGATCGCTCAGGCGTCAGCTCGGATGCCCGCGCCCGCGATGCCGCAGTTGGCACCGGACGATAGCAGGAGTTCTCTTCGGCCTTTATCGCGCCCCTACCCGTCACGACGACGGCCCCGTCTTCTCGGACTTGTCACTCTTCGCGGAATCCGGATCGACGTAGAAGAGCTTGGCCTTCATGTGCGCACGGGCCTGTGCGGCCATCCACACGAGGGTCGCCACGACGAGCGAGATCGCGAACGTCTTCGGGTTGAAGAGTGAGGTGTCCTTGAAGAGCGCGACGAAGATCATGAGCAGCAGGAGCTGTGCGACGTAGAGCATCAGGCCCATGGCCTGGAACAGCTGGGGGAGCGATTTCGCCGTCCACTGCAGGACGTACAGGCCGATCCCCATGAACAGGATGGCCAGCACGGTTCCGACGACCGCGCCGAGGGCGCCCTTGCCTCCGGCCACCGCGGCACTGACGGCAACGGCGACCGCACCGGCAGCAGCTGTGGGCACAGCGCACTGCAGAAGGTTCCGGACGTCATGGGACGGCATGGCGGCAACTCCGCATTTCACAGGGGGCAGGGTGTCGTCATGGACGAGCGTAGACCCCCGGGCCGAGTGGAATTTCCTCGCGCCGATGAACCGTCGCACTGCGGTTCTTCGGCTCTGTCCGGGGTTCTCGTGAACGGTATCACAAACTATTTGATGCAGTCTTTACCTGCCGGGTGTGCCCGGCATCACACATGAGAGCGAAGCCGCGCGTCTGAGCGGACATCCGGCCGCTATGTCTGATATTGGGCGCTTCGCGCCCCCAATGGGACCCCATCGGGGTCCCACGACTTGGCAATGCTCTAGCCGGATTCTTACCTTGACCGTGACCGGTCGGCCAGGCGTGCGCGGGAGCCGACCGCGGTCGCCCCGTTGACGCCGGAGACGCCCGCGGCCACCGGTGTGCGGTCGTCGGGGGCCTCGTCGGGAACCCCGGCGGCCGCCTCGGCCGCCGACGCCTCCTCGGCGGGCACCTCGTGCCGCCGGCGACGGTAGCGCGGCGGCACGACGGCCTCCGCCCAGCGCGGGGCCCGCGGGGTGAAGCGGGGCAGCAGGAGCAGGATGAGGCCGAGCGTCGAGAGGATCACCACACTCAGCACGATCCACATCGACGCCGAGTTCACGGAGTACGTGAGCGCGCCGAAGCCGATCAGCGCCGACCAGAAGTACATGATCAGCACGGCCCGGCTGTGCGAGTGGCCGATCTCCAGCAGCCGGTGGTGCAGATGCCCCCGGTCCGCCGCGAACGGCGACTGGCCGCGCCAGGTGCGCCGCACGATCGCCAGGATCAGGTCGGCGGCCGGCACCGCGATGATGGTGAGCGGCAGCAGCAGCGGGATGTAGACCGGCACCGTCTGGTGCACGGCCTCCTTCTCCGAACCGGCGAACAGCTTCAGCGCGTCCGGGTCGACCTGCCCGGTGATGGAGATGGCCCCGGCGGCCAGCACCAGGCCGATGAGCATCGAGCCCGAGTCACCCATGAAGATGCGCGCGGGATGCATGTTGTGCGGCAGGAAGCCCAGGCACATGCCCATCAGGATGGCCGAGAACAGCGTCGCCGGAGCGGCCGCCTCGATGCCGTACGAGTACCAGATGCGGTAGGCGTACAGGAAGAACGCCGCCGCCGCGATGCACACCATGCCGGCCGCGAGACCGTCCAGGCCGTCCACGAAGTTGACCGCGTTGATGGTGATGACGACCAGCGCCACCGTGAGCAGCGTGCCCTGCCACTGGGTCAGCGCCACCGACCCGACGCCCGGGATCGGCAGCCACAGGATCGTCAGACCCTGCATGACCATCACACCGGCGGCGATCATCTGGCCGCCCAGCTTGATCAGGGCGTCGATCTCGAACTTGTCGTCCAGGACACCGATGAGCCAGATCAGCGCGGCCCCGGAGAGCAGCGCCCGCGGCTCGTTGGAGTTCTCGAAGAGCTGGTTGAGGTTGGTGAGATGGTCGGCGACCAGCAGGCCCGCGCACAGGCCGAAGAACATCGCGATACCACCGAGCCGCGGAGTGGGTTCCCGGTGCACGTCACGTGCCCGGATCTCCGGCATCGCCCCCGCCACGATCGCGAACTTCCGCACCGGCCCGGTCAGCAGGTACGTCACCGCGGCCGTGACGCAGAGCGTCAGCAGGTATTCACGCACAGGCTTCCCCACAGGTCTCGCTGGCCATCACAGCCCCACACCCTAGCGAGGCGCGCATATGAGTGGGGACTTCCGGGTAGCGACGATGGTTGCACGTGTGGCTGTGCATCAGGTGCGGCTACCCCGGGAGCGGCCCTCTCAGCGCGGGTACGGCGGGAACGCGGCCACCAGTTCCCGGACGTCCTCCCGGGCCCGTGCCGGGTCCGTCCCGCCCCGCAGAACGCTAGCCAGCAGGCCCGCCACGAACGTCATCTCCCGGGCGCCCAGGCCCTGGGTGGTCACGGCGGCCGTGCCCAGCCGCAGCCCACGGTCGTCGTCGTGGGGAAGCGCACAGCAGTCGAGGACGATGCCCGCCGCCGCGAGCCGGCCGCGCGCGGTGCGTCCGTCGACGCCGAGCGGCGCGGGGTCGGCGGTGATCAGGTGGGTGTCCGTGCCGCCGGTGGTGACGGCCAGTCCCTCGGCGGCCAGCGCGGCGGCCAGGGTCCGCGCGTTGGCGACCACCTGCCGCGCGTACGCGGCGAACGCCGGGGCCGCCGCCTCCCCGAACCCCACCGCCTTGGCGGCGATGGTGTTCATCTGGGCACCGCCCTGGGTGAACGGGAACACCGCCCGGTCCACTCGCTCGGCCAGCTCTCCGCCGCACAGGATCATCCCGCCGCGCGGGCCCCGCAGCACCTTGTCCGTCGTCGCGCACACGATGTCGGCGTACGGCACCGGACTGGGCGCCACTCCCCCGGCGACCAGGCCCATGGGGTGCGCGGCGTCCGCGATGAGGTAGGCGCCGGCCTCGTCGGCGACCTCGCGGAAGAACGCGTAGTCGATGTGGCGGGGGTAGGCGATGGAGCCGCAGACGATCGCCTTGGGGCGGTGCGCACGGGCCAGGGCGCGGACCTGCTCGTAATCGATCAGTCCGCTCTCCGCGTCCACGCCGTAGCCGACGAAGTCGAACCAGCGGCCCGAGAAGTTGGCGGGCGAGCCGTGGGTGAGATGGCCGCCGTAGGGCAGGCCGAGCGCGAGCACGGTGTCGCCGGGGCGCAGCAGGACGGCGTACGCGGCGAGCACGGCGGAGGAGCCGGAATGCGCCTGCACGTTGGCGTGCTCGGCGCCGAACAGCGCCTTGGCCCGCTCCACGGCGAGGCCCTCGGCGACGTCGACGATCTCGCAGCCGCCGTGGTAGCGGTGGCCCGGGTATCCCTCGGCGTACTTGTTGGCCAGGGGTGAGCCGAGGGCGGCCAGCACGGCCGGCGACATGAAGTTCTCGGCGGCGATCAGCTGGAGCGTGGTCGCCTGCCGCTCACGCTCGCCGAGCAGCACATCGGCCAGCTCGGGATCCTGCCGCCGCAGCACATCGGCCTCAAGGACATGGCTGACCACCATCACGGACTCCCGGGCGTCGACACTGACCTATGCCCAATGTAGGCCGCCCACACCCCCACCGCCCCCGCTGCGGTCCCGCCCCGCCCCCGCCCCGCTGTGGGCAATCGTTCCGCAGGGCGGAACGGGTGGGCACAGCGGAACAACGCCGGAGGCCCTGCAAACCCACCCCCGCACCCGGACGCCTACGCCCGAGCGGGAACCCCGGTCAACGCCGTGACAACAGGGTCCAGCGCCTCGTATATCTCCACCCCGATGGACTGGAAGAACGGCAACGGCGCCCCGTACGGGTCGTACACCTCGTCCGCCTCAGCAGTGGGCGCCAACAACCACCCCCGCAGCGCCGCAGCCGCCCGCACCAACGCCCGCGCCCTCATGACCAGCCCCTCCTCAAGGGGCGGCAACGTAGCCGGGTCGATGGCATTGACGAGCCGCGTGAACTCCTTCAACGTGAACGTCCGCAACCCCGCCGAATGCCCCATGGAGATGACCTGCGCCCGATGATCCCGCGTAGCGGTCAGCACCAGATCCGCCCGGATCACATGATCGTCCAGCAGCTCCCGCCCCACGAAGCCGGACGCGTCCGCGCCGAACTCCTCCAGCACGGTCTCCGCGTGCGCCTCCATCACCGCACCCTCGTGCCCCCACGTCCCCGCGCTCTCCACGATGAGCCCGCCGCCCAGGATGCCCAGCCGCTGGCTCACGAAATGCCGGGTCAGCCGCTCGGTGATGGGCGAGCGGCACACGTTTCCGGTACTGACGTGGAGGATGCGGAAGGTGTCGCGCGGAAACCCGAAGGTCGTCGTCATCTCCGCGCTGGATTCTTCACCGCCTGTGCCACGCCCCGCCCCAGGGGCCGTCAATTCGCCACCTCGAGGTCGGGTACCACCTTGCGCAGCTCGTCCGGCGAGATCGCGCCCTCGCGCAGCAGCACGGGCACGGGGCGCGTGACGTCGACGATGGAGGAGGGCACGTTGCCCGGGGTGGGCCCGCCGTCCAGGTACACGGAGACGGAGTCGCCGAGCATCTCCTGCGCGGCGTCGCAGTTCTCCGGCGCCGGGTGGCCGCTGAGATTGGCGGACGAGACGGCCATGGGCCCGACCTCGGTGAGCAGCTCGATGGCCACCGGGTGCAGCGGCATCCGCACGGCGACGGTCCCCCGGGTGTCCCCGAGGTCCCACTGCAGGGAGGGCTGGTGCCGGGCGACCAGCGTCAGCGCGCCCGGCCAGAAGGCGTCGACCAGTTCCCAGGCCATCTCGGAGAAGTCGGTCACCAGGCCGTGCAGCGTGTTCGGGGAGCCGATCAGGACGGGCGTGGGCATGCTGCGGCCCCGGCCCTTGGCCTCCAGCAGATCGGCGACGGCCTCCGAGGTGAACGCGTCGGCGCCGATGCCGTACACCGTGTCCGTCGGCAGCACCACGAGTTCGCCCCGGCGGACGGCGGACGCGGCTTCACGCAGACCGGTCGCGCGGTCGGTCGCGTCGTTGGTGTCGTATCGCCGAGCCATCTAGCGGGCCTCCTCGTACGGGTGCTGCTGGGGGGATGAAGTATGCGGGACACTCACGGCGTTCACGGCAGCGCCTTGCGCGCGGTGGCGAACCGCGGACGGTTGTTCAGATCGGGGTGGTCGGCCGCGTCGGTCCAGCCGCGGTCCTCGGCGAAGATCCACGGGACCTGTCCGCCCTGGGTGTCGGCGTGCTCGACGACGACCACCCCGCCGGGGCGCAGCAGCCGGTGCGCGGTGCGCTCCAGGCCGCGGATCAGGTCGAGCCCGTCCTCGCCGGAGAACAACGCCAGATCGGGGTCGTAGTCACGGGCCTCCGGGGCGACGTACTCCCACTCGGTGAGCGGGATGTACGGCGGGTTGGAGACGACCAGGTCGACCTGCCCGTCGAGGTCCGGGAAGGCCGCCAGGGCGTTTCCCTGGCGCAGTTCGACCCTGGACCCCTCCATGTTCTTGCGCGTCCACGTCAGGGCGTCCTCGGACAGCTCGACGGCGTACACGCGCGAGCGCGGCACCTCCTGGGCCAGCGCCAGCGCGATGGCGCCCGAGCCGGTGCACAGGTCGACGATGCAGGGCTCGACGACGTCCATCGCGCGGACCGCGTCTATCGCCCAGCCGACGACCGATTCCGTCTCGGGCCGCGGCACGAACACCCCGGGACCGACCTGGAGCTCCAGGTAGCGGAAGTACGCGCGTCCGGTGATGTGCTGGAGCGGCTCGCGGGCCTCACGGCGGGCGATGACCTCCCAGTACCGGGCGTCGAAGTCGGAGTCCTTGACGCCGTGCAGCTCGCCGCGCTTGACGCCGTGCACGAACGCGGCGAGCTCCTCCGCGTCGGTGCGCGGCGAGGGCACGCCGGCGTCGGCGAGCCGCTGGGTGGCCTGGGCCACCTCGGCGAGCAGCAGGTTCACTGGTCCTCCGGACTGTCTTCGAGAGTTGCGCGGCTTACGCGGCGGCGAGCTTGGCGGCCGAGTCCGCGTCGACACAGGCCTGGATCATCGCGCCGAGGTCGCCGTCCAGGACCTGGTCCAGGTTGTACGCCTTGAAGCCGACGCGGTGGTCCGAGATGCGGTTCTCCGGGAAGTTGTACGTACGGATCTTCTCGGAGCGGTCGACGGTGCGGACCTGGCTGCGACGGGCGTCCGCGGCCTCCCGTTCCGCCTCCTCCTGCGCCGCGGCGAGCAGCCTGGAGCGCAGGATACGCAGGGCCTGCTCCTTGTTCTGCAGCTGGCTCTTCTCGTTCTGGCAGGAGGCGACGACTCCGGTCGGCAGGTGCGTGATGCGCACGGCGGAGTCGGTGGTGTTGACGGACTGCCCGCCAGGACCGGACGACCGGTAGACGTCGATCCGCAGATCGTTCGGGTTGATCTCGACATCGACCTCCTCCGCCTCGGGCGTCACCAGGACACCCGCCGCGGAGGTGTGGATACGGCCCTGCGACTCGGTCGCCGGCACCCGCTGCACGCGGTGCACGCCGCCCTCGTACTTCAGCCGCGCCCACACACCCTGGCCGGGCTCGATCTGCCCGCGGGCCTTCACCGCCACCTGGACGTCCTTGTAGCCGCCCAGCTCGGACTCGGTGGCGTCGATGATCTCGGTCTTCCAGCCGACGCGCTCGGCGTAGCGCAGGTACATCCGCAGCAGGTCGCCTGCGAACAGGGCGGACTCGTCGCCGCCCGCGCCCGCCTTGATCTCGAGGATGACGTCCTTGTCGTCGTTGGGGTCGCGCGGGACGAGGAGCAGGCGCAGCTTCTCGGTGAGCGTCTCGCGCTGCTCCTCCAGCTCCTTGACCTCGGCGGCGAAGTCGGGGTCGTCGACGGCGAATTCACGCGCGGTCTCGATGTCCTCGCCCGTCTGCTTCCAGGAGCGGTACGTGGCGACGATCGGCGTGAGCTCGGCGTAGCGCTTGTTCAGCTTGCGCGCGTTGGCCTGGTCGGAGTGGACCGACGGGTCGGCGAGCTTCGTCTCCAGGTCGGCGTGCTCGGCGACGAGTTCCTCGACGGCCTCGAACATCTTGGGCTCCTGCTGGTACGTGGGTGAAGGGCGGGCGACCAAAAACGCCGGTCCCGGCCTGCCCCCGGGCGGGGGCGCGGCCGTGGACCGGCGATCGGTGACTCGCTACTTCTTGGAGCCGGCGGCCTTGCCGAAGCGGGCCTCGAAGCGGGCCACACGGCCACCGGTGTCGAGGATCTTCTGCTTGCCCGTGTAGAACGGGTGGCACTCGGAGCAGACCTCGGCACGGATGGTGCCGCTGTTGATCGTGCTGCGAGTGATGAACGACGCGCCACAGGTGCAGCTGACCTGCGTCTCGACGTACTCGGGGTGAATGTCGCGCTTCAAGGTGTCTCCTAGGTTCGGGAGGGCGCCGGGTCGCCACCGCTCGGTGCGGGAGCGTGAACCGGGGCCGACGTACCAGTCTGCCAGGACTGGCGCCATCCCCCAAAACGAGGGGTGGGGCCGCTCTATTCCCACCGGCTTCCGGCGCCCGGCCCGACCGGCTCCACGGCCCGCCCGGCACACCGAAGGCCCGGCGGGTGGGCGGCGTGCACCGCTCACCCGCCGGGCCTGCCGACGATCAGCCGAAGATCATCCTGAGATCAGACGTCGATCAGCCGAAGATGTCGTAGTGCTGGAAGCCGGTACCGACGGAGATCCGCGCGGAGAAGAACGGGGCGGTGCTCCTCCCGGAGCCACGGTACTGGTACATCGTGCCGCCGGGGGTGCGGACCAGGAGGTCGGCCTTGCCGTCGCCGCTGACGTCACCAACCGTGACCAGGGCGTTGTACGTGGTGTTCTTCCAGTTGTAGCCCTTGACGCAGTGCGCGGCGGTGAGGATCTTCGTCGGCGCGACGACGGCGCCGCCGCAGAAGAAGCCGATGTCGTCGGCCAGGCTGTCGGTACCCCGGTCGTCGTAGTAGTGCAGCTGCGCCATCCAGGGCGCCGAGGTGATGCTGGTGGTGCTGCCGCCGATCTTCGCGTCGATGCCGGAGTCCGGGTTCACGCTCTTGCTCAGCGGCGTCTTGTTCGTCTGCCCCGCGATGTCGTCACCCGCCATGGCGCCCACGACGCGCCGCGTCAGCTCGGCGAGCGACGGCGACTCCTGCGCGGGGTCGACGGTCGGCTGCGGCAGCGCGGGCGCTGCGCCGGCCGGCGAGGTCATCAGCGCGGCACCGACGGCCGCCGCGAGACCGGCCGCGGCGACGGGCAGGGCGAGGCCGAACCGGCGTCTGTGCCGCCCGCCTCCGGACAGGGATGTACCCATGCAATTCCCCCCTCGGGATGGTGAGTTCGGGCCCGAATCAGGATCTGGAAAAGGCCCGAAGCCACGTGACGTACACCTGTCCGAGGACATCACGGCACGAAAATAGACCGCCCCACGAAACGGGACGGCCACCTGTGCGCCCCCAGAGGGGCACGGGAATGTATCCGGCTGTTCACGCGCGCGGCGGGACCACCCGGGGCACGACACGGCCGCCCGGGCATGGGGCACGGCTCAACCGCCCAGACCGGGCACCGGCACGACCACCCGGGCCCGGGCACGGGCACGGGCACCGGCATGGAGCGGGCACGAGCACGGGCGCGAGTGGCCGGAAGCCACCCGCGCCCGGGAGACGCGGTCCCGACGAGCGTCAGTCGCCGTTGCCCGGTGTCGGCGTCGTCTTCTGGATCTGCATCAGGAACTCGGCGTTCGACTTCGTCTGCTTCATCTTGTCGAGCAGCAGCTCGACCGCCTGCTGCTGGTCGAGGGCGTGCAGCACCCGGCGCAGCTTCCAGACGATGGCGAGCTCGTCGGGCGCGAGCAGGATCTCTTCCTTACGGGTGCCGGACGCGTCGACGTCCACCGCCGGGAAGATGCGCTTGTCGGCGAGCTTCCGGTCGAGCTTGAGCTCCGCGTTGCCGGTGCCCTTGAACTCCTCGAAGATGACCTCGTCCATGCGGGACCCGGTGTCCACCAGGGCGGTGGCGAGGATGGTCAGCGAGCCGCCGTCCTCGATGTTGCGGGCCGCACCGAAGAAGCGCTTCGGCGGGTACAGGGCGGTCGAGTCGACACCACCGGACAGGATGCGGCCGGAGGCCGGGGCGGCGAGGTTGTACGCACGGCCCAGACGCGTGATCGAGTCGAGCAGCACCACGACGTCGTGACCCAGCTCCACCAGGCGCTTGGCACGCTCGATGGCGAGCTCCGCGACCGTGGTGTGGTCCTCGGCCGGGCGGTCGAAGGTCGAGGAGATGACCTCGCCCTTGACCGACCGCTGCATGTCGGTGACCTCTTCCGGACGCTCGTCGACCAGGACGACCATCAGGTGGCACTCGGGGTTGTTGTGGGTGATCGCGTTGGCGATCGCCTGCATGATCATGGTCTTGCCGGTCTTCGGCGGGGCCACGATCAGACCGCGCTGGCCCTTGCCGATCGGCGACACGAGGTCGATGATCCGCGTGGTCAGCACGCCCGGGTCGGTCTCCAGACGGAGGCGGTCCTGCGGGTACAGCGGGGTGAGCTTGTTGAACTCCGGGCGGCCTCGGCCGTGTTCGGGCGCCATGCCGTTGACGGAGTCCAGGCGGACCAGCGCGTTGAACTTCTCGCGCCGCTCGCCTTCCTTGGGCTGGCGGACCGCGCCGGTGATGTGGTCGCCCTTGCGCAGGCCGTTCTTGCGGACCTGGGCGAGGGAGACGTACACGTCGTTCGGACCGGGCAGGTAGCCGGAGGTGCGGATGAAGGCGTAGTTGTCGAGGATGTCCAGGATGCCCGCGACGGGGATCAGGACGTCGTCCTCGTTGATCTGCGGCTCCTGCACCTCGTCGCGGCCACGACGGCCACGGCGGTCGCGGTAGCGGCCACGACGGCCACGACGGCCGCCCTCGAAGTCGTCGTCGTCGTGCTGACGGTCCTGCCGGTCCTGCCGGCCGCCGCCGCCCTGCTGGTTCTGCTGACGGCCGCCGCCCTGCTGGCTCTGCTGCTGGTCGTCGCCCTTGCCGCGGCGGTCCCCGCGCTCGCCACGATCTCCGCGGTCGCCCCGCTCACCACGGTCACCGCGCTCGCCACGCTCACCGCGGCCGCGGTCACGTCGGTCGCGACGGCGGCCCTCGCCGCCGTCCTGGTCGGACTTGCCCTCGCCCTGCTGCGCCTGCTGCTGGGCCGGGGCCTCGGCCTTGGATTCCGTCTTCGCCTCGGCGGTGACCGTCTCGGTCGCGGCTGCCGCGGCGGCCGGGGCACCGGCGTCGGCGGTGGCACGACGGCGGCGGCGCTCGGCGGGAGCGGCGGCCTCCTCGGCCGGCTCGGCCGAGGCCTTCGGAGAGGGCTGGCCGGGGATGTCGATCTGCTGCTGGGCCGCGGCCTGCTCGGCGGGGGCCTGCTCGCCCTTGGCGTCGGCCTTCTTCTCGGCGGAGTCACCCGTACGGGTCCGCGAGGTGGCACGGCGCTTCGGCTTGGTCTCGGTGGCGGACTCGGCCTTGGCCGGCGCCGATCCGGCGGGGGCGGCCCCACCGGCGGCCTGCGCCTCCTTGATGACCTCGATCAGCTGGCTCTTGCGCATCCGCGCGGTGCCCCTGATTCCGAGGCCGCTCGCGACCTGTTGCAGCTCGGCCAGCACCATGCCGTCAAGGCCGGTACCCCGGCGCCGCCGGGAGCCGGCACCGGAAGCAGGCGCGGAAGCGTCCGTGGCGGGCGCGGCAGCGGTCTCCTCGACACGTGCGCCCATCAGATCGGTGGTGTCGCTCACGAAGGGTCCTTCCCTGGAGCGGACGTCGGCCTGTCTGGCTCGGCGACCGGTTGTGCTGTCCGGCATCGGTCCTTGCTGTGCGGACCGTGCCGGGGCGGTTGTCCGCCTGAGCGGCGGAAGGGATATCTGGTGATGGCGCTTCCCCGGGTCGCGACACCCTGTGTCACGTGGCGTGGTCGCACCGGTTCCGGAGCTCCCCCAGAGGGGCTAGCCCCACCGTCGGGCCGTTCAGCGTCCGCGTACGACGTACTGCCCGCATACGTAGCAGTGAACACAGTGCGGCTTGGGGGGCTCCCGGAAGAATGTCTGTCCCGGACGGGGACACGAGGCACCTCGCCATGGTGGAGGTCGGGTGCAGACTTGAGGTTAACACTACCGGATCCAACAAACATTCCCCCTCTCCAAATCCGGCAACCGTGTGTCAGGTCGCGAGCGGAAGCACGCTCGCTCCGTGGACATCCAGGCCGAGCCGGTTCGCGGCCCACTCGCTGCCGGCCAGTGCTTCGACCTTGTCGGCCGTCTCCGCGTCGGCCAGCGCCATCACCGTGGGTCCGGCCCCGGAGATCACCGCGGGGATGCCGTCCCCGCGCAGCCGCTCCACCAGGGCGGCGCTCTCCGGCATGGCCGGGGCGCGGTACTCCTGGTGCAGACGGTCCTCGGTGGCGGGCAGCAGCAGCTCGGGGCGCCTGGTCAGAGCCTCGACGAGCAGGGCGGCACGGCCCGCGTTGGTGGCGGCGTCGACGTGCGGCACGGTGCGCGGGAGCAGTCCCCGCGCCATCTCGGTGAGAACCGGCTTCCCGGGCACGAAGACCACCGGAACGATGGAATCGGCGGGCTCCATCCTGATCGCACGGGCCGCGCCGCGCTCCATCCAGGACAGGGTGAATCCGCCCAGCAGACACGCGGCGACGTTGTCGGGGTGACCCTCGATCTCGGTGGCCAGCTCGAGCAGCGCGGTGTCGTCGAGCTTGGCGTCGGCGCCTATCGTCACGGCGCGAGCGGCGACGATCCCGGCGCAGATGGCGGCGGAGGAGGAACCCAGGCCCCGGCCGTGCGGGATGCGGTTGGCGCAGACGATCTCGAGGCCGCGCGGCTGCCCGCCGAGCAGGTCGAAGGCGGTGCGCAGGGAGCGTACGAGGAGATGGCGCTCGTCCCGCGGAAGGGTCTCTTCGCCCTCACCGGCGATGTCGATGTGCAGCCCGGAGTCGGCCACCCGGACGACCACGTCGTCGTACAGCCCCAGCGCGAGGCCGAAGGCATCGAAGCCCGGGCCGAGGTTGGCGCTGGTGGCGGGGACGCGCACCCGGACGGCGGCGGCGCGGAAGGCTGGACCGGCCATCGCTCGAAAACTCTCCTTGAGCTGCGTGACTGTCGGACTGTCGAATGACATTCGATGGACACGGGGGACACGATCGACATTCGATGACGTACGAAAACCCCTGGGACCGCCGTCGACCGGGGTGGCCGACCGCTTTCCGGGTCGCTTCCCGGCCATTTTCCGGACCGTGGAGACGACGCACGACCGCCGCGTATGCGGCGGGCGGGTTCAGTACAGCTTATCGAAGGAAGGTTCAGTGGCGACATAGGGCGCACGGGAGGCGCACGATGCGTGTCGAGAGCCCCCCATGCAACCCTCGTCGGTAACTTCCCCAGGTGAGCGCGCCCTTACGCCCGTACTGCCGGTTCGGGGGCACTGTGGTGCTTTGCGGTGCCCTGTGGTGCTGTGCCATGCGCCGTGCCCCTCTGGTGGACGCGCCCCCGGGGAGGGGCGAGGCGCGGACGCCTGACCCTGGCGGGATACGGGAGCCGGCGGAGTACGGACGCCCGCCCCCTCTCGGACGACGGGCACCCGCCCTGTGCGAGGCCCTGTCCGGGGCACGACGCCTGCCCCGGACGAGGCCCGGAACCAGCCCCACGGCACGGAACCGGCCCCGGACATCGCTCAGACGCTCAGTCCCGCAGGCCCCTCAGGCCTCAAGCCCTTCAGTCCCTCAGACGAGACCGAGCCGCTCCGCGGCCGTCGCCGCGTCGACGGGGACGGTGACCGGCTGCGGCGCACCCGCGACGGCCCAGTCCGGGTCCTTCAGACCGTTGCCGGTGACCGTGCACACGATCGTCTGCCCCGGGTCGACCTTGCCCTGCTCGGCGGCCTTCAGCAGACCGGCCACCGAAGCAGCGGACGCGGGCTCGACGAAGACACCCTCCTGAGCGGCCAACAGCCGGTAGGCGCGCAGGATCTCACGGTCCGTCACCTCGTCGATGGCGCCGCCGGACTCGTCCCGCGCGGCGAGCGCGAAGTCCCAGGAGGCGGGGTTGCCGATCCGGATGGCGGTGGCGATGGTCGACGGGTCCTTGACGACCTCGCCGCGCACCAGCGGCGCGCTGCCGGAGGCCTGGAAGCCCCACATGCGCGGCGTCTTGGTGCTGACACCGTCGGCGGCGTACTCCTTGTACCCCCTCCAGTACGCGGTGATGTTGCCCGCGTTGCCCACCGGCAGCACATGGATGTCGGGCGCGTCGCCGAGCATGTCGACGATCTCGAAGGCGGCGGTCTTCTGCCCCTCGATACGCACCGGGTTGACGGAATTGACCAGCGCGACGGGGTAGTTGTCGCTCAGCGCGCGGGCCAGCGTGAGGCAGTCGTCGAAGTTGCCGTCGACCTGGAGGATCTTCGCGCCGTGGACCAGCGCCTGACCCATCTTGCCGAGCGCGATCTTGCCCTCCGGCACGAGCACGGCGCAGACCATGCCCGCCCGCACGGCGTACGCGGCGGCGGAGGCGGAGGTGTTGCCGGTCGAGGCGCAGATGACGGCCTTGGCCCCCTCCTCCTTCGCCTTGGAGATGGCCATGGTCATGCCCCGGTCCTTGAAGGACCCGGTCGGGTTCGCACCCTCGACCTTGAGGTGCACCTCGCAGCCGGTGCGCTCGGAGAGCACCTGCGCGGGCACGAGCGGCGTACCGCCCTCACGGAGCGTCACGATCGGCGTGCTGTCGGATACCGGCAGCCGGTCCCGGTACTCCTCGATGATTCCGCGCCACTGGTGGGTCATTGCTGGCTACTCTCCTTCAACCCGCATGATGCTCGCGACACCACGCACGGTGTCGAGCTTGCGCAACGCCTCGACGGTCCCGCCGAGGGCCGCGTCGGACGCACGGTGCGTGACGACGACGAGCGACGCCTCGCCGTCCTTGCCCTGCTGGCGAACCGTATCGATCGAGACACCGTGCTCCGCGAACACGGTGGCGACCTGGGCGAGAACACCCGGTTTGTCCGCCACGTCGAGGCTGATGTGGTAGCGCGTGACGACCTCGTCCATCGACGAGACGGGCAGCGCGGCGTACGCGGACTCGCCGGGACCGGTCGTCCCGCTGACCCGGTGGCGCCCCACGGCGACCAGGTCACCGAGGACGGCGGAGGCGGTCGGCGCGCCGCCGGCACCCGGCCCGTAGAACATCAGCTGGCCTGCGGCGTCCGACTCCACGAACACGGCGTTGTACGCGCCGCGCACGGAGGCCAGCGGGTGGCTGAGCGGAATCATCGCCGGATGCACCCGCGCGGTGACCGACGCCCCGTCGCCGGCCCGCTCGCAGATGGCGAGCAGCTTGATGGTGCAGCCCATCTCCTTGGCGGAGGCGAAGTCGGCGGAGGTGACCTCGGTCATGCCCTCGCGGTGGACGTCGTCGAGACGCACGCGCGTGTGGAAGGCGATCCCGGCGAGGATGGCGGCCTTGGCGGCGGCGTCGAACCCCTCGACGTCGGCGGTCGGGTCGGCCTCCGCGTACCCCAGGGCGGTGGCCTCGTCGAGCGCCTCCTGGTACCCGGCGCCCGTGCTGTCCATCTTGTCGAGGATGAAGTTGGTGGTGCCGTTGACGATGCCGAGCACCCGGTTGACCTTGTCCCCGGCGAGCGATTCGCGCAGCGGGCGGATCAGCGGGATGGCGCCGGCGACGGCGGCCTCGTAGTAGAGGTCCCTGCCGTGCTCCTCGGCGGCGGCATGCAGCGCGGCGCCGTCCTGGGCGAGCAGCGCCTTGTTCGCGGAGACGACGGAGGCGCCGTGCTCGAAGGCGGTGGTGATGAGGGTGCGGGCGGGCTCGATGCCGCCGATGACCTCCACGACGATGTCGAGGTCGCCGCGTTTGACGAGCGCGGTGGCGTCGGTGGTCACCAGGGCGGGGTCGATCCCCTCACGCACCTTGTCGGGCCGCCGCACGGCCACGCCCGCCAACTCCACCGGAGCCCCGATCCGGGCGGCGAGGTCGGCGGCGTGCGTCGTCATGATGCGCGCCACCTCTGAGCCGACCACACCACAGCCCAGCAGCGCCACCTTCAGCGGACGCGTACGCATCATCCGACCTCGTTTCCTGATTACCGTCTCGGTTGCACCAGTCTCACTCACCGGACGCAACTTTCTGCGTTATGTCCGGATCGTGAGACATCAATTTCATCTCCCTGACCGGAACGACCGAAGATCTTCCGCCACCCGACCAGGCCCCCGTCCACCACCACTCAACCACTCACCCGACCGGCACCCTCCATCGGTCACGCGGTCACGCGATCACCCGACGTCGAGCCGGAGCAGATCCTCCTCGGTCTCCCGCCGGACGATCACCCGCGCCTCGCCGCCGCGCACGGCGACGACCGGCGGCCGCATCACATGGTTGTAGTTGCTGGCCATGGACCGGCAGTACGCCCCGGTCGCCGGTACGGCGAGAAGGTCGCCCGGCGCCAGGTCCCCCGGCAGGAAGGCGTCCTTCACGACAATGTCCCCGCTCTCGCAGTGCTTGCCGACGACCCGGCACAGCACCGGCTCGGCGTCGGTGGTGCGGGAGGCGAGAGCGACGCTGTACTCGGCGTCGTACAGCGCGGTGCGGATGTTGTCCGACATCCCGCCGTCGACGGAGACGTACGTGCGCAGCCCGTCGAGCGGCTTGACGGTGCCGACCTCGTAGAGCGTGAAGGCGGTCGGCCCGACGATGGCGCGTCCCGGCTCCACGGAGATGCGGGGCGTCGCGAGCCGGGCCGCCTCGCACTCCCGGGTGACGATCTCGGTCAGCGCCTTGGCGATCTCATGGGGCTCACGGGGATCGTCGTCACTCGTGTACGCGATTCCGAGCCCGCCCCCGAGGTCGATCTCGGGCAGTTCGACCCCGTGCTCGTCCCGCACCTCCCTGAGCAGCCCCACCACCCGGTGCGCGGCGACCTCGAACCCCGACATGTCGAAGATCTGCGACCCGATGTGCGAGTGGATCCCGATGAGCTCGAGACCGTCCAGCTTCAACGCCCGCCGCACGGCCTCCGCCGCCTGCCCGCCCGCCAGCGGAATCCCGAACTTCTGGTCCTCGTGGGCGGTGGCGATGAACTCGTGCGTATGCGCCTCGACACCCACGGTGATACGGATCTGCACCCGCTGCCGCGTACCGAGCTCCTGGGCGATGTGGGCGACCCGCACCATCTCCTGGAACGAGTCGAGCACGATCCGCCCGACCCCGGCCTCGACGGCCCGCCGGATCTCACCGGTGGACTTGTTGTTGCCGTGGAAGGCGATCCGCTCGGCCGGCATCCCGGCGGACAGGGCGGTGGCCAGCTCCCCACCCGAGCAGACATCCAGATTCAGCCCCTCCTCGTCCAGCCACCGCACGACGGCCCGGGACAGGAACGCCTTGCCGGCGTAGAACACGTCGGCGTCCTCACCGAACGCGGTACGCCAGGCCCGCGCCCGGGCCCGGAAGTCGTCCTCGTCGAGGAAGTAGGCGGGGGTGCCGAACTCCTCGGCCAGCCGCTTGACGTCGATCCCGCCGACGGAGATCACCCCGTGCTCGTCACGCTCGACGGTCTGGGCCCACACCTTGGGGTCGAGGGCGTTGAGATCGGCGGGCGGCGCGGAGTAGTGCCCCTCAGGGAGGACGTCGGCGTGACGGGGCCCGGCGGGATGTGCGGAACGGCTCATGATGTTCTCTCTGGGCTCTCTCAGAGGTGGTCGGGTGCGTCGATACCGAGCAGGGACAGGCCACCGGCCAGCACCGTCCCGGCGGCTTCGGCGAGGGCCAGCCGGGCACGGTGGGCGGCCGAGGGTTTCTCCTCACCGAGCGGCAACACGCCGGGAAGCAGCGGCAGCACCGCATCGGCGACGGTCACGAGATGCCGGGCGAGCCGGTCGGGCGAACGGTGGTCGGCGGCCCCGGCGAGGACGCGCGGGTAGTCGGCGAGGGCCTGGACCAGCCCCGGAGCCTCCACGCTCCCCGGCTCCGCCCCGAACCCCAGATCACCCGCGTTCCGTACGGCCGCCCGACACCGGGCGTGCGCATACCGCACCCGGAACAACGGATTGCTCTCCCGCTGCACCAGATACTCGTCCCCCGCCCGGGGCCGATCACCCGGCGCGGGATACAGCAGCGCCCAGCGCCCGGCGTCCCGCCCGAGCGGCAGCGGATCGAAGGACACGGGCACGGGCCGAACACCGACAGGACCATCCCCCCCGGTGCGGTCGACCCGCACCCCCAGCCCACTCCCCCACGCCGTGTCGAGCGCCCCGGCACAACTGGTCTCCACGACGCACCCCTGCGACCGCAGAAGCCGCGCGACAACATCAAGCTGAACGACGGCCCGCACGTCACGGGCGGCACGAAGCGATACAACGCCCCCGCCCCCGCTGCTGCCGCTGCCGTTTCTGCTGCCGTGTCCATACCGGGATCCACACCGCAGGATCTCGCGCACGAGGTCGGCGGAAGCGGCGTCCTGAAGCCGCATATTGATGAACCCGGGCCCGGTGACGACCACCTCACGGATCCCACCGGCACGCAGCAACTGCCCTCGAATCACCTCGGCGACCCGCGGCGCCGGCTGCCCGGCCGACCGGGCGATCTGCAGGGCGACGTTGGTGGCGTAATCCCCACACCCCCCGGGCCCCGGCGGAGCCACCACGACCCGCTCGGGCACGGCCACCGCCAGCTCGCCCTCCTCGACGGCACGGCGCACCGCGTGCAGCACGGTGCGGGAGAGCTCGACGGGGGTCACGGGACAAGCGTAGGGGAGGAGGGGGGTGGGTATGCGAATGAGTTAGGCCTCAATCCCGGGATGTGGACGCCCGTGGGCACCCCCGGCCTCACCCGCCGGCATGCCCCGCGGCCGGCTCCGCATCCCCGGTCCCACGTACCCGCCCCAGAGGATCCACGATCAACTCACGAACGAGCCGGACAAGTTCCTGAGGATCAAAGGGCTTGGCAAGAAAAGCATCGACGCCGACGTCGAGCCCGCTGTCCACCTCGTACTGGCTACAGGCACTCACGATCAGGAGCGGAAGGTCACGCGTACGCGGATCGGAACGCAGCCGTCCGGCGGTCCGCAGCCCGTCGAGCCTCGGCATGACGACATCAAGGGTGACAAGGTCGGGCCGCACCTGATGAACGACTTCCAGACACTCGGCACCATCGGCCGCGGTCACGACCTCGATGCCCTCCAGCTCGAGGTTGACCCTGATCAACTGCCGGATGACCTTGTTGTCGTCCACCACAAGAACCCGGCCCGCAGCGCCTGCCACAACTCGAGAGTAGGTCGGGACCGGCCACCGCGTCCGCCGTTTCCCCACTTCCACCCCGCACGAGCGACACCCCCGCCCTCCCCCACCACGAAAACGGTTCCTGACCACCCCATCGGAACTGGTAGTGTTCTACCCGTCGCCGCGATCACCGCGACCGACACGCCCCCGTAGCTCAGGGGATAGAGCAACGGCCTCCGGAGCCGTGTGCGCAGGTTCGAATCCTGCCGGGGGCACCTTGCAGAAGGTGCCCAAAGACCCCGTCACCAGCGGAAACGCTGGAGCCGGGGTCTTCGCGTATGTGCAGGCGGATGCAGCCCGGAGCGACCGTATGTCGGGGTCCGTGGACGAGGTGTGAACGGGATCTTGGGGCATCGTCGCAGGTGGTGCCCCTCGTTGGAGCCGAGCAGACCTGCGCCTCGTTATCGTCGTCCTGGTCTACAGCTGCACCGCGGGTGGGTATGAGGCTGGCGAAGCTGAGCTGTCGCCACCAGCCGCCGGCCGGGCAGACGAATGGATGAGTTGGGGGATCTCGTGGACGTGACCACGCTTGCCGTCGCGCTCATAGGCGTCGGAGGAACGCTGGGCGGAACTCTGGGTGGGGCAGTACTCAGCCAGCGCGCGAGCCGAGAGCAGAACAAGCGTGCCGATCGTGAGCGGGCGGAAGACCGCCAAGACCAAGCGCAGCAAGCCAGACGTGAGCTCTATGCCCGCCTGAACACCACCGCTCGCGCTTACCGGGTCGCCGCCCGAGACGCGGTCCGAGCGGCCGAACGCGGTGAGGACGTCGAGCCGACAATCCTTGACGCCGCTAAAGAGGCCTGGTCAGAGGAATATTCTCAGGCGCAGATGGCCCTGCCCAAGGATGTTCTCGAAATCGCCTCGACCCTTAACAGGGCACTCGGAGTCGGGTACTCCGTGGTCAAGCAGTTGCCGAGCAGCCCCGACCTGGACGAGGCATACAGTCGTGCGAAGGCCTGGTTCAATGGACCGCTGTCCGACGGCGTGTACCTGCTGCGGGTCACCTTGCGACATGACCTCGGCGTCGAGGTCGAGCCCGGCTTCGAACGCACTCGCATCCAGATGCTCGCTGCGCTCGACAGCGAGCGGAGAAACCTTGAGCGCCTGCTCTCCTCCGAACAGGCCCAAGCCGCCAGATCTGGTTAACGCGCTGCACAAACGACGAGGCCCCTGGGAAGAACGCCAGGGGCCTCGGACACGGTCAAAGGCAGTCACTCGTACTCGCGCAGGAGGTCCTCGATACGCCGGTTGGCAACGTCCTGCCGTCCGTCGAGGCACTTCGCGTAGCGAGTCAGCAGGACTTCGACACTGTTACCGGCGCGCTCGGCCACCTCGGTGGGGTGAACGCCGGCGTTGAGCCACGTCGACAGCGCCGAGTAACGAAGGTCGTACGGCCGACTCGCGAGCGGCGAGGACGCGACGGCCGGCGGGAGCGCGAGGAGCCGGGCCTCTTGCCACACGCGGTAGTAAGTCGAGGACGGAACGACCGAGCCTTTCTCGCTGAAGAAGGGCCGTCTGTCATCCGCCGTACCGAAGGTGGCCAGATGCTCGCGGAGCACAGCGACGAGGTGAGGCGGGATCGGCACCCGCCTCACGTCCTCGGTCGGTCAGTTCTTCAACCCACGGTCGTCATGGGTCTCCCCTGAGTCGGTCCACTGCTTGCCGACCGGCGGGCGGGTCCGGTGGAACAGGGCCGAGCCCCAACCCCGTTCGGGAAGGATCAAGTCCGTCTCGACAAGGCCGACCGCTTCCGCCGGCCGGAGACCACCGAAGTACATGGCGGCGAACAGACCCACGAGACGACGGCCGCGGGCACACCGGTATCCGCCCACATAGGAGACGGCAGCCAGGAGGTTGCGGGCCTGCTCCGGGTTGGCGACGACGCGCGAGTCCACCTGGTTGGCCACCTTAGCTTGATCCTGTCGGGGATCTTGGAGATGCCGGTCAGGTTCCCAGGGTTCGCCATGACTTCAGCCGGGGTATCTCGCGCTGGTCGAGGTCGCGCTGGAAGGCAGTCGGTCGGCGGGACGTGGCTGCTTCTTCGGCCGGTGGCAGTCCGCTGAGGCGCTCGATGTTGACGGCAATGGCCGTCAGAACGTGCTGGATGTGGGCCTTTCCGTGTCCTCGGTAGCGGCAGCGCCGCATGCCGTGTCCGTGGGCGAACTCGTTGACCGTGCCCTCCACTCCCGAGCGGACCGCATAGCGGGTCTTCCACTCGGGCGTCTGTTGCTCCGCGCGGACGCAAAGTTGCAGGTCACGGAGTTCTCGCGGGGGAAAGCCCACGGTTCGGGCACTGTCGGCGGTGGAGGTGCACTGGGTGCGGGCCGGGCAGGGACGGCACTGACTCTTGGTGAACCTGGCCACGATCAGCGGGGCCGCGGTGGGTGACGAGGTCGGGTAAGGGCCGTGCCAGCCCACACTGACCTGCCCCTGAGGGCACGTGACCTGCTGACGGTCGTAGTCGATGTGAAAGTCGTCCCGGGCGAAGCCCTCGTTCTGCCGGTGTTGGCGGGTGGGGTTGCTTTTCAGCGGCCCGGAGACGGTGACCTGGTGTTCACGGGCGGCTTGTTCCAGGTGGGGCAGGGACGTGTAGCCGGCGTCGACCAGGTGCTCGGCGGGCAGCAGCCCGCGCCGCGCCAGACGGGTGTGGATGCCGGGCAGGACCTGACTGTCGTGGGTGGTGGCCGCGGTGGTGGCCACGTCCGTGATCACGTTGGGGCCGTCGGCAGCACAGGTCTCCGTCAGATGAGCGGCGAACCCCTTCCAGCTGATGATGTGCCCGTGCCGTGCATAGCGGGCCGAGGTGTCGTAGGGCGAGACGACTGCCCGGGACGAGGGCGGCAGCCCGGGTCCGCCTTCCTTCTCGGCGGTGCGCCAGCGCAGCCGGCCTGCCTGGTCACGGTGGTAGTTCTGCACCATGATCTGGCGCAGGGCCTGGACGCGAGGGCCGGACGTGCGGCCTGCTCCGTGCCGGTAGAGGTGTTCCAGGAGCCGGACGGCATCGTTCCCGGTGGCGAGGATCCTGGTCGTGGGCTTGGTGGGGTTCTTGCCCAGGCGGACCGGCCAGCCGTGGCGGCGGCCCCACTCCCTATCGACCAGCTCGTCCAGCAGGTGCGGGGATGTGCCGGCGACTTCTTCGAGTGCGGCGCGGACCGCTTCGGTGATCAGCTCCAGGCGGGTCAGGTCGCGCACCGCGGCCAGGAACACCGGTAGGCCGTTGGCGAGGTTTCCGCTGCGTGCGGCGCCTTTTCCAACGGCCTCCGGTCCGAACCACGCGGGCACCTTTCGATGCACGTAGCTCTCAAGTGACTATCCCGTGGGTGTCGCGGTCGGTTGCCCGGCGTGGATGGCCTGGTGGCAGTCCGCGCAGACCACGAGGGTCTTGCGGCGCCGTTTGGCCATCAGTTGCGCTCACGCGGGCTGTGGTCGCCCCGGTTGGTCGAGGTCGGCAAGCTTGCGGACCTGGTGGGTTTCCACCGGAGCGCGGCGCTGGCACCACTCGCACCGCCGCGCCGTGAGCCGGGTGACCAGCTCTGTGCGGCGGACGGTGACCGGGGCTGGCTGACGGTCGACGATGACCGCTTTCTTCTGCCGTCGTAGAGGAATGCCACCGAACCTGGCGGTCAGTGGTCTCCTGCCCGGCCGTGACACGCTGGCCTCGAAGCACGTGTATGGCCCGTACGGGCTGTCGACCTTGGCCTTGTACTTGCGGGCCATCTTCGACACCGTCGAGCGGTGCTTGGCGGCCAGCGTCTTGAGCATCGAGGTCAGGGCCACCCAGTGCAGGTAGTCCAGTCTCCCGACGTCGCTGGCGAGCAGGTAGTACTGCACCAGTCCCCGGAACTCGGCGCCGTAGGTACTGATGATCACAGGGTCGTCACGGGTCATCAGTTCTGTGCGGCGTTCGGGTTTGCCGTGTTTGAGGTACGGGGCGGCCTTGGCCTTGATCACCGTTCGCGGTACGCGTAGCCGGATGTGGCCGTTTACCTTCGGCCGGCACCGGCTGTGCTGGACGGTGATCTCGTAGCCGAGGAATCTCGCGGCACTGGCACGGGCATGGGTGACCAGTGTCTTGTCCTGGCTCAACTCCAGGTTGAGGTCCTCACGCAGGAAGAGGGCCAGGCGTTGCTTGATCTGTTCGGCTTCGGCCTTGGGTCCGGTGAACCCGAGAAGGTGATCGTCGGCGTAGCGGCAGTACCGTAATCTCCGGTATTGGGGATCGTTTGGGTTCCCGTGGGGAAGACCACGTCGTGCTGCGCGCAATTGCCGGACTGCGACTCGGTCTCCGCGCTTACGGGCGCGGTGGATCGCGTCGGTTTTCCTGGTGTACGCGGGGTTGGGTGCCCTGCGTTTTCCTCGGGTATATTCTGGGATGAGAACTGTCTCGACAAAAGTGTCCAACCGGTCCAAGTAGATGTTGGAAAGGATTGGGGATGCCACGCCACCTTGCGGAGCTCCGCTGAGTGTGGCGTTCCATTCCCAGTCCTCCAGGTATCCGGCTTGCAGCATCTGTTTGATGAGCCGAAGGAACCGGTTGTCGTGGATTTTCTCTGAGAGGATCGAGAGCATGACCTCATGGTCAAGGCTTCCGAAACAGTCAGAGATGTCCGCTTCGATGAACCAGGTTGTCCCGCCCCACGTCTCCTCAATTTCGCTCAAGGCGCTGTGGCAGCCACGGTGGGGACGGAAACCGTGCGATCGACGGGAGAACTGTGGCTCGTAGTACGCCTCCAGCAGGAGCCGGACTACTTCACCGACAAGTTTGTCCACCCAGGACGGCAGGCCGAGGGGTCTTAGTGTTCCGTTCTTTTTCGGAATGTAGACGCGCCTCACAGGTTGGAATCGGTGGCGCTCGTGGCGCATCGCGTCGATGATGCGTCCGATCTTGGCCATAGACATGCCATCCGCGGTTTCCCCGCAGGCCCCGGGCGTCATCGCCCCATCGTTGGAGTAGATGCGCCCGTAGGCCACAAGATACAAGTCCGGGTTGAACAGTTGTCGATACAGTTCGTTGCACGGCAGGCCACGCCTCCCGCGTTCACGGAGGACCTTCAACACCGTTTCGGCACTTTGCATTACGCATACCTCGCGGATTTTGAGTGTCCGGTCACCTAGCCCCCTTCGCCCTGCGGACGGCCTTCCCGTCCTCCCTGGTCGGGCGTTAATCCGACGACTACTACGGGGCCTCTGTCACCATAGGACTCGCGCCCCTTAGGTGATCCCACGTTCGTCTCTGTCATACGTCATAGCGCGATTTAGGTTCCCCACTCATCCCCTTGAACTCCCTCACTGGGAGTCGATCCACACCCCGGAGGTTGCGCCGACCCTCACGTTATATCGGCGCAGGGCATGGCACCGGTTTCAGACGTCTTTCCGGTGGGAGACTCCTTTGCACCTTCTGGAGATTAGGGTACAGGCAGTCCAGCTTTAACCATGTCGCGCGGGTCCCGTATCGCCTTGCTTCATACGCCTGAACACAAGCGATACTTTCCTGACATGCTATGGTTCCCTTCACTTTTCAGATCCAGGTAAGTCATTGGACCCAGAAACATTCCTCCGAGTTTCTCCCGGCTGAGCCGGGGATATGACAGAGCGCCTCGTGGCGCAGCGTGGGTGGAGTCGGTGCGCTGCGTGGTGCGCTCGCGCACCAGTCCGGCCTCCGTGAGGCGGGCCAGCGCAGGGTCGAGGAGGCGGTCAGCGCGGTCGCCTTCGGCGAGACGGTCGCGGAAGTCGGCCAGCACGCTGTGGTGGAAACCGGGATCGTCCAGTTCCATCGCCATGGCGTACTTGAAGTCGATGCGACAGCGGACCGCCTCGGCGGTCTGCCGGTCCGACAGGCCGAGCAGAAACTGCAGCACACAGACGGTGGCCAGTTGAGCAGGCGAGAGACCCGGGCGCCCATCCCGCGGGTACCAGTCGGCGAAGTCCCTGTCGCACCACAGCCCATCCAGCCGGTCACGCACCCATATCGCCGTCGTACCGCCCGGGTTGCTCGCCCGCGCGATCTGCGCGGTCAGAGAAAGGACTTGCTCACCGGAACGGGGGCGAAGGGACAACGGGCACCTCGACAGCTGCGCCGGTCGGCAGAACTACTCGAGCATGCCCGTTGACCATGCACCCGCACCGCGAAACTCCAAGATCCCCGACAGAGTCAAGCTTGAAGTCGTTCTCTTTCCGAACCTCACGTGTATTTCTGATGGTCAGGCATGAGATCCGGGTTGTTGCGGGAGTCTCGGTCCGTTGTGGGCCGAGATGTCTTGGGGGTGGCGGATGCCGTCGATGCGGGCTGTTCTGGAGACCAGGCGGAAGACCGCGGCGGTGCGGGTGGAGGAGCTCGCAGCCGAGTTGGATCGAGCGCGGACGGCTCTGGCGGAGGCGGAAGATGTGCTCCGGTGCCGGGTGATCGGTCTGGAGCAGTATCTGGAGGCGCTGGCCGAGGCAGATGCACCCGCCGTGGTGGCCGACGGAGTGGCGCAGAGGAAGCCGGTGGGGCCGCGCCGGGCGGTGCCTCACCGCCAGGACTCCGCTGGAGTCGAGGTGTTGTCGGTGGACTACAAGGCGTTGATGGCTGCCGCCGGGGAGGCGGGGATCGGTGGCCTCGGTGCCCGGCGAGCGGCGGTGGTGCTGGGCTGGGACAGCGGGTTGGCCTCGCGCGTCGAGGGAGCGCGGGCGCGGCCAAAACGGCTGGTGGAGCGGGGCTGGCTGGTGGAGGACAAGCCCGGTCGCTTCACGCTGCCCGCACCGGACCAGGCTGGTGCCGGGTGGCCAGGCGGCGGCTCATGACCATGCTCATCGACCACAGGACGACGGCCTCGCTGGTGTCGGTGCGTCGCTCGTAGTCACGGACCAGGCGTCGGCTGCGCAGGAGCCAGGCGAAGGACCTTTCGACGACACAGCGACGGGGCAGGACCTGGAAACCCTGGATGTCGTCGCTGCGGCGGACGATGTCGAAGACGAGTCCGAGGTGCTGGGTGGCCCAGTCCGTGAGGTGGCCGGTGTATCCGCCGTTGGCGCTGATTTGGCGCGAGTGATCATGGCCCCTAAGCTTCCGGCGCGTCGGGCAGTCTGTGGACCTGCCCGGCGGAGGCCGGATAGGAGAAGATGCCCGGCATAGTAGCGGCAGCGTCGTGCCGGGAGTCGATGTTGCTGCTACCAATCCAGGTCTGCGGCTTGCATCAATGCAGAGACATCGTTCTGCCGTTCGTCGGGCGCGGTGAGAGCGTCCATGACTAGGGTGCTGATGATGGAGACGTAGTCGTGCCCTCCGCTGGCGTTGATCTCGCCTTGAATATAGTTCAGTCCTCCGTTGGCATACTCCTCGAAGATCTCAACCCGATCGGGCTGGCGCTCGTCGGCGAGGATCTTCGGATCATTGGGCTCCTCCGCCACTGCGATCATGTCGATGAGTACATCGCCGTATTGACGGCCTTCGACCAGCGCCAAGCGGATGGGCTCGCCGGCTTTGTCGAAGGGCTCGCGCTTTCCCTTGTCGCGGCCCAGCACCGCGGCGAACATGAGTACGTCCACCATGGCATTGAACGGGCCCTCTTTGCCGGCCAGGGCCGCGATGAGGTCCTCGTGGGCGGCTGGCCTGCGGAAACGGTCTTCGTATGCCATCAGAGTGCCACCTCTTCCAGAATGGTGTGCTCGAAATCACCGTGCATGACGTATGCGACGGCCCGATTGTTGATCTCGATCGTCTCTTGCGCGGCGCCGGTGTTAGGGGTGACCGTGCGCAGCACGTACATGCGAGTCGCCGCTCCTTGGAGGTTGTCCATCACGTTGCCACTCGCCTGGGAGTTGGACAGCAGGGTGACGATCTGTGAGGTGAGCTTTGGCAGTGCTTGGGAAATTTCTTCTTGGTAGGTGAAGTCCAGGCTGCCGAAGGGAGCGTCCATGACGACCGGGTAAATTCCCCCCTCGCCAATGATGTCGTCGCTGTCTTTGGCCTTGCGCTGGTGAATCTGCTTGGCGATCTCCGAGACTGCGCCGACGAAGGACAGGCCCAGGACCTGGTTTTCGCCTGTGCTGCGGATGGCGATGCCGGCGGGGGACTTCAGCAACAGCTCAAAGGAGTCGGTTAGTTCGGGCTCGTAGGACTTGATGAAGATCCTCGAGAAGACCTCCTTGAGCTTCGCATCGAGCTGTTCGCGGACCTCTTCGGTCTTCAGTTCCAGTGCTTCGCGGAAGGTGTCCAGCACCTCGTTGACGAGATTGACCTGCCGCTGGACCTTGCGGGATGCTTCGTCCGCTGCCTGCGCGGATCTGAAGAGTCTCTTCATCTTGTCGATCTCGGCTTCGAACTCGATCCGGCGCTCTTCCAGACGGCGGTGTTCCGCGAGTCCGTCAATGCGTTTTTCGTCGTACTCCTTGCGCCGCTGCTCGAGGCGCTGTACGTCTTCGATGTTGACGCCCTGCAGTTGGCGGTCGATTTCGCTCTTTTCTTCCTCCAGGCTCTTGATCTCGTCCTGGCAGTTTTGGATTTCGAATGTGGCCTGCCGCAGGTCGTCGAGCAGCTTTTGACGTGCCTCGCTGAGGTGCTTCATCTGTCCACTGACATACATCCATCGGGCTTCCACATCGGCAAGACCAGCGTTATAGCGGCGCTTGTCCAGCTCGTGATATGCCGCGCTCCCCTCGGGAACGGGGGTGCCGCACATGCATATTCCTTCTTCGAGGAGGCCCTCGATGAAGTCGCGTTGGATGCCGGCGGGCAGTTGGCGGCGCTCGCGCATAGCTTCTGCCAGCCCGATCACAGTGTCGTCGATGTGCGACGTGAAGGCAAGAAATCCTCCCTTGGACAGGATCTCACGCTTGCGTGCGTACCGGTCCTGCAGTTGCCCGCCCATCTCGTTGATTTTCCATTCGAGCTTCTTACGAGCATTTTGCAGAGGCTTGGATTCCGAGTGGCTGCGCAGCGCTCGTTCCATCTCCCGGACTTCGCGCTCGTAACTGCTGATGTCGCGGGAGACCTTCTGCGCACGCCGGGCGGCGTCATCACGCTGCTGTTCGAGGCTTTCCTGTTGATCGCGCAGCTGCTGGAGGCGGCTGTCCCCACCCTTGTCGATCTCCTTCGCTAGGCGTCGTGCGGCTGCGGGAAGGTGCTCGGTGATCGCCCGCTCCATCGGTTCAAGATCCATCAGGGTCTTGATGGCGCGTTTGACCTCGTCGTTGTTCTCCTCGCCGGTGAACATCTTTTCCATGCGCTCACCGTTGAAGAAGAAGAAGCGACGTAGGCCTTCGGGAAGGATCTTCTCGATGCGGTCCTGGCCGTTGGCTACGGGCTTACTCTCCCCGTTCCTAATCTCGTTGAGGGTGAGCTTGGCTCCAACGGCTACCTGCTCCTCAGTGTTCTTAACGGTGGCCACCTCACGCAGCGCGGTGAAGATTGCCCCTGCGTGTTCGAATTTCAGCTCCACCGACGCGCTGATGGGCATGCCGTGCGGGGTCTCCGCCCATTTGTGGTCATGGATGACACGGTGCTGCTGCTCGACGTCGGCGGAGAACTTGCCGTACAACGCCCAGGCGAAGGCGTTGAGGAGGGTGGTCTTGCCTGCACCGTTGTTGCCAAAGATCAGCACCGCCGGCTTGGAGTCGTCGACGGCGAGGTCCAGCGTCTGACGGCCGTAGAACGCGCGAAAGTTGTCCAGGCTCAGTCTCAGGAGTTTCACTTGATCAGTCCCTTCACGGCCGCCACGATCTCATTGACCACGGTGGTTGAGCTTCTGATGTGCAAGTTCTCGCGCTCCAACTCGATGACACGCCTGGCGAGTTTGACGCCCTCGGGCGACAGCTGACTCAGCACGTCCTGCGCAGTTTTCTTCTCGCTCACGTCTACTCCGTTTGGTGATGCAGTGGATCAGGTGTCGAGCAGGCCATATCGCAGGCGTAGTGGACGAAGGAGGTCGAGGGTCTCGGCTTCGTTGTCCGCCAGTTGTGCGAACTCCGTCACGCGGGCCAGCTCGCGGGCCACCATGCTGCGTTCGGTGCGGTCCTGCAGATCCGGCATATTGGACGGGGGGACCACGATGAAGTCGACGATGTCGGCCATGGTCTTGCCGGGTGCCTGTCGCAGCACTCGGCCGCGGCGTTGAATGAACTGCCGGGGGTTGGAGGAGCTGGCCAGCAGGTATGCGGTGCGGGCGGCGGGCACATCGACGCCTTCGTCCAGGCAGCGCATGGAGGCGATCACTTGCAGCTTGCGGTCGGCGAACTGCTGCAGGACTTGCCGACGTTCGGGTCGCTTGGTCTCGGCGGTGTAGCGAGCGGCGGGCATCTGTAGCTGGTTGCCGACGAGGTCGAGTACTTGATCGATCTGCGCTGGTTCCGGCGCGGCGCCGTCTTCGTAGGACAGGGGGTGCTGTCCCTCTGCGCAGTACAGCAGCTGATACCACTCCTCGCTGCGTTGGCTGATCTCCCCTCGCAGCGCTGGGAGTTTCGCGCGGGCGTGGCCGAGGAGGTTGGCTCGTTTACGCAGCAGGTGGCCCAGGGGGCTATTGTCGTCGGCTTGTTCGGAGAACTGTTGCATCGCGAACAGCCTGCCGATCTTTTCCGTGACCTCTATATAGAGGTCGGTCTCATTGGCATCCAGTTCCACGATCACGGGCTTATAGGTGTAGCGACACAGTGCTCCTGCTTTGATGGCGTCACCGAGTCCCAGGTCGAAGACCACCGGCCCGAAGTAGTCAGTGAGCGCGGTGGTGCCTTCGTCGTCGAACCAGCGTTCCGGGGTGGCCGACAGTCCGAGGCGAAACTGCGCGCTGTCGGGCAGCTTGGAGCGGATGTGCCGGGCGCCGAGGTTGTGTGCCTCGTCGGCGATGAGGAGGAGCTGGCCGCGGTACCGCTGGAGGATGCTTTGGAAGGCGATCTCGCCGAAAGTCTTGTTCGTAGTGATGATGACGCCACCACGGGTGGTGTGCAGTGCCAGCGCATCCAACATTTGGGAGGCGTGGGGGAACCATGAGGCGGTCGACTCGTAGGCGCGTAGGGGGTACACGCCGAACCACTCGATGTCTTTCGCCCACTGGTCGACCAGGTGCTGGTAGGGGGCAATCACGACCGTGAGTAGTGGTTCGCCAGCCTTGTGGAGCATCTTGGTCACTTGGGCGGCGGCGGACAGGGCGGTGAGGGTCTTGCCGGTGCCGGTTGCCATGCGCATGATGCCGCGGCCCTGGTGAGCGAACCACTGGGTGACGGCCCTCTTCTGGTAGTCGCGCACTTGTAGCTGCGGAGGGATGGTCAGCATTCCGGTCCGGTCTTCGCGGATGACAGTGATCGGTGCGCCGGACGGGGGGATCACTGTGTCGTCGTTGGGGTCAGCTGCAGCGCAGCTGCTGCGCTCGATGATCTGCTTGGCGGCATCGGTGAAGGGCATCACACGAAGCAGGGGGGTCTTGTCATGCCACAGGTCGTCGAAGTCCTTGCTGATACGCGAAGCCCGTTCGCGGTCTCGCTCGTCCCAGCTACGGAAGACCTCGATGGATTCAAAGTTGCCCACCAGGCCCGACAGCGTCTCATTCGCGCTGCCCTTGAACGCAACGAGGTCGCGCTCATCGCGGAACACGCCGATCTTCTCGTGATACATGCCGACCCGGCTGCCGGCCGTGACGTAGGCGAGTTTCAAATCCAGTCGCCCCTCGGCGATGAGCGCGCCGAGCTTGCCCAGTCCGCGCACCGCCCTGAGGTCTTCCGTCGCACGCTCCAGGTCGCGTAGGGCAGCCTTCTCCATAACGGCGCGGAGCTCGTAGCCCGCTTCGATCTCGGCGATGTCTTCGGCGAGCAGATAGGGCGAGGCCACGATGCGCATCTTCCCACCGCGCCGGGTGAATTCTTCTATGCCCTCACCGATGACAGCCAGTACAGAGGCCGTGAAGTACCCGACAGCACGGTCGTACGCAGTCGATGCCCGCAAAGCCGGTACGTAGAACTCATCGACAACGTTACCGCGGTCGCTACGGTACTCGCCCCCAAGACCGGCGCCCCGGAGAGCTTCAAGAGCGTGCACTAGAAGTCCAATCCGAGATCCCGGGCGAGCTGAACACCCGCAGTGTTATCGGTGGGCTCGTCGGCCCGATGCGTGTCGCCTTGTTCCCTCCCGCTCTCAAGGTCGGTGAGGCGTTGCACTCGTCCCCCGCGAGCAGTGAAGGGTGCAGAGGAGACCACCTGCCGCAGGGTGGATTCTTTGATTGTGAAAGCTTGCGTCAACACCTTTACGAGCTCGTCGCTTTCTATACTGCCGCCCGCCTTATCGACTTCTTCTTCCACCAATTCACGCACGCTGCTGTAAGGACGCAATTGCCATTCTGCAAGCGCCCAAGAATCGATATCGCTGCGCGTGAAACGCAGGTCAGCGGCAAGTTGCACCTTCAGGGACCGCTCATTTACGGTATCGCCCATGCGTGAGGCGAGTTCGCCGGCCGAAAGCGGATGATCCGCTTCCAGGAGTACCTCCCGAGCGCGCTGCTTAAGCGTTTTCCGGACAGGGGAACTCCCGCTAGCCGGTACGACTTCCTCTATGTCCAAAACCCAGCCGTTTTTCCCCAGGGTGGCGTTCAGAATGCGGTGGACAATATTCTGTGCCTGCGGCGGTAGTTCTTCCCAGAGTCGCAAGAGAGAACCGAATGTTATGCCCTGCTCATCGGGATTCATCAGAGCAGCGAGCGTCGCGAACTCCTCGGCAAGCGCGCTCTCCGGCGAGCGCGAGGGATCATCACGAGTGAGAGAGAGTGGTGGCGCCTCTCGCGGCGAGGCGGCGTGCGACGTGTCGCCGAGTGCCGCGGCATAGGCTTCCTGTATAACTCGCGAAATACGTCCGCGCTCTCCTATGGAAAATCCGTTGCTGCGCGCCCATGCTCGAATTGCGACCGCATCTGCCTGCGCTGGTGCGCCGCCAGCCGAAGAAGGGGGCTCCGAATCCCCGTCGTGATCGTGCATGCTCGGCTGTGATGCACCGTCGAGATTCTCCGCAGGCGGGCGATTGCTCGGCGCCGGCTGGGTATCTCGTCGCGAAAGATCACCGAATTCGGGGGTGATAGACATACCACTGAAGTGCAGCTGACCCGATCGGGCAGGAATCCCACAAAAATCGAACCAGGCATCAATGTATGCTGCAACCCATCCCCGTTGGCTGAATATCCTCCGGGCAACGGGAAGGGCCATCACCTCATTCTTTTCAGAACTAAGGATGCTCAGCGTCTTTTGCACTTGCTCGCGCACAGAGGGGCGGCATAGCCATTGTTCCTGCACTTCAGCGTGACGCAGGGAGGACAGCAGTGATACGAAACTCACATCACTATTCGGCAGAACTTCACCTAGCCACGGGCGACGGTGCGGGAGCTGCGCCATAGGTGTCGGCGCATGGGTGACATGGTCGAAATCTGCCACAGCCGCCCGCAAAGCAGAAGATGTGGCCATGGCAGCGTCGAGGCGATGGGGTAGCTCGTCCCAGAGTACCTGCAAACGTTCCAAAGGCATACGGTGCTGCATAGCTAGTGTGGACAATTCCTGGTGCTTTAGGGCACAACCATGCAAGAGCAGGATGCTTTGCTCTTCGCTGTCCAGCTCACTGAACCACTGTGCTACCGCTACAGCGTGCGAGGTCTCGTCTGGCAGGGCGACCGCGCGCATCACAGCACTCAGGAAGGTAGCTACCTCATTCTGCAGCAGGGGAAGGTGCAAGCTGAGATGATGCGGTGTCATGCCCCGCAAATCATCCAGCGTGAGAATTCCGAACTCTGCCAATGCTGCAGTAGTGCCGCCGTTTTCCATATCGAGGTCTTCAATGACAGTGGTGGCACGCAAAGCCGGAAAGAGTTTGCTGCAGTCTTCATCCACGAGGGTCCCGCTAGACAACACAATGCCGCTTAGCAGGTCAAAGACTTCTTCCATGGAAGCCCGTCTCATCGCCGTCTGCGCCGGGCTTTCCTTACCCCACCACTGAGCGGGTCCCCCGAGTCGTTGGAGGTCGATAAGGTCTGGCGCGCCGAGATATTCGACCCACGGGAAAACATCAATCCACGTGTCAACACGCTGCGACGACTCCGCCGAAAATGCTGACACTTACGCCCCCACCATGGTTACTTCACTGCCATATCGGATGTGCGATTCACCCGCACGGAAGGTCAGCGGCCCGAGAAGCCGGCCTTCATTGATGACCCCGCGGTACTTCTCGCACCTTCGCATGCGGTAACTCCCACTCCCCCCGGTAGTCCGTTACATCGCCGAGCCCTTCAACGGGACAAGAGCCAGCTCCTGTCGGCCCGAGTAGGTTGTCGCCTGCTTTGGGGCAACGGTGCGATGGAGGTCGACCGTACTTGCCGCACCGCGCCGGCATGTGGCCAGCCGCGTTCGAGGCTGGGGATGGGCAGCGGGGCTGCTGGAGCACAGGCAGAGGCCAGACCGCACCCGAGAGGCAGCGCACAATCTGAGGCCGCCCTGCAGGGGGCTAGTGCCGCTCCTACGAGGCTGCCGTCATCACCGGGTACAGAGTGTGCGGTAGCCGGCGCACACGTTCCCTCGGCGGCTTGATCCGCTCGTGTGCGATACAGAAAGCTCTGCAACATGGAGAGTTGAGCCCTACCCTTTCGCGCGTGCCAATCACCGAAGGCGACGCACCGTCGCGGTGCGACGAGTCAGTGCGGGTAACGCCACGCTCAGCCTCGTACTTTGCGTCTCGGCAAGCGGAACGTGGCGGTGGGGGCGTCCACTTTCCGCCCGGCATCGTAGCGGAACGTCCAGGTAGGCGTCTTCTCTTCGATGTATCACGATTCAACCACTACCCCCCTCAGAGGCTGACCGGGACCTGCTGCGCACCGGACGCTTGGTCATGTGAACAGCGCCGCTGCGGGGTTGCCCTCAGTGACATACCCGTCTAGAACACGGCCTACCATCATGTCTTCTTTGAAGGGCTGCCGCCGTCCCGTCGCCTGGATCGCTCCCGCAGGCCAATTCGTGGCACGGAACGGAGCGCCATGTGCGCACACCCCCTCGCTGCCTGCACGCAGCCGATGTCGCGCCCGGGGGCCGGAAAGGAGCTAAGCGCCCGGTATTGACATGGACTTGGCCGCCTGCGTGAGCTGCCTGCTGGAGCAAGCGGCGAAGCAGAGCGGTCTCGGTGGCGTCGCAGCCGTGTCCATGGCTCGTGCAACGTCTCCCCATGGTGGCTGCGCCGGGCGAGGGATAGTGCAGAGGCTGCAGGGAAGGTGCGGTGCTTCGGACATGAAGCTGTCGGGCATACGAAGGTTCGCATGCCCGACAGAGGGGGTGAAGAGTTTGTCTTCTCTTTGCGGACAGGTTTTGGCGCGTGCCAGGGCGGGGCGAATGTGTGCCCTCGGGGGGTGTAGGAGCGTCAAGAGGGGACGACGGCGCCGATCATTCCTTCGATGGTGGCCATCGCCTTGTCCGCGCCCAGATATCCGATGCCGCGGTGCAGGTGCACGGTCAGCATGCGAGCGACGTTCTCATCGGAGACTTCCTGCCCACCCGCCGCGCAGCGCTGCTTGAGCAGGGCCAGATAGACGTCACCGTGCTGGCCGGCGAAGGTCTTCCAGGTCATCTCCACGTTGGAGTCGGTGACGATGTCCTTGACCAGCGGAGTCGAGGGGTCTTTGAGGGACAGCAGCAACGCCCAGCGGCACAGCACGTTCCACTGGGTGATGCCGGTGGTGCGCTTGAGGTAGATCAGCCGGTCCTTGGCTGGCTGGGACAGGCGGACGTTGTCAACCGGCATGCTGTGCTCCTGCGTTCCACCAGTAGCCTTCGACCACAGCGGTGGTGAACTCGGTGTCGTCGTGGACGAGGGTGTAGGTCTGGGCGACGGACTTCTTCAAGCGGCCCAGCAGGTACTCGTCGATCTCCTCGTCAGTGGACAGCAGAAGGACCTGGTCGCTGGCGTTGGGGAAGTAGCGGTCGACGAGGTGCTCGCGATGACGACTGTCGAGGCGGCCAAGGGGGGTGTCGATAACGCTGGGCAGGCGGTTGCCGGCGACTCGCATCAGGCCCCACAGCAGGGAGACGGCCAGGAGCTGGCGCTCGCCGGCGCTCAGGCGCGCCGGGTCGAGGGGCTCGCCGTCGGCGTCGGCGAGGGTAAGGGTGAACTTGTCGGTGTCGATGCGCAGGTCGTGCACGAGTCCTTGCTTGCGCATCAGGACCTTGAAGCTTTGAAGGACGGCCACTTCGAGTCGGCTGATGTGCCGCTTGAGGAGGGCGGAGCCGAAGCGTTCGAGAGTGTCGCGGGCCCTTTCGGAATACTTGATGATCCGCTCGACTTCTTCCGCCTTTACCTTGGTGCGGACGAACTCCTTGTGGGCCCGTTCGAGCAGGGCGGTGACGTGCTCGCGGCGCCGCTTGAGGTCCTCCAGCTTGGCCATGGCGCGGTCGCAGGCGGCTTGGCTGCGGGCCACTTCCACGATCTGCTCGTCCCGGGCCACCTGTAGGGCTTCGACTTTGTCCTGGGCGGGGACGCCGGCGAGCTGCCGGTCCAGCTGGTCGAGTTGTTCTGTCAGTTCCGCGGCGCTGTGCAGTAGTTGCTGTGAGCGCTCATGGTCCCGCTGCAGGAGTCCATCCAGGACGGTGAGCTGGGCCAGAGCGTCGTGCGGCAGGTGTAGGTCCACCGGCAGCTGGGTCTTGTCGGCGCGCTCGGCGCGGTCAGCGTCCAGTTGCTTGAGCACATCGGCGCGGACGGTGTCGGGCACCAGATCCAGCAACCACTGGTCACGCGCTTCGAGTACCTCCAGAACCTGTGCCGATTGCTGAGCTTCCTGCTCCCTTTCGGCCTGCCGACGCACGTCCTGCAGGAGCGGTTGGGCCATCAGCAGGGGCAGAGGTCCCGCGGCAAGCTGGATCAGCTCGCCGCGCACCTGGGCCAGGCGGGCGGCGGTCTGCTTTTTGTCGTTCTCCAGCTCGATGCGCCTAGTGAACAGATCGCCGCCCTCGTCGGCGAACGCCTTCTCCAGGCTGTCCAGCTTGCGCTGCGCCTTACCGAGCTCGGTGCGGGAGTGGGCGAGTTCCTGATGGGCGATGTCGTACTGGGAGAGCACCGCTTCGCGTTCGGCTTCCTGGGCGCGGATGTTGTCCAGCAGGTGCTGTTCTTCGTCGGACAGCTTCTGACGACGCTGCAGGGCCAGCAGGTCGTTGCGCAACTGCTGGACAGTGCTCACGCCCAGGAGGGAGTGGACGGCGGATTCGATGACAGAGGCGGCCCGTTCGGGGTCGGCCAGTGATTCGATCTTCTCACCGTCGAAGAAGGCCAGGGAGGCGATCTCCAAAGGGAGGAGAGATTCGACGTGGTCAGCCCAGCCCTCGCTCAACAGCCGATTGAACTTGCCCTCGGGCGTGACGTTGCGTTGCGTCTTTGAGCGTGCGCCGTAGGTGTCGTCGACGTAGACGTTGAGGAATTCCTTGAGGGTTTTGCCGCTGATGTGCCAGCTGCGGACGACGCGGTAGTAGTGCTCGTGCCCGCCGGTCATCACGGTGAACTCGAGAGTGATAGCAGAGCCACGGGTGGGGTCTGCCTTGCGGTTGATGCTTTCGCGCAGGTAGGCGTCGTAAGCCTTGGTTCCGCGGCCGCTACAGCGGGCGCGGTTGCCGTAAAGCGCCAGCTGGATGGCATCGAGCAGGGTCGTCTTACCGCACCCGTTCAACCCGCCGATCAGGATGATCGGTTTGTTCTTCTCGGGGGTGAGATCAAGAGACTGCTTGCCGCGGTAGGCCCCGAACTCTTCGAGGGTGATCTTACGCAGGAGCATCGAGTTCGTTTTCGTCGTCGAAGGTCAGGTTCTCGGCGATGTCGTCACGCCACTTTTTCTTGCGCGTAGCGAATTCCACGGCGTCTTCGTGGTTGTCGTAGTAGCCCTTTTGCACGGCTTGCTCAAGGGCCTGGAAAAGGCCGGACCGGCGAGCCATGGTGCGGTACTTTCGCTCGACGGCGAGAAGTTCGCGGACCATGTTGTAGTGCAGGTCGTCGCCGTCGCAGACCTGCTTGAGGACGTCCATCTCGTCGGAGCCCATGACAAGCTGCTCATCCAGCGGGCCGCCCGGGAACGGTTCGCCGGTGGCGTCCTGGTAGATCTGCGGCAGGCTGTCCTCGACCTCATGCTTGTCGAACACCCAGATCCGGCGGATCTCATGGAGTTCGTCGAGCGTGATGAGTTCGATGTTCTGCACGTGCTCGGGGGCGTGGGCACGGATCCATGTTTGCGCCTGGAGCAGCTCCTTGAGCCACTCTTCGCGGTAGGACTGCAGGTAGGGGCCGTGGATGGCACCGTCGTTGAACAGCATCACCTTGCCGTTCATCCGGCGGAAGTCACGGGCCGGCTTGTCGGGGCGCGGGAAGGGTGCCTTGCGGCCGGGCGGGAGGTCGGGGTCGCCCTCCTGGTAGTGGCCAAAGGGGGCATCGAGCTTGTTACGCAGATCCAGCAGGGGGAGCATCCACTCCTTTTCCTCGTCGTTCTGGATCATGGCGGACATGGACTTGTCCTGCTCGACGAGGGTGCAGGTCCAGCAGCCGAAGCGGCTGGAGCCGCAGGAGGGGGTGGTGGAGTCGACCACGAGGGGGCATTCGCCGTCCCCGGAGGCGCCCTGGTACATGGTGAGCAGGTCCTGATTGTTGTAGCCCCAGGGGTTGGGCTTCTGCATCAGGAACTCCCACACATCGTCGTTGGTCCAGTCCTCAACGGGGCTGTAGACGAGGGAGTTGGGCAGGTTGGCGTTGGGTGAGAGGCGGTCGCGCACGCGTCGCTTCTCGTGCTTTTCCATGGCGCGGGCGCGGGCTTGGCTTTCTGCCTTGCGAATGCCCAGCACCATGATCGCTTCACCGTGGGCAGCGACCACGCTGCGGATGAAGCTGTTCGACGGCTTGATCTTCAGTCGTTCGGTGCACCAGCGGAACTTCGGGCGCGGGGCCGGATAGCCGCGGCCGATCAGGTTCACCCAGAAGGTGTCCTTTATCTCCGGCGTGAGGCGGTGTGGTTCGATCGGCAGGCTCTGTGCCTTTGCCGCCTCCTGCATGGTGCCCAGGGAGGCGGAGACCCAAGCGGCGACGACAGGGTTCTCCACGAGGGTGTCGGTGGAGATGACGTGCACGGTCTTGGTGCGTTGCTCGGCGGGCAGGTCTGCGAGGGCCATCCACACCAGTTGCAGGACGGCGGTGGAGTCCTTGCCGCCGCTGTAGCCGATGACCCAGGGCACTTGGTCGGCGGTGTAGAGCTCGCGGATCTCCTCGGTGAGCTCGGTGACGACCTCGTCCAGCGAACGCCCGTCGAAGGGCTTGCGGCGTACGGGGGTGAGCCCGAGGTTGAGGGGGATGGTGGTCATGCCTCGCCTCGCAGGTATGCATCTTCCACGCGTTGTTCTTCCGGGCTCAGCTCCAGGCCCAGATGCTTACGCAGGTAATTAACAGTAAGTGTCATGTTTTGATGGCTTTTGGAGACGCGGCCTCCGACAATGGCACGCCCCTCCCAGTCGGCGTTGGCCCGGCTCCAGTCCACGTGCTTCAACGGAACCAGACGCTTCTTCCACACAGTCACCTTGATGGACTCTCGCAGCAGCGAGTTGCCGATACGGCCCAGCGCATGCAGGGCGATGCCGTGACTGTGAATGAAGTCTCGGCGCATCTCTTGCGCGGACAGCTGCTTGTCACGCACCATCGCCCATTCTGGCAGCGCCGCGTCCATGGCCTCCCAGAACGACTGCGCCAGCCCAGTCGCCTCGTCCTGCTTGAGCTCGAGGCCTTGGAGCAGGGATTGGTTGCCGAAGTACAAGGCGCTGAGGGTGAACAGCTTGCGAGAGCGGGCGGACAGGGTGCTTTTTTCCATCTCCACAAAGCCCTTGAAGATGGCCGAGCGTTCGGTGAGGGTCCGGGTGATCTGTGCGTTGACGTCCCGGTGGTCGTACAGGACGCCGATCGAGCGCGCCGGACGGACGGCGTGCCGGTTGAGGTCAGCGAACATCTGCTGAGAGCGCGCGAGTCCCGTGTCGTGAAAGAAGACCACGGCGATGGTCTCGTCCCCCAGGTCGGGGTTTTCCTTCAACGCCAGCTCGATGGCGGCGCGGCGGTGCTGCCCGTCGTTGATGAGGAAGCGTGCGTCCATGGGGATGCGCAGCTGCCCGGTACGGTGCGCGGCTCGTTCGGCTCCCTGGCTCTCGAAGACCATGTCTCCGTCCACGGAGGCGGTGAGGGCACTGAAGACGTAGTCCTCGGGGTTGTCCAGGATGTAGCGGGCGAGCGCCGGCAGGCGTCCCTTGTTCAGGACGCGCTGGGCTCTCAGTTCGGCGGAGAGATCATCTTCGTCGAAGAGGAAGATCTTCGGGATGAGCCGCAACGGGCACATCGACGCGTAAAACTCACGCCCCGCCTGCACCCCGCGGATCGCAGGGAAGGTGTACTCAAAGCCATTAGACACTCGCGAGACAGCCCGCCCCGCAGCTTTGCTCGCCGCTTCAGTCTGCACCCGTGCACTCTAGCGTGGGCGTACGTGTACTGAGAAACGTACGTCACTTTCGTCTCGACGTACTCAGGTGCACAAGATGACGTACCACTCCTTCGACCATGCGCCTGCAGTCGGCGAAGCGACACGGGAACCAGCACCGCGAGGACGATGTTGACGTACTGGGGTGATGGCTTCGGGCGCTGCGGTCTCAGCGTGTACGTTAACCACTTGACGTACGACCGTTATGCAAGCGTGCAAAGAGGCGGGTGAGCGCCGTGGTGGCGTATCTGGATGTGGCGGCGACGACACGAGTGGACCCGCGGGTTGCCGAGGTGGTGCTGCACTGGATGATCGAAGACTTCGGCAACGCCGGCAGCCGCACCCACGAGTACGGTGCACGCGCCAAGAAGGCGGTGCAGCAGGCCCGTTCCTTCATCGCCGGCACCGTGGGCGCCAAGACGGAAGAAGTGATCTTCACCAGCGGGGCGACGGAGTCCAACAACATCGCTCTGCTCGGACTGGCGCCGCACGGCGAGCTCACGGGGCGCAAGCACATCATCACCTCCGCCATCGAGCACAAGGCGGTACTGGAGCCGCTGACGCACCTACGCGATACCCGCGGCTTCGAGGTCGACTTCCTCTCCCCCGGCCCCAGCGGCCGCATCACCGCCGACGCCGTGCTGGAGCGGCTGCGTCCGGACACCCTGGCAGTGTCGCTGATGCACGTCAACAACGAAACCGGCGTCATCCAGCCAGTCGCCGAACTCGCCGAGAAGCTGCGCGTCACGCCCACCTATCTGCATGTCGACGCCGCTCAGGGCTACGGCAAAGTCCCCGCCGACCTGATGGCGCCCATCGACCTGATCAGCATCTCGGGCCACAAGATCGGCGCCCCGAAGGGCGTCGGCGCTCTTATCACCCGCCGGCGGGGATGGGACAGGGTGCCGCTACAGCCGATCATGTTCGGCGGTGGGCAGGAGCGCAAACTGCGGCCCGGCACTCTCGCGGTGCCATTGATCATGGGCCTGTGCGAGGCCGCGAAGATCTTCACCGAGAGCCGGGAGACATGGGAGCGGGAGGCGAAGGCGATGCGCGAACGGATCCTTGCTGCGCTCAGCACGACACGCTTCCACCTCAACGGAGACCCCGAGCACAGCGTCCCCCACATCCTCAACGTCAGCTTCGATGAGCTGAATGCCGAAGCACTCATCGTCCGTCTCAAAGACCAGGTCGCCATCGCCACCGGCTCGGCCTGCACCAGCGCCTCCTACACGCCCAGCCACGTCCTTCAGGCGATGGGCCTGGACGACGCCGTGGCTGCCAACGGGCTGCGTCTTTCCTGGTTCCCTTCCCAGGCAGCCGATTTCGACCCCCTCCCCCTCGCCGAGACCATTGCCAGCATGCAGCCTCAGAAAGGTTGACCAGCCCTACGCCTCGGAGCGACGCACCAGCCGGTGCCCGCGCAGCTGCCGGCCGCACCTGACGAGCTCGGCCTCCCAGCCGTTCTCGGTTCCGATCAGGTGCGGCCGTTCATACAAGCCCGCCCGCATCTCAGACTCGGTCAATCGGCGGTATCGCGGCACGTCCACATCATCTGGTGCCAGAAACTCGTGCTTGCGGTGCAGCAGCGGCCGGTTGGCCGAGCTCTCGTATGAGAGATGGGACGCCTCAAGCGTCTGCAGGTCCACCATGTAGGAAGACCGGATCCGCGGATGCGGGTCTTTGTCAAAGACCGGGTAGTCCAGCCACGAGACCGCTCGCCCTTGGTGCTTGAGCTTGGCCACGGTCCACTGCTCCGGGCGACCGGCAGCGATCGATGCGCAGTGCTCGTACAAGCGCAAAACCGTCGGGATCCGCTCCAGCGCGCTTCGATGCACGTACAGCGCCGTCGGTGTCACCTTGCCGGCAATGGAGGCGTTCATGGCATTGCGCACATAGCCGTCGTCGCGGAGCTTCAACAACAGTCGGTCAGCCCGCTGACACGCCTCCCTGTAGGAACTGAAGAACGTGCGCACGTCCTGTTGCAAGCCCACTGGCAGACTCCCGAACGGCCCACGACCGTTGAACAGCTCCACCGCCAGGTAGAGCAACGTGTTCAACGTCGATCGCTTAGCCCCCGCGGTGGCACGCTCAGGATCAGCACCATCCCGCACCAGGCGCTTGACGTCGCCAGGCCGCAGATGAGCCAAGAGCTCTGCAACAGTCCGCGGCATCTCCTCAATCCGCGGCGGACGTCCCCTGCGCTCGAAAAAGTCCACCACCGCACTCACCGCTGAGGCAGTGTCCTCGGAAGCAAGCCACTCGGCATCCGGGATCACTCGCTGCGCCAGATAGCTCAGACGGGCGCCCTCGTCCCGGAACGCGTAGACGACTCCGGGCGCGGCCGCCACCACCCGCGCGCCGGTCACCTGCTCCACGTACTCCCGAAGCTCACTCGCGGCATATAGATGCTGGAACGTCTGCCGACTCGTCAGTAGACCGTCACCGAACTGCTGGCCGTGGACCTTTGACTTCTCCCAGGTCAGCCGGGCTGAGACAACCAGCAGCGTCGAGGTCAGCTCCCACGCCTGCTCCAAGGTCTGCCGACGCTCTACCGGATCCTCGATCACGTTCAACACGTAGGTCAACAACACGACGTCGCTGGCGACCAGCTGGGTGTCGGAGCGGTAATACGGATCCCACCCAGCCACCTGGCAGTCCAATTGCTCCAAGGCCCTGACATCGTCACCACGGCCACAGCCGTAGTCGAGGATCGTCCGCTCAGGTAGCAACTGGCGGTCCGCCAGCGCCTGACGCGCGGGCACCGACAACGCCATCCGCCCGATCGCCGTTCGGCGACGCTCACTACCCCACATCTGCTGCATCACAGGCACCTGCATCCAGATAACGGCACGATCAGCAGGGTAGAAGACAGGCGTCCGGCGTGCTCACGCAACGGCGAACATACCCCTCAAGTGTCAACAAGGCACCGTCACGCGGCGCATCCGCTGGCCGTGTGTTCCCAAATTATGATGTCTGCCGCTCGAAGAAGGCTGAGAGGCCTCTCGTCAGGCGTACGAATGGGGACGATGAGGTCTTGGATCCAACCCCGGTGACGGCGTAGGTCTGCTTGCAGGAGCGGCCACAAGCGCCGGGGGGTGTCCTTATAGGCTCCGGGAACTGGCTTTTGGCCGAGGTAGAACTGGTAGATGCTGCTGTCGAAAATCGGCACTAGGTTAGGCCGCTTGCGGTGGAGGATCTTGGTGACGGCAACGGCCTTGAAGTCGGACAGCCCCGTACCGCTGGCTTCACCTGTAGTCACTAGTGCTCGATCAACCAGAGACCAGGGTCCCGTCGACGGATCCAGCGTCACGTCCAAGAAGTCAGCTGTCGCACACCCCTTGTTCGCAAGCACCGCTTCCATGGCTTGCAGGACCTCAGCTCCCGGGCCATCAGGGTGGAACAACGGCACTACCTGCTTGTAGCCCATGCGAACGCTCAGCAGGGCCGGAGCCAGACAGTCCAACGGGCTCAATCGGTCCGGATCGCCCTGCCAGTCATACGTGCGGAAGGCTCTGGGCCCCCGGGGATCCGTGTAGGTCTGCAGGTGCTTCTCCGCACAACCATGCAGTGCTCCAATGGTCCTCACGTAGCCCCCCGCAGCCTCGACGTTTCGCATGGCAGCGCCGCCGCTCTCATCAGAGCAATGCTCATGCTACGAGCTGTGGGCTATGCGTGGACCCATACCCGTGGAACAGCCGCCTGCAGGCCTGTGGCCTGCGACGACGCCCGACGTCAATCCCCCTCCGGAGCCGTGTGCGCAGGTTCGAATCTGCCGGGCGCACTCGCCTAGAAACAGCAAGAATTAAGCGCTGACCAGGGCGGATGCCGACAGAAGAGGGCGGGAGTCAGTCTCACTGCCCCCGCCCTCTCTCGTTGCCTCTCAGTGTTCGCGACACACCTCCGCACACACTGGTGGCGCTTATGGCGCGGTGGCCGACCGTGGCCCCTGCGGCAACCACGATGCGAACGACGAGTTGTCGGCATGGTCGGAGGCCGCTCGCCGACCTCGCCCAGGCGCCGGTCGGTGAAAACGGTCGCCCCGCTTCCAAGCGGGAGCATAGAAGGTAGGATGGGTAGCATGAGTGAGCCTACCGGCAAGTACTCGATCACCATGCCACGCGACATCGCCGAGGCCGCCAAGGCTCGGAGCGGCCCGTCCGGCCTGTCTGCCTATGTGGCCGCGGCCGTCGCCCGCCAGATCGAACGGGACAACCTCAATGAACTGATTCAGGTGGCCGAGGCTGAGCACGGACCCGTCACGGAGGAAGAGATCCAGTCCCTGCGCGACCAGCTTCACCGGGCGCGCGAACAGCAGGCGCAGGGCGGAGCGAACGCCGCGTGACCCGCTCCCCCGCCGTCCCTGGCGGCACCCTGGTTCTCGACAGCGAAGGACTGGCCAAGGCTGTCCTGCGCGACCGCACGGTAACCGGCTGGTTCGCCCTGGCCCGCGCGGATGACCTGCGTGTGATCACCTCGGCAGCCACACTCGTGGAAGTAGTCCATCCCCGGATCAACCGCCCCGCGCTGGAGTGGACACTTTCCCGTCTCGTCGTCGAACCGGTGACTGAGCCGATTGCCCGCCACGCCGCCGCACTCCTCGCCGACACCGGCCTCCATGGCCACAAATACGCCATCGACGCCATGCTCAGTGCCACCGCCCTCACCGCGCCCGGCCCTGTCACCATGCTCACCTCCGATCCTGATGACATCGCGGCGCTGTGCGGCGGGCGTATCACGGTGATCAAGGTCTGACGCGGCAGACCGGTTCGTCGCGTCAGCCGGACTGGCGGACAGGTCTGACGCGGCAGACCGGTTCGTCGCGTCAGCCGGACTGGCGGAGGGCGAGGCCCGCGATGACGGATGTTCCGCGTGTGGGGCGGGGGCGGACGGTCCAGGTGGTGGCGAGGTGGTCGACGAGGAGCAGGCCCCGGCCGTTCTCGGCGTCCGCGTCCGGGTGGGCCAGGAGGGGCTTGCCGGTGCCGGGGTCGGAGACGGCAAGCCAGTAGTGTCCGTCGGCCGGCCAGAGGACGAGTTCGATGACGTCGTCGTCCTCCCGGCAGGCGCCGTGACGGATGGCGTTGGTGACCAGTTCGGAGGTCAGCAGGCCGAGGTCGTCTCCAAGGTGCGGGCGGAGGACGTGCGGCAGCGATGCGGCGACGGCGTGGCGGGCCCGCCGTACGGAGGTGGGGTGGGCGGGGAAGTGCCAGTGGACAGGTACGAGGGGAATCTCGGACATGGCGAACTCCGTTGCTCTGTCAGGGGTTTGGGCTCGCCGGTGGCCTACCGCCCTGGTCGCGGGCACACCCGACCCAGGGCAGGCGGGCATGCTCGCGCGGTGCGCTTCCGGCATCGCGTTGTGTAACTTGCGCGATACTGACAGTAGAGCAGGTGGTGGTAAATTTCCCACGCGCTCAGGAGAATTCACCACGGAGAGGTACGGCGGCCTCAAGTGTCACCGAGCGGCCTCTGCCTGATGGAAGGAACCCCATGCCCCCGAGGACGACCCCCACAGAACGACAGAAGCGGCTGGGAAGTGAGCTGCGGCGTATGCGTACCGGGGCAGGGATGTCCGCGGAGTTCGCTGCGGGACTACTGGGTGTGGACCGAGGGAAGATCTCCAACATCGAGTCCGGAGTACGGGGTATCAGCGCCGACCGTCTGCGCACGCTGGCCTGCAACTGTGACGTGACCGATGAGGCGTACATCGAGGCGCTCATCGAGATGGCTCGGCCGAGTACGGGTTGGTGGGAGCGCTACCGAGGCATCCTGCCCCAGGGCCTGCTGGACATTGCGGAGACGGAGAGCAACGCCGTGCGCATGCGCGGCGCCAACACCGTGCATGTGCCTGGCGTGCTCCAGACATCGGAACAGGCGATGGCCATCTTCCGAGCCGCGGTTCCCGCCTTGCCCGAGCACGAGGTTGCCCTTCGACTGGCACTGCGCTCGGAACGCCAGCAGGTGATCACCGGCGACCGGTCGGTCCCGTACGTCGCGGTCATCCACGAGGCAGCGCTCCGGATGCAGTTCGGCGGCACCGACGTGGCCCGTGCCCAGTTGCGGCATCTCCTGGAGGTCTCCGAGCGGGACAACGTCACCGTGCTCGCCCTGCCCTTCAGTCGCGGCGCCTTCCCTGGTGCCGGGCAGACGGTCGTCCACATCGAAGGGCCTGTACCACAGCTCGATACGGTGCAGGTGGACAGCTCCCACGGCCCCGCCTTCCTCCACGCCGAAGGTCAGCTGGCGAAATACCGGGCGCAGCTCGATCTGTTGGAAACTCTGTCCCTGACAGCGAAGCAGTCCCGGGATTTCATTCATGACATCTCGCGCCAACTATGAGGAGCATCCATGCCCGACATCACCTGGGAAGCCCCGTTCTGCGCCGAGGGAAGTTCCTGCTTCCGCCTCGGTACCGATGCCGACGGCAACGGGTACATAGCTGTTGCCGGCCAGGAGAAGAGCCCTATCACTGACTCCCTCGAAGCCCTGCGCACCCTCATCACCGAGATCAAAGCCGGTAAGGCCGACCACCTGCTGTAGGGCTCGCGGCGCGCCGCCTCCGAGTGACACGGTCGCCCCCGGCGGCAGACTTATGCGCGCTGATGTTGCACAGGCTTCGGTGATAGCCGAGGTGCGCCTCGTCCACCAGGTGCCTGGGGTCGCGACGGAGCGGGCGGGGTTCTCTGCCGTCTCTCGTCCCCCTGACCAGACCAGCAGAGTCGACATGTCGCCAGCCCCATACACCGAAGGCTAGTCGGACAGTAACGAGGGCCGCCGTCGTGCAGCGGCTCTCCGTCGGTCGGTCGGGGCCGGGATGGGAGATCTCGTGTCCGCCGATCCGGTGCCAGATGATGTACGGCTCACCCGCGCGGACCTGCGCCCAGGGTCACCTGCTCCCGTTCGAGGCTACTGGTCCCTGGCCGCGAGGCCGGGTGCGGGCGTCTGGGGTGGGTTCGGCTCGGTGGCCCTGGCCCTCAGTGCCTCGAAGGCGGCTGCCGTCGTGCTGGCCGGTTCGGCTTGGTAGACCACGAGCTGCTGGTGCGGGGCCCCGTTGACCGTGAAGGCCGCGAACTTGATCTGCAGGTCTCCGACCTCCAGGTGCTTGAGAAGCTTGCTCTCCTGGGACTTGCTCTTGACCTCGTGCGTCTTCCAGATGTCGGCGAACTCCTCGCTCTGGGCAGACAGTTCCGCCACGACCTCGGCGATGCGGGGCGATTCCGGGTCATGGCCGTAGGCGGCTCTGAGTTCGGCGACGCAGGAGTGCGCGGCTCGCTCCCACTCCCGGTAGAACTCGCGGCCCGCCGGGTCGACGAACACCATGCGGGCGAGGTTGTCGAACTGGTCGAACCCGCTGTGGAGGGCCATCGCCAGGGGGTTGGCCGCCATGATGTCGAGGGCCGGGCCGACGACGAAGGCCGGCGTGTGCTCCCAGCCGTTCATCAGCTCCGACAACTGCCGGCTGACGTCCGCCCGCCCCCAGTCGCGCGGGCGCTGCGATGCGGTGAGGCAGAGGCGGTTGAGATGGGCGGCGGCTTCCGCGTCGAGCTTCAGTGCTTGGGCCACGGCCTCGAGAACCTGCGCGGAGGGGCTGCTCTCGCGCCCCTGTTCCAGCCTGATGTAGTAGTCCGAGCTGACTCCGGCGAGCATCGCGACTTCTTCTCTGCGCAGTCCCGGAACCCGGCGCCGCCCGTATTCGGGCAGACCGACATCCTGTGGCTTGAGGGCTTCACGGCGGGCTCTGAGGAAATCACCCAAAGGCGTCCCATTGCTCATACGGCGAGACTAGCTGGTTTCCTGCCGTCGGGGTCTACCGGGTGTCCGCAAGATGACACTGGGTAACGGATCCAGGACGCGGAGGGATACGCGGAGGGATTCATCTTCTGGTGTTGCAGGATGCTCCGGGCCGCACGGTTCCTCCCCGGGCCGACAGTCGGCCGGTTTCTCGCCGTCCTTCATATCCGTATATCCGTCGTGTGCCCCCGTGGATCGACAAGCCTGGGTGTAACGCACCCAGGCTCGGCAGACCCTTCACGGGCGTCTTCGGCCTAATCTCGGGAGCATGGAAAACGTCACGCGTTCTGATGCGGGTGAAGGGCTGGGGCAGTTCCTGCGCACCCGCCGGGAACGCCTCAGCCCCGCGGACGCGGGACTGCCCAGTGCCGGTCGCCGAAGGGTGCCCGGGTTGCGGCGGGACGAGGTCGCGGCGCTGACGGGTGTCAGCCTGAGCTACTACAGCCGGCTCGAGCAGGGCCGTGAACTCAGCCCCTCGTTCCGGGTGCTGGAGGCCATGGCACGCGCGCTGCGTCTCGGGGAGGAAGAGACGCGGGAACTCTTCCGGCTGGCCCGGCCGACAGCTCGCCGCCGTACGAAGTCCCCCGCACGGGTCGAGCGTGTCCGGCCGCACCTGCGGCGACTGATCGAGAGTTGGAGCCGGACGCCCGCGTTCATCATCGGCCACGCCCAGGACCTGCTGGCCACCAACGCGCTGGTCGACGCTCTCTACCGTGACTTCACCCATCACGACAACGTGCTGCGCATGCTCTTCCTGGACCCCACGGCGAAGACCTTCTACCGGGACGCCGAGCAGGCCAGGCACCGCGCGGTCGCCGATCTTCAGCAGACAGCCGCGAGTACCCCGGGAGACGCCCGCATCCTGGAGCTTGTCGGTGAACTGTCGGTACTCAGCAGTGAGTTCCGCTCCCTGTGGGCGCGTGAGTACACCCGGGTCCCGCCCTACGAGGTCAAGCTGATGTGCCACTCCGTCGTCGGAGACCTGGAGTTGCGGCACGAGGCCCTCGCCATCCGCAGCGCTCCGGGACAACAACTCGTCGTCCTGCAGGCGGAGCCGGGCTCCTCCTCTGCGGACGGTCTGGCCCTGCTGGGCTCACTCAGCGCAGCCGCAATACCACGTCAGCAGAATTCCGCGAACGGCGCCTGAGTCAAAAGGCTCACGCCTGGGCCGCTGCCACGCGTTCTCTCGGCGGCGCCCGGCGTTCGGCCGTCATGGCCGCCGGAATCGACTCTCCGGGTGCCGACGGAAAGAAAGCGGACCAAAGGCGGGTATGCAACCCGCAGTGCGCCATCGGCGTATTTCGGCAAAGGCGCCACGGAGGTGCGGTTCATCGCCACGCGGCCCGCGTCCTGTTGCCGTCCGCCGACCTCGGCCGACCAGGGCCGACCACCCACCCCGTGAAACCGCATAGGACCTGCGTCTCCTCTTCCTGGGTGTGGGACTCCCAGGAAAAGTGCGGCCCTCATAACGCCGCAGCCTGCAGGCACACTCAAGGCAGGCCGAAATTCGGCAACAATCGAGAGTACGTCCCCGAAGAGGGACGTCAAGGAAGAGGTTTTCCCATGGCTACGTGGTTTGTCACCGGCGCTTCCCGTGGAATCGGTGTCGAAATCGCCCGCGCCGCTCTGGCAGGGGGTGACAATGTCGTGGTCGCCGTACGGAATCCGGAGCGTGTGCCGGACGATCTGAAGAAGTCCGACCGGGTCTTCGCGGTCGCCCTCGACGTCACGGACAACGATGCCATCCCGCAGGCGGTCGATGCCGCCGTGGAGCGGTGGGGCGGCATCGACGTCCTGGTCAACAACGCCGGCCGCGGTCTGCTCGGCGCGCTGGAGGAGATCACGGACGCGGAGGCCCGGTCGCTGTTCGACCTCAACGTCTTCGGTCTGATCAACGTCACCCGCGCCGTACTGCCCGTCATGCGCAAGCAGGGCTCGGGCAAGCTCGTACACATCGGTTCCCGCTCGGGCTTCGAGGGCGAGCCCGGCGTCAGCCTGTACTGCGCGTCCAAGTTCGCCGTCGCCGGTATCAGCGAGGCGCTCTCCGCCGAGATGGCACCGTTCGGCATCCAGTCGATGGTCGTCGAGCCGGGCGTCTTCCGTACCGACTTCCTCGACTCCAGCTCCCTCTCGGTGGCCGCGCACCGCATCGCCGACTACGACGACACCCCCGCCCACGTGACGCTGGACTGGATCGACAAGGCCAACCACGCCCAGCTCGGCGACCCCGTGAAGGGCGCCGCCCTCATCGTCGAGGTCGCTTCCGCCGAGAAGCTGCCCACGCACCTCTACCTCGGGCGCGACACCCTGGAGCGGCTCGACGTCAAGTACCAGCAGGTGCGGGACGACCTCGCCCTCTGGCGGGAGAAGTCCGCGGCCACCGCGCACGACGACGTCGTCTGACGCACCGCGCGGGCGCCATCGCCCCCCTCCGGGGCCCGCAGCCCTTCGATCGGCCCGGCCGGGAAGGACCGCCCGAGCAGTCCCCCGGCCGCCGGGTAAGGCAAGTGCGGCCGGGGGACTGCTCGGGCGGTCGGCTGCTCACGCGGCCGGGGTGTTCAGCACGTACTCGCGCGAGGCGTGGACCCGTGCGCGCAGGGCGGCCAGGTCGACGTCGAGGACCTGGCCGTCCCACTTGCGGGGTTCGCCGTTGATGAGGACGGCAGTGATGTTGCGGGCGTCGGAGCCGAGCACGATCGTGCCGATGGGGTCGTTGAGGGGCATGTTGTTGAGGTCCTCCGCCTGGACGGCCAGCAGATCGGCCTTCTTGCCCGGGGTGAGCGAACCCGTCACGGCGGCCAGGCCGTTGGTGCGGGCGCCCTGGAGGGTGGCGAAGTCGAGGACGTCGTGGGTGGTGATGCGGGAGGGCTGCCGGTCGGTGCCGTAGGCGGCGTTGACCGCGCGCATCCGCTGGATGGCGTGCAGGGCCCGCATCTGGGTGAACATGTCGCTGGCCAGAGCGACTTCGACGTCGATGCTCAGTCCGGGCCGGATACCGACGGACAGGGCCTCGTCGACGGCGGGAATCGCGGTCTCCAGGCCGATCTGCGCGTCGGACGTGGGGGCCAGGGCGACCGTGGTGCCGGTCTCCCCCATCGCCTGCCATGCCTCGGAGGTCAGTCCGGTGGAGTGGATGAGGGTGACGTCGGGGCTGAGGATGCCGTCCTTGGCCCAGCGCAGGACCGCCTCGGAGGAGGAGATGCCGAAGACGGCGTCCACGCTCACTCCGATGCCCAGGTCCGCCGCCACGGCGGCGAGTTCCGGGCCGTAGGCCAGGGCGGGCCCGCAGATCTCGTCGGTGGCCAGGGTCGCGAGGCGCAGGGTGAGCAGTTGGTCGTCGCTGCTGAAGTACTGGTCCTTGATACGGGTCAGGTCGCCGGGCCACTGACGGTCCCAGTCGCCGAAGTGCGGGCCCATGGAGGCGTGCACGCCGCGTATGCGGGTGTCGCGGAGGGCCTCGATCGCGGCGTCGGAGTGCTCGCGGGTGCGGGAGTTGTGGGAGAAGTCGAGCATGGTGGTGATGCCGCTGTCGATCGCGGTCAGGGCGGCCAGGCGGGTACCGATGTACATGTCCTCGGGCCGGTAGACCGTGGCGTAGCCGGCCAGGGTGGCCATGACATAGCCGCCGAGGTCGTCGACGTCGGGCATGATCCGGCGCAGCTGGGCCTCCCAGGCGTGCCGGTGGGTGTCGACGAAGCCGGGGGTGAGGATCGTGCCCGTGGTGTCCACGACCACCGCGTCGCCGGCGTCGAGGTCACGGCCGACGGCGGTGATCGTGTCGCCCTCGACGAGGAGGTCACCGCCGTCGATGACGCCGAGGTCGGGGTCCATGGTGACGATGGTCGCGCCGGTGAACAGGATGCGCCGCCGGTCGGCGGGCCGGCGCCGGAGCTCTTCGAGGACGGCGGCGCTGGTGATGGTGTTGGTGTTGGTGTTGGTGTTCATGAGAGTTCTGCCTTCTGTGCGGAGGGGAGGACCGGGAGGCCGGGCCAGGCAACCGGGCCGCGGTTCCGCCGGCGGTCGCGCACCCTGGATCGGGGTCGCGCGCCCTGGATCGGGACGGTTGTCGCGCCGGCCGGCGGGAGGGATGCTCCTATGCTTGTCAAGCGGCAGGAGCGAGGTCGGTTTGGGTGATTCGTTCCGTTGGTGTGGTGGTCAGGGCGCGGTAGACCTCGCGGG
>NZ_JBITRU010000023.1:0-149721 GCF_044540255.1 Streptomyces sp. NPDC086080
CCAGCCGCGTCACCCACGACATCCACATCCACCGCCTCGACCCCGAGAAGGAGATCAACACCGAGCTACAAAAAGCCGCTTAGGAAGCGACGTTGGTCTCGCCGCCAGCATCCGCCGGCGCTCGGCTCGCAAGAGCCGCGCCGCCGAGGGAGACTCCGATAGCTGACTCGACGGGCCCCCGCAAGATGTCCCAGCGGGAGCTGGAGGAGTATTTCGACGCCCTGGTTCACGCAGAAAAGAAGGACTCTCCCGAGTTCCGGCGTGCCTTCAGGGTCTGGGAAGAGAGCCAGTGACCGCTGGCCACCTGAAGAAGACCCGTGTCATCGACGACGTGCTCGCGCTGGACCAGGTCGTGCAGCACGTCATCCAACCCACATCACGCCCTTCAAGGAGGGACTGACCCATGGCCCGCACGCAGAAGATCAAGCAGTACCAGGTCGACCAGTGGAAGAACACGCTGGAGCAGATGCTCGAAGAGGGTAACTTCAGGCAGGACGGTCGGCCGCTGAGCCCCGAGGGCGTCGCAGAGCGCAAGCAGGAGATCGCGATGCTCCGCGGGCTGAGCACCCTTCGCGTGGGCCAGGTCGTCGACCTGGACACCGTTCAGCCCATCTACGAACACCCCCAGGAGGGTTGACCGCAACCCCGGGAGCCGATGAGGCAGAGCGCGCCGTTGGCCCGCCATCTTCCACCCCGAGAAGAAGTACGCGGTCGCCATCCAGACGATCTGTGGCTGCTCGCAGGGTGACTGGCTCGACATACTCGCCGCAGTCCTCGACAACCAGGGGACGCCCAAGTCCCACATCGACCAGGTTCGCACGTGGGCCTTCGGCGACGTTTGGACCGTCAGCCCGACCGCGGGGCCGGAGCCTCCGGCATCTGTGCCGACGACGCTGGCGCAGCGGTCGCGCACTTCCGCGAGAACTTCCAGGAGGATGAAGAGTCTGTGTCCGAAGGGCTCGATCCGACAGCAGATCGCGACACCACGTGTCGCGTGAGCTGGGAGATCGACGCTGAAGGAAGCACAGCTCTCGGGGCTACTCGCCAGGTTTGGGCAGACGAGTTCGGCCGCGACGGTGCTACTGACGGGGACGACTGTGTCTTCACCGTCACCGACAGCGCGACGGGCCAATCAGTGATGATCGACCTCCGTGACCACGATGGGTAGTTCGACGACCCGCTCTGAAGCGCAAGCGTTGGGCCGGCACAGCCGGCTCGGGAGCCAAAGAAACACCCGCCTGCCGGTGGGGCCGTGCTGGAACGACCAGCCCAGCTCCACCGGCAGTTTCGTTGCCGGCCCCAGCCAGCTGCCGTATCCAACAAGCTCAAGGAGCAGCGCTCTCATGACCGATCACGACTGGGACAACCTCATCACCTGCGAGTTCGTCAGCGCGCAGCCACCCGAACGCCCGGACAGGGAAAACACCGTGTCCAGTACCGCGCTTCCTGAGAAGCTCATACGCACCGTCACCGACGCCTACCTGATAGCCCTCAGGCGGGGGGATCTTTGCGCAGCGCTCGGACTCATGACGCAACTGGCCAACACTTATGGTCTGGTAGCCGTCCGCGGCCTCGCCGCCGAGCTCGCCATGGAGCTTCATATCCACTGCCCGCCACGCTTCCGTACTGCCTTCGGTGGCGCGAACCTCTCCGCTCTCGCTCCCGCGGCGGACGACGACGCGCTCACCACCCTTGATGTCGCCTCCAAGACCAACCGCCTCATGGAGCGCGGGCAGGTCACAGCTGCCGACTTGGAGGACACCGAAGTCCAGATGCGTGTCACGGAAACCGTCCGTCATGCCGTTCAGGCGGCACTCAATGCCGTTGCTGGGCACAGTCATTCGGCTGCGGCCGCTCAGCTGGGCTCGCTGAGCACACCCCGCGAGCTGTCTGCGGCCGTGGCCCTGCTCACCAACGGGCTTCGGGTCGTACTGCTGTAAGCGCATGTCATGAGCCCTCGTATCTGCCGCAAGGGCCGTAGCCGGCCGATCCCGTTCGACTGCAAGTCCGGCGCTGGACACCCAGGTACGTGCAGCCCCTTCACCCACCGGCCCCACCCACCCGAGAACGCTGACGATCACGCTGCGCTCCTCGCGATGAGCAGGGAACGCCAGAACGCCAGCGCGGGTGAACGGGCCCGCTCGGCCCCTAATTCCCCTTCACCTTCATGACGGACCTGGAGGTACCTTGCATGCCCGCATTCCTGGAGCAGCCCGCCTACGGACCCGGAGGCCCAGACGGCAACGGCTGGACCCGCCTCACCCTCGGCGCCCACTTCGACCACCTGCACCAGTGTGGGTGGCGGCCGACGCATCACACCTCACTGTTCGAGGCATTGACTGGCCGTCAGCGATGGGGCGGTTACGAGCGTTGTCCTGGAGACGGACCCGGGGCGTGCGCAGGGTGCCTGGTTCAGCGCCGTCGTCTCACGCACGACGGCGGGCTCGACTGGCCGGCGGACACGCCCCTTCTCCTGGCTCGCGTCAGGCCATGGCCGTCCGCTCCTGATGCGTTGTTCACCGACCAGGCTTCCAGGCGCAGCACTTTGGAGTTGTTTGCCTGGAGGGGCGGTCCGCCCATAGCGACAACCGGCTGGAAGGAGGTTCTCAACACACCTGGCGTTCAGATCAGCTGGAGGTGGCAGGACGAGGAGAGCGAGGCGTTCTGGATCGTCCGCAACCGCTCCGAGGCTGACGCCACGGTGGTCCTCAGCGAGCATGACGGCGAACGTACGCGCCACGAGCTGTACAGCGGGCGAGACCGGACCCGTACGGCCATTCTGACCTGCGACGGCGTCTGCGCTCACGAGGCATATCACTTGCAGCAGCTGGCCGCCGACCTCGATGGCCTCGCTGACGGCACTGCGCCTTCGGACGAGGTGACCGTGATCCCCCAGAGCCTTCCAGGCGTGCCGTTGATCAGCATCACCCAGGACGGCGCTCACGGCGTGCTGCACCTGGGCCGTTCCCGCGACTACCCGGCATCCACTGTCCATATCAACTGGGAGTTCCATGACGGTGAGCTCACAGCGACCGCCCTCGTGGCGCACGTCGTCCGTCTCACCGCTGTTTGAACCCGGGCAGTCGGCCTCCTCGGGCTGATGGCCACCACCTGCCGCACCGAGCACACACAGGTACCTCGAGATCGCTGAGATGAAATAGATGACCAAGGTATGCACAGGCCCCAGCACCCCCACACCTCCCGTAGCCTCAGACCGCGACGCAGAAACGCCGATCGCGCAGATGGAAGCGGCGGCCCTCACGGAGCCCGCGCGACCACACGACCTGGCAGACAACGAAGACTTCGACTACATCACCGGCACAACGGTGATCCGGCTCTCCGAGACCGAGAAGCTACGCCAGAGCGTCGTACGGGCTCTCGTCGATCAGTACGGCATCGACCCGCGCGACGTGGCGGCCGACGTCCCTCTCCACGTGACGGACCCGGAAGGCGGCCGTCCGCGCCGGCGACGTGTCAGCCTCGCCGTCTTCGAGCACGGCAGGCCGCATGAGCAGGAGTACATCCGCCGTGTCGTCGTGACAAGCGTCCGCCCCAGGAACAACCGGGCCTCAGCCAAAATCCGCTCCTACACGCATGCCCACCACCAGGACGACACGGCCGACGAGGTCACCGCGCTCATGCAGGCGGCTGGGCCCGCCTGCTGGTACGGCCTGTGGACCGACGGCAACGACCTGCTCTTCATCGGTCGAGACACCACGTCCGTGGGGAACAAAACGTTCCTTCCTCTGACGAACTGGCCAACTGCAGTCGCGCACCAGCGCGACACCGCACCCGCGCCTCCTTCGCGCACCACCGGGAGCACACCGGCCAACGAGACGATGCTGAGGCTCGCTTTCCGGCGTTGTCGCAACGCCATCCACGTCAACGAGGGGCAGCCCTTAAACGCGGCCTTCTGGCAGCTCCTGTACGTCCTGCTCGCTAAGTTCCATGACGAATACCTGGTCCGCGAAGGAAAGAGGGAGACCCGTTTCCACCTCCACCGCGACACGTCGGACCGTGTTCCAGGTGAAGCAGACCGTTCCGCCGCCGCGGAACGCGTGAGAGCACTCTTCGGCGAGGTCAAGGAGCGCTACGCCCACTACAACCTGTTCGACCAGACCGACGAGCTCTCTCTCAGCGATCAAGCTCTCGGCTTCCTCGTCGGCGGGCTGGCCGCCTACAGCCTTTGCACCACGCCCCTGGACACCCTCACCACCGCCTACCACGAGTTGTTCGGCGACACCTTGAGCGGCGACCACGGTCAGTACTTCACCCCCGCCAGCGTGGTCCGCCTGCTGGTGGAGATCACCGCCCCCGAGCCAGGAGCGACCGTACTCGATCCGTGCTGCGGCACCGGCGGCTTCCTCCGCGAAAGCCTCGCAGCCCTGAGCCGCAGACAGACCATCGAGGCCGCCCTCCTGACCACGCAGGAGCACGCCCGACTGGCAGCAGCTCACCACGAGGAACTGAGCAGGAATGCACAAGAGCGGGTCTTCGGCGCGGACCTCGACCCCATGATGGCCCGTGCCGCCGCGTTCGCCGTGATGATGCTGACCGGCAGCGTCGGCAACACCTTCCACATGGACTCGTTGGCCTTCCCCACGAGCGGCGCCCTACCCGGCCTCCCCGATGCCAGACGCCATCTCGACCGCATCGGTCCCGGTGCAGTCGACGTCTTGCTCACCAACCCTCCCTTCGGCTCGGACATCTCCGTGACCGGTCCTGTCCTGGAGCCGTTCCGCACAGGCCCGTCACAAGTCGAGAAGCCGAGCGTCGCCTTCAGCTGGACCCGTGAGAAGGACGGCACTCTCCGACGCGGGAAGCCGGCCTCCTCCGTGGTACCTGAGAAGCTCTTTGTCCAGAAGGCGATCGAATGGGTGCGGCCCGGCGGCCGCATCGGCATGGTCCTGCCCAACGGGATCTTGTCCAACCCCGGCGCCGACGATGAGGCGCTCCGCCAGTACATCCTCGACGAGTGCTGGATCATGGCCAGCGTTGACCTGCCCATGGAGAGTTTCCAAGTCGGCGCGGGCGTCAACGTTCTGACCAGCGCCCTTGCGCTGCGGAAGAAAACCCAGCAGGAGAAGCGCCGGGAGCGGATGCACGGCCCTGCCGACTATCCGGTGTTCATGGCCGTCGCCGAGAAGGTCGGCCACGACCGGCGGGGCAAAGCGCTGTACGTACGGGACGGTCACGGCAATCTCGTGGCCAGCTGGCATGAGGAGACGGACCTGATAACCGTCCGCGGTGTTGCAAACCTGCGCACCGTGAGGCGGCGCGCCTTCATTCTCGACGACGACCTCAGGTCCGCTCGGCAGTTCCCTCAGGGGAACGACCGGCCGTGCATCATCGCCGCGTACGACGCGTTTGTGGCCCGGCACGGCCACGAATTCCCCTGGAACAGCGGTGACTGAAGCGTTCTCCTTCCTGAGCTTGCTCAGGAAGGAGAACGCTGCCCACCTCGGGTCTCTCAGGAGAGGCCCTGACCTACGTCGAGGCTGACGTGCAGCGCGGGAACACCATGTTCCCGTCAAGGAAACTCCATTGAACCTCCAGCAACATGCGGAAGCGCTCCGCAAGGTAATCGAGCAAGCGGAAGCTGACGGGTCTGAGGTCCACATCAAGGCCCGTAGCTGTCACTGCTTCAAAGACGGTATCTGGATTACGAACCCGAACACTGGCGACGGCATAGAGCTTTACGTCTACTGGGACTAGCCCTGGAGGGCACGAAATGCATTGGGCCTACATTCAGTGGAGCCCGGAAGCAGAAGGCGTCCACGAAGTCACGGTAACCGCGGATCACGCACACAAGCGGTGCGCGGAAAAATCCGAGGACACAGACGTTGTCGTTGACTGCGACGTGAAACTTCCTGAGGAGCTGCGACACACCGTTTGGGGAGAAAGTAAGGATTCCGTTATGGCTGCGGCTCGCCGCATTGCTCTGGATATCGTTCCTTACGGAGGCCGCTACTCCACCCACTACATAGGTGAGGTCATCTAGTCCCTTATCCACTGAACTACACAGGGCCGCGAACCAAGGGAGAACCATGTCCGCCGACCGTCGACGCGAAAACCAGTGATCAGCCGTCGAACACTGCTCGCAAGATGGCTGCGACACCACCATTCCCGGGCGCGCATGGAGCCGCATCAAGTCCAACTGGTTCTTCCAGAAGAACGGCAGCCAATACTGCCCCGAGCGCACCCCCGAATGGGTCGCCGAGTGGCGTGCCCGGAAGAAACGCGACAACCCCGAGAAAGAGGGCTGAGCAGTGCCAACCATCACCCATCAGCCCCTGGCCGCCCGCATGCGGCCGACATCGCTCGACCAGATCGTCGGACAGGCGCACCTCGTCTTCCCTGGCTCGCCGGGGTGGTTACCTGTTCTGAGAGGAGAGAGTTGTGCCTGAGTGGCATTACTACAATGACCGGTTCGATTCCGCGCGAACTGGCGAGCATGGATGGCGTAAGGTCCTTTCGGATCACGCGCCGCACAAGCGCCAGCCCCATGAGGCCGGCCCGCACTGCGGCGAGCTGTGTCGTGAGGGATTGTGGCCTCTTCCCTCGGAGTTGAGGGGGATGGCAATCTCCGGCAACCCTGGTATCGGTCCGTGGGGATTCAAGCATGGTGAGCATGCCGATTCCTGGTATGTGGTGACTGACGGGAGGGTTTTCCAACTTACCCGTTGGCCAAAATCGTTTCAGGTACTGGAAATGCAGTACCGGGAGCACCAGCCCTACTCGTGGATTCCCAACTGTGAGCGGTTCTGGTCACGAACAACGGACTGGATTGGCGTTCAGTCCACTCACGAGTATCTGTGAGGCAGTCGACTCGGCGACTATAAACAGGCGTTAGGTTGAGCGCGTCCGACCCGACAAGTCGGGGTCGCAGGGGTGGTGTCCTATATTCGAGAAGAGAGAGCAATATGCCGATCATTGCTGCCAGACACGCTGTCGGCGATCCCCGCCAACCTCACCGACGCCACGGCCGACACCTGGCACGCGCTGTGCACGTCGGTGGATGAGCGGTACGGGGTGTACCGGCTCGACCTTCAAGCCGCCATGGACGCAGGCAGGGCCGCGCTCGCCGTGCTCGCCGCCGATGAGGAGTCGGAGGCGCAGGAGTCGCCGGAGCTGTGGGCGTCGCGTGAGTTCGTACAGACCGCCGAGCCGGGCACGGATGCCGAGGTGATCGAGTGGGCCGGGGCGGGTCTGCTGTGGCAGCGCGGTGACGGGTTCGGGCACGCGGGCCGTAGGGTGTCCGCTGCCCGTGTGGCGCCGCTGATCGAGACGGGGACGCTGTACCGGTCCGCCGACGGACGCGTCTACCCCGTCAAGGACGCGAAGGCCGAGACGACCGCGCCGGTCATGGTGGGCGAGTGCTGCTCGTGCAGTGCGGCCGTCGAGTTCCCCCGGAGCGAAAGCCGCCCCACCTGCACCCACAACGGGAGCAGTGGGGTAGCGGGGTCGTGGTTGCCGGGTACGTCGTGACGCCCCGGCCGTGGCGGGCCTGCTGAACATCCAATTCGGCAAGGGCAGCATCGACCGCCATGAGCGCACCGACGCCCCGATGCTGGGCGATGGCGACCAGCCGTACGTGGTCGGTCACCACCTGGTCAACCCGGCCGACCTGACCGCTGGGGCGGACAACGGGGCCGCGCCGCTGATCAAGTTCCGCCGGACCATGCTCGCGGCGGCCTACCCGACCAACGCCACCGCCGAGCGGGCGAGCAAGGAGACCTTCGAGAAGGTCCAGGACCTTGTCACCGGGCTGGTCACCACCTACCAGGCCGACAAGGCCACCCCGGCGCGGGAGGCCGCCTACGCCCAGTTCCTCGACACCAAGCGCGCCGAAGCCGTCCAGGACGCCATCGACAAGATCAACGGCAAGATCCAGGCCCTCAAGCTCGCCCGCGCCGAACTGACCGAGAAGCTGAACAGCTACAAGGCCGCCTAACCCCTCCACCCGCCACCAAGGAGCAGCACCTGATATGGGCACAACTCTCGCCGACCTGTCGGCAGAGCACATCGGCAAGCTGATCGAGGTCGACGATTCGGTCATGGTCGACTCCCGAACCGTGCTCATCGCCGCCACCCGACGCGTGCGACTCCTCGACTACCAGCAGCAGAACGGCGCCACGCGCATCCTTGACGGGGCCGTTCCGCAATGGCCGACCTGGATCGAGTGGGCCGACTGGCGCACGTTCCGCGTTCTGAACTGACCCCGCAGGGCCCCGGCTCCGCGCCCCTCGTGCCTCGGCCTCCGCGCCGCAGAGCCCCGGGGACACCCAGACCAGGGCAGGACGGACCGGCCCCCAGGACCCGTCCGCGCCCACCCCAGCCCGGCCCCAGGCCCCCAAATCCCCCTCCACCGGGGCCGGGCCGGGGCCGGGCCACCACACACCGACCACAGCCGGACTCGCCTCCCGGCCAGGGCTCCATGCGGACGTGGTGTCCGCAAGTAAACGAGAGGAGAACATGTGTCTCAGGACACCAGCTCAGTGAATCGTCAGGCGTTCATGGACAGGCTGCGCGAGCAGTGGGAGAAGCAGCCGACTGAGCAGTACGAGTTCGTCGGGCTGACCGGCATGGACTACAACGACTGGCTGGAGCACCGCCATGGCTGGCCGGTCGACGCGGCTGGCAACTGCCGCATCCACTCGGAGCTGGAGGAATTCCCGGCAACGGACTGCAAGGTCTGCTCGACCCTGATCAAGCTGTACGAGGAGCAACACGGCAGCACCACCGAGTTGGCTCCGAACAGCTTCGTCACCACCGGCGATGCGGCGCACTTGGCCGCCACCTCGGCCCGGCCCATGCGCGTGGGCCGTCTCAGCGCCTCGTTCTTGGCCGACCATGCTGCCCTTGAGGAGGCGACCGCCCACTGGTCGCTGGAACAGCTCACGGCCGCCGCCAGCTCCCTCACGGCCGCCAGCATCCGGCGCCGCGAGTCCATGTTCGTGGACGTGCTGCGCGCCCTGTTCTACATCCCCCCGAGCGCAGGCAAGCCCGTCGCCCGGGTCGAGTTCGTGACCGACTCCCCGGCGGAGAACGGAGTGTTCTGGAACGAGTCGAGGGTCTACCTCCACCACGCGGACGGGTCGGTGGACGAGTTCGAGGACTTCACCGAGGACGGTGACGAGAAGGAGCTGTACGCCGACCTGGACGGCATGTTCCGGGACCTGCTGACAGACATTGCCGCCGACACCCTGCCGCAGCCCGGCGACCACCTGATCGTGGACCTCAGGACCGGCGAGTTCGAACGGTCCGGAAAGTGGGCGGCCTAACGGATCACCAGCCCACCCCGACGCCGGTGACACTCCCGGCAGCTGGGACCGCTGAGCGGCAGCCACGCGTTCGTGGTGGGGCCCGTACCCGGCAACCCGGGTTCGGGCCCCACGTGCTGCCGTCTCCCGGGCACCGCCCGCCCAGCCGGCGGGTGCATCGATCGCAGTTGCCGAGCCCGCGCCGAACCGTCGACACTCCCACGGTCTGGCTGCCGGGTCCGCCACGGCCACCGGCGCGCAGCGGTGCGGCGGTGTTGTTCCTGGTCACCGCTCTGCCAGCAGGGGGAGCAGGACCGTAGCTTTCTGGGTGCGGCACAGCGCGGCAGGCGGCCAGGGCAGCAGCAAGTCCCGTGCTGCACAGCGCCGTTACAGATCACTGTCGCGCCGATTGTGGCCGCGCCGTATTCCCGCTCAGTCTGTGGCCAGCTGGAGGAACGCATGCCCCGGTACAAAGTCTTTCTTCATGCTCACGCCGGTGCCGAGGTCGAGGTGGACGCGCCGGACGTGCAGGAGGCCAACCGCCTGGCGCAGGAGGCTGTCAGGGAGCGCAGGGCCGTCCGCCGCCCCATCGAGAAGTGGACGCCGACGATGACGGTGAACCTCGACCGCAAGCCCTGACCCCCGGTTGCCGCACCCCTTGCCTGCCATGCCCGGACGCACCCAGCCGACGTATTCGCTGGTCGGGCGCGGTAGGGGGTGGGGTGGTGGTGCGTAGGATGCCGACGCTTACCGGCGCCGCCAATTTCGTAGACGCCTCGGATGGCGAAACCACCGTCGGCTGCGGCGTGACTGCCCCGAAAGATGTCGTATTCGTAGCGAGTGCCGACGATTACAGCGTGACGTACGTCGGCCCGAACGGCAGGACAAGCATGTCGCGCTCCCTGTTTTCCGACTTGTTCGAACCAGCAGGCACAGCTGAGCTGGAGAGCCCTATTGGTGTTGTTGGAGCCACCCTGACCGTGTTCAGCGGCCTCGGCTCCAGTACCGGGCTGTTGGTCAAGATGGAGGACGGCATCGTCCAACTCGCCCGAGGCGGGTCTCGGACACCGGCCCGGCCGCCAGGTCCGAGCCGGGAATAGCCGAGCGGGAACAGCGTCCTAGGGTGGACGAATGGATGCTGCCGACGATTTGCTGACCCGCCCATACGACGTCTACCAGAGGCTGCGGACTACCTCTCCGGTGCACCGGATCACAGGAACGGATGGACAACCTGCGTGGCTCGTCACCCGGTTCGACGACGTTCGCGCCGCCCTTGCCGATCCGCTCCTGTCGTTGGACAAGACGCATGCCCGCGAGGGCAGTTACCGCGGGCTGTCCCTGCCGCCAGCTCTGGACGCCAATCTCCTGAACATGGATCCGCCGGACCACACGCGTCTGCATCGCCTGGTCGCACGGGCGTTTACCCAGCGTCGGGTCGAGCAGCTGCGCGCCCCGATCCGGGCCACCACCGATCAACTCCTGGACGCCCTCGGCGAGCACGGCACCACAGACTTGATCGCGTCGTATGCGGCCCCGCTGCCGATCACCGTGATCTGCGATCTCCTTGGCGTCCCGGGCAGCTACCGGAGGGACTTCCGCGCCTGGACGAGCGCGCTGATTGCCCCGGATCCGGACCGCCCCCAGGCCGCAAAGGAGGCCATCGCGGCCATGCTGAACTTCTTCACGGAGCTCATAGCCCACAAGCGGCGCGAGTCGGCCGATGACCTCCTCACCGACTTGATCGCTGTGCGGGACACGGAGGGCGACCGACTCACTGAGGACGAGCTGATGTCTTTGGCCTTCCTTATCCTCTTCGCCGGCTATGAGAACACCGTCCAGCTGATCGGCAACGCGGTCCTGGCCCTGCTGCAGCATCCCGACCAGATGGCGCTGGTGCGCAAAGACCCCTCGCGGATCCCCACCGCCGTCGAGGAACTCGCCCGGTACGAGGGCCCGGCCCTGCTTGCCATCCGCCGCTTCCCGATCCAGGACGTGACGATCGGCGGCGTCCGGATCCCGGCGGGCGAGACGGTCCTGCTGTCCCTGTCCGCCGCCAACCGCGACCCAGACCGCTTCCCCGACCCGGACTGCCTGGACCTCGGCCGCGACGCAACCGGCCACCTGGCGCTCGGCCACGGCATCCACTACTGCCTGGGCGCCCCCCTGGCACGAGCCGAAACCGAGATCGCCCTGGCCGCGCTCCTTGAGCGGTTCGAGGACCTCGAACTCACCGAGAATGAACCTCGGTGGCGGCCGTCGCTGCGTGCCCGCGGACTTCTCGATCTGCCGGTGCGCTATTGGGGCACCAGGCCCTTCTCCTGACCGGGACACTCGTCGAAATCGCCGCTGCCCGGCCTCCGTTCCGGCCGGGGCGGCTAATCCTCGGCCAGCGCCTTCTTCTGGCGGAGCCGCTCACGCAGGGCACCGATCATGGGGAGCGTCAGGCCGCCGAAGAGGAACAGCACCGCCAGTCCGCTCAGCGTGGGGCTCACAACCTCCTCGGCTTTCAGCGGCCAGGGATTGTCGAGGGTGTAGAAGATGATGTACGAGCCCTTGGAGAACGCATACGCCAGGCCGAGGGCCGCCGACACGGAGGACAAGGCGAAGCCGACGCCACTCCACGGTCTGATGCCCCAGTTACGGCGTGCTGTCCTGCCGCACATGAATGCGAGTTCAGCGCAGGTGACCAGGACGTAGGAGAGGTAGATCAGCAGGTATGCGGCGACCTTCGGGTCGTCGACGTACTTGGTCGTGAACTCGACGTCGGGCCGGTTCGTGGCCACGAAGAGCGGCACCAGGATCGCCAGTTCCACCGCGGCTGCGAAGCCGCGCTGGAACATCGCGGCCTTCAGATACTCGGGCCGGTAGGCCAGATCCACCATCGTGATCTGGAGGAAGGCGCACCACAGAACCGCACAGATGTGGGCCACCAGCTTGCCGGCGTTGTGCAGGCCCGTGACGTTCTGCAGCGCATCGGCCACTGCGGGGACGGCACACAGGACACCGAGTGTGCACACCCCGAAGGCGAGGGCGATCGCCCAGGTGGAGACCCGCGGGTTACCCAGAGCCCTCCGCGTGCAGAGTGCCGTGACCAGCAACCCGGCTACGGTGCACGTCCCGAAGACTATGCCGTCGACCACTTACAGCCCCTCCAGTGAATCTGCCGCATACCGTGCGGCGTCGTCCATACTCCGGCGCCGCTGGCGCCTGCCCGGCGTCTGGGCCGTCTCGTCGTCCGGCACTGGCTCCAGGCCGAGTTCCTCCCGACGGCGTACCAAGTCCGTGATGACGTTCTGCACCTCATCGGGTGGAAGGCCGTTCAACAGGGCGAGAACGCGGCGTGCCTGAGGATCTTCGAAGGCCTCCAGGGATTTCAGATCGCCGTAGCTGTCGTGTGGTAGAAGGTGTGCGGGTGGAACGCCGCCCAGAGCCTCGCACAGCGCCAGGACGGTGCCCACGGTCGGGTTGTCCTGGGACCCCTTGGCCAGCTTGGCGATGGCAGCGTGAGACACCGACGGGTGATCACCCGGCAGCGCGTCCACGGCAGCAGACAAGGTGCGCGACGAGAATGCGCGGCCCTTGGCATCCCGACGGGAGGCCATCAGAGCACTGAGTCTCTCCGCCAGAGGATGGCGGCTACGCCTCAGCACAGGCACGAGTTGCAGGACAGCTCCCGGGAGCTGTCCTGCTGAAGACTGCACACCACCACGTATCGATCTCTCACTCAGTCGGGGCTGGGTTCGTTGCTGTGTACTTTAGTTGACATGATCGGGAGCGCAAGGCAGGATCGCGATGGGGAGAATGACACCCTGTGAAGCGGATTGATTACTGACCGTAATATCCGCAGTACAGGAAATAATCTCCCGGGCGCTGGGTCCCCAGTGGCCCGAAGAGTTGGCGCGACGGCGGGGGATACGGCGTTGGTGTTTGCCGAACTGCGGCTCGCGCTTGCAGGTTGGCGCTGTACCGGCAGGGGGAAGAGTTTACGATGGATCTGGCATCCAACAGCAGTGACCACGCTGGCCAGAGTGTGCGCGGCGGAGGGCCGACCATGCCGCGTGAGCTTCTTGACCGCCGCCGCTCTCGGTCTAGAAGGGCGGCCGCCGGGGGAGGATTGCCGGGTCGTCCTCGCCGCCGCCTGACCCTTCGCCGGGTATGCGCGCTCCGCGCCGGAAGAGGACTCCCGACCGGGGTCCTCGCCCGCACGGCGGCACCCCCGCCGCGACGCCACCTCAAGAGGACGGCTGCGCTACACCCCCGGCTTTCCCTTCTCGGCGGACGGGTGTGTCAGGGGGCGACTCCGCGGTTGGCAGCGCGGGTTGACGGGAGTGGAGCCATGAGGCCGTGATCGCCGCGCGCCCATGCCGGCGAGCCGGTGTCAGGGGTGCTACACGACCTCGTCCCAACTCCCGAGGAGCACGTCATGTCGACCCTGGGCTCACTGTCCACCGATAGGCCTGAACTCGAACTGACATTCGTGGAAAGCGGTTCCCGGCGTGCCCAGACCACGGAAATCAACGGCGTGGTGACGATGACGCCGGAACAACTGCTGGAAGGCGGAGTCCCGTCGACTCTGCCCGATGGCTCGCTCGTCCTGATGACTGGCGCGTCACCCTTCCGCCTCCGCGGTCGCATCACCACGGTGCTCGAGCTGTTGCTCCAGCGGATGAGCCGGGACGGCAGTGCTGGCCTGGCCGTCACTGCCGCTCCAGGAGCGCGTCAGCCGTTCCCCCCGGCCATCGTGGACCGGGCCGCCCGGCTGGGCATCGCCCTGCTGATCACGTCCGCGCCCGCCGAGCGCTGGGAAGGCATGCATGAGAAGATTCAACAGGCTCGCCTGATGTTCGCCGAGCGTCGTGCTGCCCAACTCGACTCGCTCGTAAAGGAGTTGCCTGCCCAGCTGGCCGATGCGCGGGCCATGCAGCGCATCGCGGACTGGCTTGCCCGGGTCCTGGACTGTCAGGTTCTGGTAAGCGAACCGGAGCGCGTCCTCGCCGCCTCACCGGCCACCGCCGCCGAGCAACTGGCCCAGGCCATCATCCGCCAGTCCGTCGACGGCATTCTCCCCGAGACGCTTTCCGGACCCCACACCCAGCTCATCTCGCTGGCCCCGGCCTCGGCAGCGGACACCGTTCTCGCGGTGGCCCGCAGAACCCCATTCGACGAGGCCGACCTGCGGTTGCTCCGGCACGCGGCCAAGCTCCTGGGACTCGTGGACCAGGCGCACCGCGAGTACCGGGCGGCCTCCGGAGCCTCCCAGGCGGCGCGCAGCGCGGCGTTCGAACTGCTGCTGGACGGCGAGGTCGAAAAGGCCCGGCGTGTCATGGCCAATCTGGCGCCCGGGCTTCTGGCACCCGAGACCGCCCGCGTCTTCGTTGTGGAGACCCCTCAGGCACGCCGGGACCTGGCTGCGCACAGCTTCAGCTTATCCGTCGGACAGCAGGCCCTCGTCGTGCCCGACCCGAGGGACGACCGGCGGATACTCATCGTGCATCCGATCCGCTCCGACGACGACACCGGTGCGGAGGTCTCCGCCGAACTCACCCGCCTGGTGGGTGCCCTGGAACCCCCCTCGTCCCTGGGCGGCAGCGGTGTCTACTCCATGACGCTGCTCGCCAACGCGCTCAACGAGGCCATCACTGCGCAAAGGTTCGCCGCCTTCCAGCCGGACTCCGTGGCCCTGTCCGTGCACGGCTCCGACCTCGTCAGCCTCCTACCACAGGCAGAAGCCCAGCAGTGGGCCCGCCGACTGCTGGACCCGCTGATGCACGACGGGACACAGTGGGAGTCCATGCGGGAGACCCTTCCGGCCGCCCTCGCCTACCCGTACACGGTGGCCGCCCGCCGGCTGCGCCTGCATCGCAACACCGTCATGCGCCGCGCCTCACGAGCTGCCGAGCTCCTGCGCATGGACTTCGCCTCCATCAGTGACCGTATCGCCGTCGCCCTGGCCATGGAACTGGTCACGCAGCGGGAGGTGTCCGCTTCGCCGCGGCTGACGGGTTCGGAACCGGCATCCCTAGTAATGCTGTTGGGCACTCCCCAAGTGCGCGCCTGGGCACAGACCCTGGTCCGGCCGGTCCAGGCGGACAGACGCGACCTGGTGTCCACGGCACTCGCCTGGCTCACGTTCGACACCCATGTCGAGCCCGCGGCCCGCGCGCTCGGCCTCTCCGAGGTCACGGTCCGTTCCCACCTGCGCGCCCTGGAAGGCCACATGCAGCGCGACCTGGCTACCCTCGCCGGCGTACGCGATCTCCAGTTCTCGTTGCACGTCGTCACAGGCCAGCCTGATCTGCGCTCAGGTCGTCCGGGCTTGTCCGTGGTCGCCTGCTGACCATTGCCACCAGCGCCCGGCGCGGGTCCCGGTCTTCATCTCCCTCTCTCCTTTGGCCTGCGGACCTCGAAGGGTGGCACGTCGGCGACGGCCATGTCCGCTCGTACCTGCACGAACCGAACAGGATGGCACAGACGGCCTCGAGCGTTCCGGGAGATATCCGCGCTGACCTCCACGACCGTCTCCGGAACGACCGGCGACGCCTTCAGCTTCTACTGTGATCCCCAAACGGCAGAGAAGGACCGCCCGGCCCACGGGTGATCCGTCTGCACCGGGCGTAGGAAGCCGCCTGCACTTCGGGCCTGGGCGGCTGGCAAGGCGCTTGTACGTCCCAGATATCGCAGTCGTCTCTCCGAGTCGTGCCGGCCGAGCAGCAGGATCCCGGGGCGGCGCGGCGCTCTGGTGACCGCACCGACGACCATCTCGAGGGTGTCGCACACGCGGAACTTCCGCTAGGAGCGCGCCCCTGGCCGGTAGCTTTTGCCGCTGTCCTTGAACACACAGCTCTCCACGCCTGCCGCTGACCAGGTCAGCCACCCGCGGGCCACCTCCGCATCATTGGTTGACGGGCACAGCGTCCAGGGCGCCGAGAGACCCTCCTGCCGGAACAAGTCCTTCAGCGCGCACCGCCTTTCGACGTAGGGACGCTCAAGCAGGCTCCAGCCGTCCAGATGGTGCAGGTCGAAGGCAACATAGTGAGCCGGCCAGACGGTCGCGGCACGTTGCGCGGCGGCACCCCGTCGGTGCAGCCGCTGTGTGAGCCGCTCGAACGCGAGCCTGGTCTCTTCTCTCACGACCAGTTCGTTAACCCGCGCTGCGAAGGCCCGGAAGCCGTCCCACTTCGGTTCGGCAAACCAATTCGACGGGAGGGCAAACGTCTCGACGGGTGTCGCCAGCATCGGCTCGGCGGGAAGCTCGATCACATGGGAGGGGCCACTACAAACCCCTCACCGACCCAAGGAGGACGCGAGGAAAGTGGCTCGTGGAAAGGGGGTAAACTCATCCCGCCAAGATCACAAAGGTCACCGGTGAAATGACGCTTTGTCGACCAACTGGCCGGTTGAGGCGTGGTGTTGTGAATGTGGTGCAGAGTTCTCCAAGTGCCGGATGAGTCATGCCGGGAATCGGGATGTGTGCACCCCCGAAACGACCGTCATGCGGAAGGTGCACTTCCGCGCTGGCGCGCGGCCGACTGGTGCAATGCCAACAGGTGTCAATGGTCGGTTTGTGCACCGGCGAAATGGCATCGCCCGCAGCAAATGCCTAGCATTGCCAATGCAAGCCCGGCCCCACCACCGGGCGAGTGAGGCACAAGCCGAACGCGCCGCATGCACCAGGAGGCGGGTACCAGAGGGTGGCTCCAACCACCGTCCCGGCACCCGCTCTCGCCAGCGCAAAACCAAGCCCCTGTCAGGGCCTGTGCATAACGACTCTCAGCAGAGTCATCACCAGCAGATCTGAGGAACCACTGGGGCCTTCCGCCGGCCTGTTCGAGCACGTCGGCGACGCTCAGAATAGACCAGTGCGCGGCGTGAGAACGGCGCGGCCGCTGGACTTTCGTGAGAGAAGGCCCCCGAGCCAGACGGGGCGAACTGCATGACATGCCGGATCTCGCATATGAAGGAGAGCACCGATGAACCACCTCCACTCAGAAGCGTCCAACTCTGACGAGTTCAAAGGCTTCAACGAAGCCCGGCGCATCATGTGGTGCTATGACGCTCGTGCCCGCGTGTACGAGCGGTTCGAGCAGACAAGCTTCATCGGTGACACGAACGTTGCAGCGGTCCATGTCGACAACACCACCAGGGCAGACCGTGTGTTCCTCGTGGCATTCGACAAGGCCGGCCAGCAGGTCGGCGTCGACACGCTCTACATCGACGAGCCAAATCAACACCTCGACATCGCGTCCGAGTTCGATCATGACTTCACCGGCATGGACGTCGTGCCGGACTCTCAACTTGACCAGGCCATCTCTCGCGAGAACGGCTGGGTCGTCAACCTGAAGGTGCTGCGTGAGTACGAGCCCTTGGCTGATCGCCGGGCCACGCAGCGCGCGGTGTTCTTAGCGCATCTGCAGGACATGATGAAGAACGGTGACGTCCGCGGATTCCTGTTTGGCCGGGGTGAGTCCGACGACACTGATGCGGCGTGAGAGAACACGACCTCGTACCTCAGACGACCCCGCCGGCAGCATGGCCGACGGTCGTCTGATCTCTGACGCTGTTACAGTGCTGCATTTTCGCAACAGGGGAGGGGATCAGCACAGCTGATCCGGGCGTCGAACCCGGGCCGAGTGCTTTGCGGGGAGACATGCCGCGGACCGGCTCACGCCGGTCCCGGGTGACGCCTCGCGGTGATCCCTACGAGGCCACGCAGTTCGTCTTCGGCACCTTCGGCGTCCAGGTGTCGGCAACCATGAGCAACCCGCTGAGCATGGAGGACCTCGCGGTGAAGTTCCACAGCAACCGCGCCGGCGTCTACCGCGGCAAGACCACGATCTGGCAGGCCTCTGAGGGAAGTTTCTACCGCGTCGTCCAGCGTCTGGATCCGGCCGAGTTCGAGATCGCGACCCTCGTCCCCACCGGGTGGATCATGCTTCTGACCCTGCACAAATAAGCAGACGGCGTCGCCGACCAGGATGAAGCGATGAACCGCTGGCTGGACATCCAGAACCTTCCCCCGACCTCGAGCAGCGACTGGGCGGCAGCGCCCAGGACCGAAGCGTAACCGCCTCCGCTGATTCCGCGCTCACGCTGGACGACGTCCTCGATCTGAGCACAGCGCTCGATCTCGTCAATGCGAAGATCGAGCTGCTCAGCGAGTACAAGCTCGAATACTCGCATTGACTACGCGCCGGATGGCATCCGGTCCATGAACGACGAGGTCGAGCAGCTGCACCAGCTGTGCACGCGACTGATGGACCTGCAAGCCCGCCGGGAAGCAGAGTCCTCCGCCTGAGAAGACGACGATGCCCTGACCGCCTCGTGGCGGTCAGGGCATCGAATCAGGCTCGGTACGCGGCAGTGCCGCCCTGCCGGGTCGTCACACCAGCGGGATGAGTAGCGAGGCCCCCGCGTAGATGAGATCCGGATTCTGGATCTTGTTCGTCTCGACCAGGATGCCGATCGGCACCCCCGTCGTCCCCGAGATCGCGGTGAGCGTATCGCCTGGCTTGATGGTGTATGGCTTTACCTTCGGCGCGGGCTTCGCCTCGGCCGGTGCACCCGATCCGTTGGGCTTGTCCTCGTCGCCGCGACCCGGCGCCGGATCCTGACTCGCCCCGCTCTCGTCCTGCTTCCCTGTGCCGCCCTCGCTCGGCTGCTGGGCGCTGCCGCCTCCGGCGTTCTTCTCGCCGGGATTCACCGGCGCCTCGACCGGGGCGTGATTGCCCTGCAGCGCCCGGATGAAGCCGCCGTCGGACGTCGCGAGCTGCGTCAGGCCCCATCCGGCGAAGAGCGCCGCTCCGCCCACCATGACGCTGGCGGCAATGACGGGTCCGTTGCCGAAGCCCATCGGGCCGGCGTGACTCCCGGCAGATGCTCTCGTCTGCGCCGGCGGCTTCAACGCCGTCCCCACTGGCCTCTGAATCGTAGCCGTCATCCCTGTCTCAACTCCTCTTTGAATAGCGCTCGCAATCATTCATGTCCAACATCGACATTCTACTCATAGCCGAACAGAAGTTGATAGAATAAGGGATTGGATGGCAGTCCGAATCCTGTCTGATAGCCCTCCAATGGACCCTCGAACCACCGACCGCCAGACCGAACGAAGGAACCGCACCACCATGGCCAACTACTCCATCTCCGCCAGCCAGATCACCGAGGGCAAAAACGTCTTCATCCGCGGGAAGCTCGGCTTCGCCGTACTCGCCCGCCTCATCGAGGGCGCGGAGCTCGTCGCCAGCGACCAGCGCAAGACGAAGAACGGCATGAACCCCGTCGGCAAGCCGCACACCACCGCGACGATCATTCACGCCGAGGTCCAGTTCGCCGATCCGGACAACCCCACCATCGAAGAGCAGTTCGTCTCCGAGCGCCGCTACGACTCCCCGAAGCGGCCCGAAACCGGACCCAACTACTCCATCGACTCCAAGGGCAGCACCCTGCCGGTCATCGCGATCCCTTCTCCGAAGGGCGACGGCACCTACGACCAGGACGAGTCCGGCCGGGAGCTCGCGCAGGGCCTCGACGTCACGCTCGTGCTGCGCACCTACAAGCCGAAGAACTTCAACAACCGCGGCCTGGCCCTCGAACAGGTGATCGTTCACGAGGTGCCGCGCTACTACAATGCCGGCGGCATCGACCAGGCTGAGCTGGCTGCGCGTGGCATCGTGCTCAACGGCACGCCGCGCCCCGTTCAGGCCACTCCTGCCAGTGCTGCCCCTGCCGCCGCCGTCCCGGTGGCGACCGCGGTCGAGGACGGCCTGTCCTTCCCGGCCCCGCAGCCGGCGTCCGCACCTGTGGCCGTGGCCGCGCAGTCTCCGGTTCAGGCCGCCCCGGCGACCGCCGTGGCTGCGCCCGTCGCTGCTGCTCCTGCTGCGGATGTTGTTCCGGCCGCAGCTCCTGCTCCTGCCCAGCAGGAGACCCTGGAGCAGAAGCTCGCGCGCCTGGAGGCCGAGAACGCCTCCCTCAAGGACGCCGGTTCGGCGGTGGGCTCGCCCGTGGCCACTGGCCCCTGGAACGGCTCCGGCCCGGCCCAGCAGGCGGGGATCACCTACCAGGGCTGATCCACGCTGACCATCGATGAGACCCCCGTACCCGCATCCGTGCAGTACGGGGGTCCTGTTTTTCTCTTCCCCTCCTGACGCCTCCGATCGAAAGCGTGCGTCCCACGATGACTCCAGCCGACCTCCATGCCTGGTTCCCGCAGTTCTACGGCAACCCCGCGATCCGCGCTCTCGCCAGTGCCTGTCGGTGGACCATCTCCGGACAGATCGGGGAAGAGACCCCCGACGACCCCACCAAGCCGCCGAAGCGCAAGGCCCCGATCGACGTACGGCACCTGCTTGCTGGCTGCACCTCCAGCTGCAAGCACGCCGGCCCACTACGCGGAGCCTTCGCCCTGGACGAGACCTGCCTGCTCACCCTCGACGAACTCACCGCGGCGATACCGAACGCCGCGAACACCGCCTTCTACCTCCAAGCCCAGACTGACGGGCTGCTCGTCCTCGACATCGAGGCCGACTGCCCGCCAGGTGTGGCCACAGACCTGCTGCGGCTGCCGGGCATCCTCTACTCGGAGCTGTCGATGTCCGGCCAGGGCTTCCATCTCGTCATGCCGCTGCCGAAGAACTTCCACGACTTCCCCGTGGCCGCCGGCAAGCGCGTCCTGCGTGAGGAACACGGCTGGTACGAGCTGCTCCTGGACCACTGGTCGACCTTTACCCGCCAGCCGGTGCCCGATCGCATCGTCGCTCACGTCAACGCAGCCACTAGCGCGTCGACCTTCGCCTCCATAGAGGACCTCTACGCGCAGCTGGCCGTGAACGCCAGCGAGAGCTCCGGTGCTTCAGCAGCAGATGTCGACACCGCCGAGGACATGCCCGACATCCCGTACTCGCAAGCCATCGTCGAGCAGACCCTGGCCAGCGCACGCCATCAGCTCCGGGACCCCGGCGACTTCAACCACGACATGTCCCGCTGGGAGTTCTCCGTTCTTGCCTCGCTCTACGGCTGGATGCGGACGCAACTGCGCGCCTACAGCGCCCTCGGCGTCAAGTACTCGACGGGCGACACCACGTGGTTGCTCTACAAGGCAGCGCTCGACGTCATCCCTGCGCGCCCCAAGCACAGCGAGCGGCGCAACGGCCGGCCCTTCCTCCTCGACCGAGCCGCCGCGCTCGTGGCCGACCGCGAGGCCCGTTCCTCGTCGACCATCTGACACTCTGTGCCTGCTGCTTCTACTCCTGGTTCATCTGCTGCCTCCGGCAGCGGGTGGGGTGAGTGACGGGTGCTGCGGCGGGGCCGAGCACAGGTGGGAGACAGTGCTGGATCGCGCGGAGCGCGATCGGGTGGCGATGTGCAGCGGGGCTCCATCGCCACCCATGGCGGGAGTGCAGGTCTCCGCCGGGCTCCGACGGCGCGGCCCGCGCCACAGGACCGTTCACGGCCTATGCAGCCTCGGCGACGCCGAGAGCAGCAGCGCCGTCCTCCGACATCTCTTGTCTTTCTCTCTCTTCCTCGCCCACGCACAGAAAAGACACCGACATGAAGTTCAACGACACTCTGACGACCCTCATCAAGCAGTCACTTGAGGTCGGCGCGACGCCCGCTCTCATGGGCGAACCCGGCATCGGCAAGTCCAGCTTCGTCGAGGCCCTGGCCTACTCCATGGGCACGCAGGCATTCACACTGCCGTGCAACCAGCTCGCCGACAAGGCCGACCTCACCGGTGCGCGCCTGGTGCCGTACACCAAGGACGACGGCACGCAGAGTTACAAGCAGGTCTTCTACCCGCACCAGGTGATCCAGGAGTGCATCGACTACGCCGAGAAGAACCCGCGTGAGTGGCCGATCCTCTTCCTCGACGAGATCAACCGCACCACCTCCGACGTCACCTCCGGCGCGCTGACCCTGGTCACGCTGCGCCGCATGGGCTACGTCGAGCTGCCCAAGAACGTCCGCATCGTCGTGGCCGGCAACGACAGGGGCAACGTCACCTCGCTCGACGAGGCGAGCCTGTCCCGCTTCGCGGTCTTTCATGTCGAGCCCGACGCCGCCACCCTCATGTCCGTGCTCGGCGACAACATGAACCCCTGGGTGAAGACGGTGCTCACGCAGTACCCCGGGCTGATCTTCCAGAAGTCGACGCCCGAGGCCATCGTCGCCGACGGACAGGACGACGATGACAACGGCAACGTCACGATGGCCGATCTGTTCGACGGCGGCGAGGAGATGAACCAGCTCACCACGCCGCGCACCATCGACAACCTGTCGAAGTGGCTCAACGCGGCCGACCCGCAGCAGCTGGCGCAGTACCTGGCCACCCCGATCCAGATCGGCGACCGCGAGACCTCGCTGCTGAACGAGGCCATCGAGGCCTACGTCGGAGACACCATGTTCACCACGCAGCTCGTGGCCACCATCTCCCAGGACCTGGCGAACAACGCCGGCGGCGTGCAGCAGAACCGGGTGAACGTCCCGAAGCCGAACTGCTACCAGAGCCTGAAGGCCGCAGCGACCATGACCGACATGGCCGCGGTCATCGCGACGCTGACCGACAACGAGAAGTCCGGGTCGCTGCTGTACGCGCTCAAGGAGAGCAAGGACAACGCGCGCCTCATCGAGCAGCTGGCCCAGGCCGTCACCCAGATCGAGCCGGAGCACACCCGCACGCTCATCGAGATGGTGACCAGCCAGCAGATCGACCGCCAGAACCTGGAGGCCTTCATGGAGATCGACGCTCCGATCGTCAACCAGGCCAAGCCGGTCCTCTCGGCCTTCCTCTGATCGCTCGCTCACCGGTGGTGGGGACTGCTGCGGGCTGCCGTCCTTGCTGCAACTCCCCACCACCGGCGGCGCTCTGCCGCTGCCTTGTCCTCAGAAGGAGACCACGACCCATGACGATCACCGTCACGAACCAGAAGCCGGCCGTGCTCGACGCACTGCACACCATCTCGTGCACCGGTGGTTACGACCCGATGCCGGCGATCCGGCAGACCCTCATCGACCCGCTGCTGGAGCCGTTGAACCCCAGCGCCCCGGCGAGCATCACCGACGCCCAGGGCGCTGATCTGACAGGGGACATCCCGGATCTGGTCCTGAGCTGCCTCGGTAACACGCTGAACGCAGCCAGCGAGCAGACGGTCAAGGAGCTGCTCGGGCAGACCCTGATCAACTTCGACCAGGGCACACCGCTGCCGGTCGCCGAGCTCTTCGCCGTCCAGGCCGGGCAGCAGAACAAGATGCCCGCACCCTCCCCGCGGGTGCTCTACACCGCGCAGGCTGACGTCCTCCCGGCCGCGAAGGCCCTGCTGGCGGGGACCGGCGATGAGAGCGCCTTCTTCGCCTCGATCGCCTACACCTTCCACCCCGAGACCCTCGGGTTCTGGTTCCAGTCCTCCGCGGCCTTCGACGACTTCAAGATCTGGCTGTCCCAGCAGACGCAGACGATGGCCAGCGCGCTGCCGCCGGCCACCACAAAGCTGCTCAACGACTTCACGGCCCTGTCTCTGAAGGGGCTCACCGAGTCGCTGCTGGTGCGCAAGGACGACTCTGACGCCAACGATGAGCACTCCTTCGCCCGCGTGCTCGTGCACATGCTCATGAACTACGCCGAGCAGCAGCGGGCCCAGGCCGGCCAGCAGAACACCGCCCTGGACACCGGCGTCCTGCCGTTCACGCTTGGGGAGCTGTTCTGCCCGTGCTCCCTCGTCCTGGTCAACGTCGAGGCCCATGCCCGGGCCACCGCGGCGAAGATCACGGGGGAGTGGAACCTCATCAACCAGTCGCTGGCTTCGCCGGTGAAGGTCGTCTCGAACACGTCGCTGTCCAAGCTCACATCGCTGCCACGGGCAGCCGCCCGGGCCGCCGCTCTGGGAGCCAAGCAGCAACCGGGCCAGCCTGGCAGCCGTAGCGCCCAGGTGGCGTTCCGCAAACAGCCGCCGAGCAAGCTCGACCTGCTCAAGGACATCACCCGGGTGCTGCGCCGGATGGGCAAGGTCAACAAGTCGCAGAACATCTTCCGCACGACGAAGGCGACCTTCCTCAAGGCCAGCCGCCGGGACCCGGACGACTGCAATAAGCCCGGCCGGATCACCTCGGTGCAGTACATGCCCGACCTGCACATCTACATCGACACCTCCGGTTCGATCTCCGAGGAGAACTACCAGGAGGCGGTCATGATGCTCATCCGGATCGCCAAGAAGCTCAACATCAACCTGTACTTCAACTCGTTCAGCCACTTCCTGTCCCAGGAGGTGATGCTGCGTACGGAGAACAAGTCGACGGCTCAGATCTGGAAGGAGTTCCGCAGGATCCCGAAGGTGTCGGGCGGAACGGAGTACACGCAGATCTGGCGGTACATCAACGCCAGCCGCGTGCGCCAGCGCAGGCTCTCGCTCATGGTCACCGACTTCGACTGGCTGCCGCCGTCCACGCGTCAGGACCACCCGAAGAACCTGTACTACGCACCGTGCTCCGCCATGGACTGGTCGTTCATGGTTGACCTGGCAAAACGCTACGCCGACTCAATGCAGCACATCGATCCGAGCATCCGGCAGAGGCTCCTCGGCATGGTCGTCTGACCCTGCTGCCCCTAAGGACCGCCAAGAGCGGTGCCGTGCAACCAACTCCCCTGGCTGGCACCGCTCTTGGCGACCTCTGACGTTCTCTCGCGTCCATCCAATCCCTGCTCGGCCGCGCCAAAGGAACCTTCGATGCGAATCCCCACGGATGTGCTCGCAGTTCTATCAGACCGCACCAAGACTGACGGTCATCGCCTGGTGCTCGTCGGCCCCCGCTTGACTCCCGTCCTGTACCGGCGCGTCAACGAGGTCCTCGAAGCGGTCGGCGGTCGATGGACGAAGACTGAGGGTGCTCACCTCTTCCCCGTCGACGCCGCCGAGGCGCTCGCCTCAGTGCTCACCACTGGTGAAGTCGTGACCCTGGGGGAGAAACGCACCCAAGCTCAGTACTTCCCCACGCCCGACCCTGTTGTCGGCCGACTCATCGCTCTGGCTGACCTTGAGCCCGGCATGACGGTGCTGGAGCCATCTGCCGGCTCCGGTGCCATAGCCACAGCCGCAGTAGCCCGTGGTGCGATCGTGGACTGTATCGAGCGGGACCCCGGGTACGCCACCGACCTGTCGGACAGGCATGTGGCACGACGAGTGCAGGTCGCCGACTTCCTCACCATCCCCGCCAACCCTGGCTACGACCGGGTGCTGATGAACCCGCCGTTCACCCGCGGCACCGATATGGCCCATGTCACCTATGCCCTGCGGTTCCTGAAGCCGGACGGGCTGCTGGTGTCGGTCATGTCGTGGGCCGTCGCTGAACAGACCGGCAGCACCACAGCCTTCCGAAAGCTCGTGGAACAGCGCGCTGGTCTCGTCGAAGCACTTCCGGCCCGGGCGTTCTCCCAGTCCGGGACGACCATCGACACCGTCCTTGTCACCATTCCTGCCACCCGTCCGGCCGACGCCCGGCCCACGGTCTGGCCTGCGCGTGAACTCCCTACGCAGGACGCGGAAGAACTCGGAAACCCGGCCGACATCGCCGCGGAGATCGTCGCTGATCTTCGCAAAGCGATCACCGCTTTCGAGAAGGTCGCTGCCACGCTCACCAAGCCTGAGCCCATCACCGCGCCGGGCACTGTCGAGGCCACCTGATCCGGCTGCCCCTCGAAAAACGTCAAGAGCGGTGCCGCTTTTGACGACCCCTGACTTTCCCTCTCACTCATCCATATCCCTGCTCGGGACACCGTGGCGCATCCACCCAGTGCGCCACCACGCCGAGCGACCCGCACCGAAGGAGGACCCGGTGGGTCTCAGTAACTTCACACCCGGCGGCTCCGACGACGACAAGGGCAACGGCGGTGGCGGCAGCTTCCCTCCGCAGTTCCCGTCCGTGGGACTGCCGTCCAGCGGTGGCAGCGCCGACGACGTCAAGGAGCTCCTCGTCGACTACAACGAGAAGTTCAAGAACGCCGATCCGACCATGTTCCGTGACACGCTCATCGGGCAGGTCCTCTCGGTCGTCATCAGCAAGACCAAGCCCAACGCTCTGCTGGTCGGTTCCGCCGGCGTCGGCAAGACGAAGATCGTCGAAGACATAGCCCGGCGTATCGCGCTCGGCGACGCCCTCATTCCCGACCAGCTCAAGGACTACACGATCTACGAGCTGCCCATCACCAACATCATCGCCGGGACCGGCATCGTCGGCTCGCTGGAGGAGAAGGTCAAGGCGATCGTTGAGTTCGCCTCGGACCCCAAGAACAAGGCCATCCTGTTCATGGACGAGATCCACCAGATCACCGGAGGGTCCGGCAGCCATGGCGACGCCGTCGGTCGCAAGATCTCGCAGATCCTCAAGCCAGCCCTTGCCCGCGGCGACATGTCTGTCATCGGCGCGACCACCAGTACGGAGTCACGGGCCTTCGACGAGGACCCGGCCTTCGCCCGCCGCTTCACCCGGCTCATCGTCGACGAGCTGAGCGTGGAACAGACGCTGGCCGTGATGACCGCGGTCCGCCCTGGCCTGATGGCCCACTACCGTCACCAGATCGGGGTCTCCGACGACGTCCTGGCCTCGGTGGTGCAGATTGCCGAAGGGAACTCCCGGGCTGGCCAGCACCGTCCGGACAACGCCATCACGCTGCTCGACCGCGCGATGGCTGATCGGGTCCTGGAGCAGAAGAAGCTCATCGTCCAGGCCGAGAACGCCGGCGACACGGCACTCGCGCAGACCTTGCGGTCCATCCCGCAGGTGCCGCTGACGAACACCCGTGTGCTTGATGTGGCCAAACGCCTGATGACCGGAAACGCCCAGCGCAAGGACCTCGACGTCGCCGCGCTGAGCGCCACGCTCACCAGCCGCCTGCAGGGCCAGGACGACGTGCTCGCCAAGCTCACGGACCGTCTGGCCCGTGAAGAGCTCGATCTGTTCCCGACGAAGACGCCCACGACGTGGCTGTTCGCCGGGGCCTCGGGTGTGGGTAAGACCGAGGCGGTCAAGATCATCGCTGAGGAGACAACCGGCACCGAGCCGATCATCCTCAACATGACCGAATTCCACAGCGAGTGGTCGACGTCGAAGATCATCGGCTCACCTCCTGGCTATGCCGGATCGGACTCCAACCAGGAACTCCCGTTCGACACGCTGGAGTCCAACCCCCACCGGGTGATCCTGCTCGACGAGTTCGAGAAGGCCGACAAGGCCGTGCAGCGTCTGTTCCTCTCGGCGTTCGACGAAGGTTACATCCGCAACGCCCATGGCAAAATGCTGGACTTCTCCAAGGCCCTGGTCATCTGCACGACCAACGCCGCCCGTGATTCGCTCGACGGCAAGATGATCGGCTTCGGCAACAGCCCGAAGACCATCTCGAACCAGAGCCTCAACAAGGCACTGGAGCAGTTCTTCGACGCCGAGCTGCTGGGCCGGTTCTCACTGGTCGTGGGGTTCAACCCCATCGACCGGCAGACCTACCGGCAGATCATGGCCGCCGACTACGAGCGGCAGCGTGAGCGGATCGTCGAGACCAAGCCGCGGCTGGCCCAGGCGCTGCCCGCGTCGATGCCCGACGACGAGCTGCGCGCCATCGAAGAGACCACCTACGTGGACTCCCAGGGCGCGCGGCCAGCGCGCAAGGCTGTTCGCACCTGGATCGAGGACTACCTGCTCGCTGCCCAGACCGGCGGCACGGCCTCGGTATCCCCGTCGGATGACTGAGCAGCCGTCCGCATCGCACCGAGGGCTTCTGTTCCGGAACATCCGGAACGGAAGCCCTCGGCGTACCTCACCCCCACGCCCTCATTGCTCAGAAAGGGGGACATTCATGTCCATCATGCTCCCCGAACCTCTGCTCCAAAAGCACCGAAAGCGAGCCATGGAGCTCTCCGCCGCGGCCCGAGCGAACCTCACCACCCATGTCCGGAGCACCGATGAACTCCGCGAACTGGGCCTCATGCTTGGCCTGATCGAGGTCGATCCCGCAGGATCCCTCGTCACGGCCTGTCCCTGGGATCTCGATGCCGGCGATGCTGCCGTCGATGGTCCCGACCGGCGCTCGGAGTCGACCTCGAAGTGAGGTGAGCTGCCGCTGATGAACGACCGCGCGCCTGGGTAGCGCGCGGTGTCCGGGGTGTGGCTTCGCCACATACCCCGGATTCAGGGGCCTAACGGCCCCTGACGGGTGGGTTGAGAGGAACACGGGCGGGGCTCGTCGGCTGACGAGAGCCCCGCCCGTGTTCGTACCTGCGCCCATGACCCAGCCCTGTCGCTGCGCTTTCGCTCTCCTTCGAGAATTCAACTGACTATTCACCTCTTGTCAGAATCGCTATGCGACATGATTCAAACTTTCTCTCAATCTGCCTCTCGGCTCACTGAAGAAAGGCGGCGACATGCCTGTCCTGCTTGATGACCTCGACCTCTCGGCCAATGCCGTTGCTCAGAAGGCCGTCGACCCCAAGTTCTTCTCCTCGAAGCTCACCGGCAACGGCAAGAAGATCGGCCTGCTCAACGAGTCCCTGCTGCCGATCAACACTGCCACCAACACCGCCTACGCCATGGCCACCGACATCGAGGTCAAGCAGAGCTCGACGCAGCACGACATCACCACGACGTCGATCCCGCTCGCGCCGATCACGCGCCGCGCCCTGAACGCCGGCGAGTCCTTCACCCTGCCGAGCCCACACACCGACGACCGCTTCGCTGTAGACACTTCGTCCAGCCAGTTCGACGACTGGGACGTCGTCTTCGACATGATCCCGCAGGCCCTCGTGTTCTACGAGGACAAGTCCGGCGGCAAGTCCACGCGCGACCTCGTCATCCAGTACCGGATGGAGCTGTACTTCTTCAAGAAGGGGCTGCCCGAGCCGGAGTACGCGACCGCCGTCCCGCGCTCGGCCGGCTACGGCAACCACGTCGCCGCCATCTTCCTGCAGTGGGACACCAGCCCGCTGGAGAACGCCCGTGACTACGTCCAGGACGTGCTCACATCCGCCGGCCTGACGGCCTCCAACCTCGGCGATGAGTTCGACGAGTGGATGCGCCAGTACTCGATCTACGAGCGCATCACGCGCCTGGCCCAGATCTGGGACTCCGAGGCGATCGCCGACGAGATCTGCCGCTACATCCAGGACATGCCCGCGGGCCCGACGGAGCAGCAGCTGAACATGCTCGCCGTCCAGCTGCGCTACCTGGAGAACTACAACGTCCCGCTGGAGGCCTACCGCCAGATCCACAAGCAGCTGGATGCGACCTTCTCCGACCAGATCGCCACGAAGCTGTCGAAGCAGAACCTCAGCCTGCTCATGAACCACACGCTCGACCACCTGGAGCAGATGAAGCCTCAGCTGATCGTGCCTGCGCAGCCGGCCACGCCTTTGAATCTGCCGCCCCACCTGTCCAAGCAGCAGCTCGACGCGCTCACCACTCACGAGCCGCTGGTGATGACGCAGGCGGGAGCAGGCACCGGCAAGTCGACCGTGATCCTCGAACGGATCAAGTACCTCGAAGCCTGCGGCGTCCCCGCCTCGGACATCACGGTGCTCTCGTTCACCAACGCCGCAGCCGACAACATCACGGAGAAGAACCCGGACGTCGGCTCGATGACGATCGCCAAGATGATCATCGACATCTACTCGATGAACCACCCGAGGCACAAGGTCTCGGCGATCGACACCATCATCAACTCGATCGACATCTTCTACCCGAACAGCCAGTTCGCGGCGACGTTCCGCCACCGCCTGCTGGAGGTCGACCAGAACAGGACCGGCGCGTTCACGGCCCTGAACACCTTCGTCGAGAGTCACTTCGACGAGGTGATCGCCCTGCTCGACCGCATCGAGCAGACGTCGCTGGAGCTGCAGATCATCATCTGCTACCAGAAGATCGACGACATGGCCGAGCCGGCCCACGTGCAGTCGAAGTACCTCATCATCGACGAGGTGCAGGACAACAGCGTGTTTGAGTTCATCTACGTGCTGAAGTACATCACCAAGCACGCTCAGTCCCTGTTCATCGTCGGCGATGCCTCGCAGACGCTGTACGAGTTCCGCTCAGCGAACCCGCGCGCGCTCAACACGCTGGAGGGCTCGGGCGTCTTCGCGACCTTCAAGCTCACGACGAACTACCGGAGCAACCAGGAGATCCTGGACTTCGCGAACGTCGTGCTCGGCGGACTGGAGACCAACCAGTTCGCCAACATCCAGCTGCAGGCGAACTCGCTCGCCATGCCCACGGCCGACTCGTTCCAGGAGAAGGTCACCCTGGAGTACCGCGAGGTGGCCAGACTCACCGGATTCGTCACCCAGGACCTGCAGGCGATCGTGCGCAACACGGTCATCCCCGACTACGTGGACAAGTGCCTGGACCGGGGCGAGCAGGTGGCCTTCCTGGCCTACTCGCGCCGCGAGGTGTCCTTGATCCAGGATGTGCTCGAAAAGCGCTACCCGGACCGCCGCGTCGCCTCTCTGGTCAGCGATCGCGTCTACGCCACGGACATCTTCTCGAAGTACATCAAGTTCTTCTGGAACGACGTCCTGCAGGCACCGCCGACCAACGCCGCGTTCGTGGTCTCCCAGGGGATCAAGGACAACATGGACAAGCTGACAAAGAACGCTGTCAACGCCAACGTCGAGAAGGCGATCCTGCGCACGATCTCCGAGTGGTGGATCGAGAACAGCGCAACCATCAACGGCTGGGTCACGCTCTGCCACCAGGGCACGCTCACGCACAAGGCGTTCTTCGATCGGCTGCGCGACAACCTGCTCTCCTTCGAGATTCAGCGGAACCAGCAGAAACTGAACATCAACAAGCAGAAGAACCAGGAGCGCAAGCGGAAGAACCTCGAGTCCAAGGCCGACCTGGTCGTTTCGACGATCCACGGTGCCAAGGGCCTCGAATTCGACAACGCTGTCGTCCTCTACAGGGAGGACACGAAGATGACCCAAGACGCCAAGCGGATGTTCTACGTCGCCTTCACCCGTGCCATGAAGAGCCAGTACGTACTCGGCTACGGCACCGTGAAGAACCCGCCGATCCAGAGCAGTTACGAGCAGATCGTGACGGCTCTGACCGAGCGCGACAAGAGGAACGCCGCTCGCGCCCTCGGCATCGATCCGGACCTCCTGGACGACAACGACAGCACTGTTCCCGGCAACACCGACGATCGCTCTGCGGTTACCGCGGCCGTCTGACCAACCGCCGCCACCCCATGGCACAGAGGCGGGTGTTCTCGACGAGCGAGACACCCGCTCCTGCGGTCTTCCACACTTCACACACCTGGATGACCCAGCCCCCAAGGTCACACCATGACCGTATTTGGCACACAGGGCGCCCGGCACGAAGGCGTACGAAGAACCGCTCGCCGAGAGCCACGCCGAAGCCTGGCACTACCTCGACCAATGGGCCATTCACGGCGAGGTCCTCTTCGCCATCAACGCCCTGGCAGAACGCCAGGCGCAGCAAGTCGCACCCGCCATGTCCCCCTCCCGCACAGCGACATAGACAAAACGGCGGTGTTTGAGCAGCGCCCGGCCTTGCCTTCCACCGCCCGCCCTCCACCACGCATTCCCGCCGAAGAACAGGAATCCACCCATGGACTTTCCCGGCCTGGAACTGAAGATCCGCATGATGCTCGTGGCCGGCCCGGACACGCGTGTCTTCGTCCCCGTGCGGCTGTACTACAAGGACACCGACCCCTACGCGGTGCAGTTCTCCTTTGACGTCACGCCCGACAAGGTGGTCCCGTGGACATTCGCCCGGGAACTGCTCGACCAGGGCCTCACCGCACCCGCTGGCATCGGCGACGTGAAGATCACTCCGATCGGCTCTCACCAGAACCGCCGCCTCAGCATCGAACTGGAATCCTCCGACGGATACGCCCGCCTTGAAGGACCGGTAGCTTCCGTCGAGGCATGGCTCGCCAAGACCTTCGAGGTCGTCCCCGCAGGCCGGGAGTCTGAATCCGTCGACATCGACAGCTTCCTCAACGAGCTTCTGACCCACTGAGCCAAGCACCGTCCCGCACGCCCGCAACGGGTCCAGCGCAAGAAGAGCCGCGCCGCCGCAAGGACCCGGTTGGCGCGGCTTCTTCTCCGGCGGAATGCACATGCTCGCGCGAGGCGGCCTGTTCCGCCGCTCCCAGAGCTTCGTCGACGTCGCACTCGGCGCCCACCAGGGCCGCATCGCCGAGCTGTACAACTCCCTGGGGCACCTCCCTATTACTCCGGACAACAGCGGGCTTCCGATCCGCTGAGCGCCGCTGCCCCGCCGCCATCTTCACCCACATACTCCTGCGAAAGCGAGAAGTCTTCATGCCCGCATCCACGATCGTCGCCTCCGGCGGGGAGTTCCGCCTCTACGGGGACTCCGTGCAGACCTTCGCTGATCTGCCCGTGGCCACCTACACGATCGCTTTCTCTCAGATGGCCGGCTACAGCCTGCGCCAGACGGAGCCGCTGGCATCCGCCGAAGAGACCGTCTACGACAGCCACGCCTCCCGCGTACAGCGGATCGTCACCGGCTACTCCGCCATGGACCGTTCGCTCGGCGTCATCCTGTCCGGCGACAAGGGCATGGGTAAGAGCCTCATGCTCCGCCTACTCGCCGAGCGGATGCGCGAGGAACACCACCTGCCCACTGTGCTCGTGCAACACGACACGCCGGGGCTCGCCGCCTTCCTCGACGAACTGGGTGAAGTCGTCGTGGTCTTCGACGAGTTCGAGAAGGTCTTCTCCAACGAGGACGACGAGTCGCAGAACCAGTTCCTGAGCCTGTTCGACGGGCTGAGCACGACGAAGCGCCTCTACGTCCTGTCGGTCAACAAGCTGCAGCGCGTCAACGACTACATGCTCAACCGCCCCGGCCGCTTCCACTACCACATGCGCTTCGCCTACCCCGAGCCCGAGACGGTTGCCACCTACCTGCGCGATCAAGTGCCCGGAGTGGCCGAGAAGCAGGTGGCCGAGATCGTCGACTTCTCCCGGAAGTACGACATCAACTTCGACCACCTGCGGGCGATCGCCTTCGAGCTGCGCCTGGGCGAGTCGTTCGCCGAGGTGATCGGGGACCTGAACATCAAGCGCAGCGAGCACGCAAGCTCGCGGATCGAGGCTCACATCGTCTGGGATGACGGCAACACCGACGTCTTCGACGATCGTGTCGATCTGTTCGACAGCGACAGCCTGCAGATCATCAACGACTGGGACACCGCTACCGGGCTGCAGTTCCGCATGCGCGACACCGTCCCGTCCGAGGATGGCTACCTGCTCCCGGCGGGTACCTTCACGCTCACCGACCTCCGCGACGAGGACGACAAGTCGCCCGACGACAAGAAGGACTTGAGCGCCGCCTCGGTGACCCTGCGCCGTCCCCCGAAGTACTCCATCGACTTCTGAGGACCGAGCTGATCGAGCACGGCGGCAAGACGCCGTTCCTCTGGCGCTCCTCCGGAATTGCCCACGTCGACGCACTGAAGAAGTGGGCTCGCGAGGAAGTCCGTTGAAATTTCCCGGTCCTGAGCGCCTCCAACTGACCCATCCGCTCGCCACCCCAGTCCGGCGCATCCAACCCGCGCCGGTCCGGCGTCCACCACCCGAGGAGATACATGAACAGCCAGGTCCTCCAGGCGTTCCCGGAGTTCCGGCTGCGTCCGCCCGCCGACGACTCCGCGCCAGCCGACGTCGTCGACGCCCACGACCTGGTCGTAGGCCATGTCGCTACCGTCAGCGGCGGATACCGCGGCCACGCCGGTGCCGACACCGGCCCCCGACGCACGGACGCGCTGCGGGCGGCGGAGGACGTTGCGGTGTTCCATTTCGCCCTGCACGGCCCGGCTGACACTGAGCCGCACCCGTACGCCGGCGCCGCCGAGGCCCGGGCCGCGATCGCCCGTCTCCCTCGCCAGCGCCAGGCAATCGTCGACTCGGCCGCCCGCGCCTACTTCTTCCACGCCTTGCGCCAGGAGCACGTGGCCGCGATCCTCGACGGCTTGGAGGCCATCGTGCGGGAGCACTTCGCCATCGGGACCCGCGGCGGATGCCTGCGCGTCCTCCGCCTCCTGGACCAGATCCGTGAACCCGCCCGAGCCCTGCTCTCCCAGGCCACCGGCGACGAGCGCGAATGGATGGCCTTCCCCCTCGCTCGCCTGCTGGCCTTCACCGAACTGGCCGTAGCCCGCCTCCGCGCTACCGCTACGGCGCCCCCCGCCGACCTCGACGGCCCCTTCCCTGACCCCCATGCCGCCGACCAGGCTCTCGCCACCACCTTCCGCACCTACCGCGACCTCCAGGCCGGCATCCACGCTCTTCTCTTCCTCCCGGACGCCGCCCTCCGTGCGCTCGGCGCGCTCGACGATGGGGCAGCCCAGCTGCCGAGCGGTCCCTGCGCGAAGAGCCGGTCCGTCTGCCGTACTACCGCCTCCGCCCTGGACGAACTGGCCACCGCGGCCCGCAGCGTCGACGGTGCCGTCCCCGATACGGCGGCCGAAGTCCACGCCCTGGCGCAGGAACTGTCCAACATCGCGACCGACACGAGCGCGCGCTTGGAAGCCACCGCCCTCCTGCTCGAGGACGCCGGCCGCCACGGCAGCGTCCGCACGATCCTCCATATCCTCCAGGACGCCGATCTGGGCGCCGAGTCCGACGCCGGCACCCGCTCGGTCCGCGTCGGCGACTGCGAAACCGGCCCCATCCAGCGCACGGTGGACGGCCGCTGGACCGGCCCCAGCATCACCGAGCCCTACCGCTCCCCCGAAGGTGCCGCAGCCGCAGTCATCGATCACTTCCACGACCACGAGGCCGGTGCCGTCCGGGTCTCCGTGCACCTCGACTCCGCGGAAGACCGGCTGGTCCGTCCCGACGGCACTGTGCCGCTACGCGTGGAGGTCGAAGACGACGTGGTGCTGGATGACAGTGCAGAGGGCACCGCCAAGCGGGATCTGCTGACCAGGCTGCTCGACACAGCCGATGACCACCAGGATCAGGCAATCCGGGAAGCGGCGTTCGCGGCCGGCGTTCTCTGGCGCTGCCCGAACTGCCAGTGGGACAACCCCCGAGAGGCCGCGTGCTGTGAAGGTCCCGGCCCATGCCGCGTCGCGAAGCCGAAGAAAACCAGCTGACAACGCAGCCCTGGACTGGCTGTCGGTCGGCCCCGGGCACGAACTTGAAGGAGCAGATCATCATGGGCGCGAGCATGCTCATCGCCACCATCGCATTCCCGGCCGAAAGTACCGAACCGCCGAACTTCGACCGCGGCCATCAGCTGCTCGAGAAGATCGAAGACCCCTCGCTCTTCACCTTCGACGAGCCCGAGATGGAGGAGCTGTTGCCGGATCTGGACGGCGAGTCCGACCTCGTCGACGAGAACGGCGAAGTGCTCATCGAGTACGCCCGGCGTGCCGGTCTTGTCATCATCAACAACCTCGAAAAAGCCCTCGACTCCCGTGAGACGACATTCCTCACGGTCGCCGATTACAGGCTCTACATCTCCGGCGGGCCCTCCAACGGCGACAACCCCACGAACGCGACCCAAGCGATCTGGGACGCCTACAAGCTGCCCGAGAGCGTGCTCCTCGCCATGGGCTTCATCCTGGACTACGAACTGCCGCTCTCCCGCGCGAACAGCCGCGGAGCCAGCACGCTCCTCACTGACACCGACGTGGTCGACGCGATCGCGCTCGGCCTGGGCACCTCGCCGGAGTGGTCCGGCGCGAGCACCCTCGAATGGATCGCCGACACCATCGGCAAGGTACGACAGCACCCCGGGGACCGCGATCCCCGCGAGTACCGCGAAGAATTCACCGAAGAGCACGCGTTCGATCCGCGCGACGACAGCTTCCTTGCCCAGTACGTCAACGAAGGGGTCGACGAGGTCGACGAAGAGGAGAGCGAGGACTGACAGTGCTCGCACGATCCATAACCTGCAGCACTTGGTCAACCAGCTCAAGCGCCACCTCGAAGAGGCCGGATACGAGACCACCCAGGCTGCCGTTGGAGGAGTTCGGCTACCTGAAGCGGACCAGGAAGCCCACCGACAAGGGCACCTTCCGGCCCGAGCAGGTGGTGTGCGATGACCCGGAGCTGCTTCAGGGTGAGCCACCAGCGCCCGAAAATCCGGCGCCGGAGAATCCGCCGGAATCGGGGCCACCAGGGACGGGAAATCCGGCGCCGGTATGCCAGTGACAACCACCCCTGAAGGAGACGCATGCCCGGCCCCATGACCACTCTCCACGTGACCCCGGACGACCTGTATGCCGCAGCTATGGAACTGGAGCAGACCAGCCCCGTCGAATGGGTCGGCCGAGCCGGCGAAACAGTCGTACTGATCCCGCCCGCCACCAACTACGACTGACTTCACAACGCACCCGCGACCGACACGGGATGCGGCACCCCAGGTTGACGACGCCAACGTGCGCGGCTGGTTCTTGCGGGAGGGCTGCCCCCAATGGCTGTCCGAGACGGATTTCGACTGATCGCCCGCTGACGACCACCACGCCCGCCTGCCGCACGCCCCTACTGGAAGGACCCTGTGATGACGCTCCCCACCCCCGGCCAGTTGCGCACGCTCATACATGACGCGCTCACCACAGCGCTGACCCGCGACGCCGCCACACTGCCGGCCTCCATGCTCTACACGCCCGGCTGCCGCCCCGCGCTGTTCATCGACAGCAGCGTGGTCCGCGGCGGTCCCGGAGTCGGCAAGACGTTGTGGGCCCGGGTCCTGACCGACCCTGACCTCCGTGCGGCAGCCGCCCATGACTTGAAGATGCCGCGCCTGGAGGATACCCGGGTGATCTCCGCCCCTGGGGCCACAGGAGACAGCGACGGCTATCCGGCCGCGTCGGAGCTGGAAGCACTGCTCGGCGAAGGAATCCGCCCCGTGACGGTGTGGACCGCTGTCGCCCTGACCGCCCTGGGCGTCTGCGACCTCACACGCCTGCCCAGCTGGCGCGACCGCGCGCAGTGGCTGCTGCGTAACCCCGACGCCCTGCGCCAAGCCGTGGCCGACCTGAACTCGCAGGGCCGCACTCATCTGGTTGTCTTCGACAGCCTGGACCGGCTCCACCCCGATCAGCGCACTACGGATCGCCTCGCCTCCGGAGTCCTCCAGCTCGCTGCCGACCTGGCCCGCCTCGGGCCGCGCGTGAGGGCGAAGGTCTTCCTCCGCCCCGACACCCTCGACGCGGCCCTGCGGGCGCTCACGTCCGAAGCCCGACGTGCTCTGCGCACCGCCGACATGAACTGGAGCACGCCGGACCACTGGGGCCAGGTGACCGGAACGCACCTCTACGGTCTGTTCTTCCAGCTCCTGGCGAACCACCCCAGTGAGGGTGCCGCCGCCTTCCGTTCTCTGACCCCGGGCTGGAGGCTCACCCCCGACGGCCGCTACAACGCCCCCGAGCAGCTGACCTCCGATCCCGCCGCGCAGGAACGCCTCTTCACCATGATCGCGGACCCGTACATGGGCACGACCGCCCGCAAGGGCTCCACGTACCAGTTCATGCTCACGTATCTCCAGGACGGCGTCGGCGGACTCAGCCCCCGCCCGTTCCTCATCGCACTGAGGCAGGCCGTGCGTCACGCCCTGGACGATCACCCCGACCACCCGCGCGCCCTTCACCACCAGGACATCCGCCGGGGCGTGCCGGAGGGAGCGCGTGCGCGCGCCGCAGAGGTCGAGCAGGCCATGCCGTGGGTGCGGGCGGCACTCGCTCCGCTGGCCGGGCAGCAGCTGCCGATCGACTCCGACCAGGTCATCGCCCAGTGGGACCACACGTGCCTGCCAGACCGTCTTCGCCGTCTCGGCTCCCGTGCGGCGGACCCGTATCCCAGCGGCATGCGGCACCTGGCCCGCTACCACGACCTCCTCGAAGAGCTCACTGCCGCTGGCGTCGTGCACCCCAGGACCGATGGGTCCTGGGACATGCCCGAGCCGTTCCGCATCGCGTACGGCCTGGGACGCCGAGGAGGCGTGAAACCGGCCTCGGCCCCTGTCTAGCCCCGGCTTAGGCGCGCCCGGACTCCCGCCACGCACCGGCACGCGCACCAGCTATCGCGCTGCCCCGCCGCCGGATACCGACTAGTGGGGGTGCGCCCCCGTCGGCTGCGACGAGTGGTCGCACAGCGTGAGCGCAGGCGCTGGTTGGCTCGGTTCCTGAAGCCGAAGGCGTTGCGCGCTTCGAACCGCGCATCACCCGCGCCCTCAAGGCCCTCGCCGAGGTGGGCAAGCCCGTGACACTCGGCACCTTGCGGTGGGAGCTGGAAGGGCCGCCGACGTTCGAGCGGCAGCCGCGCACGGTCGATGACCCCGGCACCTCGGTCAACGACCGCGGAGTGGACGAGGTGCTGTGGTGAGCGACGTCCCCGACTACGTCCGGGGCCCCGGCCTCCAGCGGCCCCGCCGCCCGCAGAGCACCACTTCGGCTGGCCGGGCCCCGGGCCCGTGGGCCGAGTGCAGGTGCACGCACGAGCCTCCGTGCGTGGCGGGCTGGATCGACATCGACGAGCAGGAGCCCGAGCGGGGCCTCGACGGCCGACCGTACCCGGGACAGCCAGCCCGTCACCCACCAGACGACACGCCCGTGTCCCAACTGCCGCCCCGAGGCGGCCCAAGCCCTGGCCGACCCGATGCTCACGCGCGGCCAGCAATTCTCGAAGATCCGTAAGTGCAAGGAGCGCTGACATGTCCTCAGCCCAACCCACCGAGACGCGTCCCCGTACGCGGTACGAGGAGCTGATCCATGACCTGGGCGACGCCGCCGACCGGACGAGAGAAAGGTGGCTGACGAAGCGCAGCGTCGTCGCAACCTTCCTGGAAACCGTCAAGCCTCACTTGGAGGCGGCTTTCCGCCGCGGCAGGCTCGGCTGCCTGCGCGACCAGGGCCTCACGGTCCCCAGCCTGAAAGCCCCCCTCTCCGAGCGCGAAAAGCAGGTCGGCGTCCGGATGGCGCGCGGCCTGTCCAACGCGGCCATCGGCCTGGGGCTCTTCATCTCTGAGGACACGGTCAAGACCCACGCGCGCCGCCTCTTCAAGAAGATCGGAGCCCATGACCGGGCCCACGCGGTCGCCCTCCTGCTCATTCGGGGCGACATCACGGCGGCCGACGTCCTGGAGCCCCTGGATGACGACCGTTGACGCCCCCTCGCCCGCACCGGGCGCCCGGTCCACCTCGTCGAAATCCGGCGGCGCGTCGACGAGTACCCCAGCCGCTGCGCTGGCGGGCATGGTGCGGCGGCTGCCAGTTTCACAGCACCACTGTGAACGTCTGGCTCCCGGACGGCTCGTATCCCATCGATTCGTCATGCCGTCGTGCTCGCCGCTTCCCCCACAACATCCCACCACACGTCAGAGAAAGCGCAGCACACTCATCATGACCAAGCCGACCAACCCCTACGCCCACGCCTACGCGGACGTCCTGAGCGAAACCGCCGAGCACCAGCTCATGGTGCTGCACGATGACGGTCTCTATCGCCATCTGCGGATCCAGAAACCCTGCACGCGCATGTGGTCCTGGAACATCACCACCTGGCCGGGGCACCTGGCCACCTCCGGCGACATCGCCGACGGCTACATGTTCACGCGCGAGCCCGACATGATCCAGTTCTTCGCGCGCAACGAGTCCACGCGCCTCAGCAGTCGCGTCTTCGGCTTCCTGGTGCGCAGCTTCCGCGCGCTCGGCCGTCCGCGACGGCGGAGCAGCCACCCGACGACCGAGGCGGTGCAGTCATGAGCCGCCGTCCTGTCCAGGACCCAGTGATTGACGTAGCGCAGGGCGATGAGATCCACCCCGCCTTCGGCGTCGCGGTCGTGACGCGGAGGAGCGGCGGAGGTCGTTCTCTGTTCCAGTCCGACCTACTCCACAACGAGACCATCTCGCTCTCAGTCCACGAGGCCACGCGCAAGCGCGACCTCAGCCACGACTGGGTTCATCCGGGCCGAGAGCTCGTGGAGATCGAGATGAGCCTCGCGCAGTGGGGCTCGCTCGTGTCCTCCATGGGGCTCGGCAGCGGCGTGCCGGTGACCATCCGGCGCACCGAGCACAACACCTTCGTACCCGAGATCCCTCATCAGCCCCGTACGGCCGAAAGCCTGAGGGAGGTCCGCGAGGTCACCGACCGGATGTACGCCGAAGTCAGAGCCGCCACCGCGGCGCTGCACGAGGCGATCCACGAGAAGAAGGGAGTGAGGGCCACCAAGGAAGCGCTCAACGCACTGGAGCGCGCCGTCGCCAGCGCAGGTAACAACGCCCAGTTCACCGTCGACTCGCTCGTGGAGGCCGGCGAGCAGGTCGTCGCCCAGGCCCGCGCCGACATCGAGGCCCACGTCCTGGAGGTCGTCCGGCTGACGGGTACCAAGCCCTCCATCGAAGCCTCGTCATTCGATGCCCCGGCGCTGCCGGGGCCCGCTGCCAGCCGAGAGGAGCCCACCGGTGCCTGAACTCACCGTGCCCGATGAGCTGTTCGACGCCGACCTTGTCGCCTCCGACGAACACAGCCTGGCCGACCGCTTCGACTGGATCATCCAGGAGGGACAGCTCGTCCACGCTCCCGTCGTCGGCTGGACCTGGGCGTGCCCCGAGTGCGGCGAGTCCGGGCCCCTGCCGGAGATCCCTGTCCGCCTCGCCTCCCCGCACGGAACGCAGCGCCCAGTGGGCCCGTTCGGCACCCTCGTGCCACTTCCGGTCTCCGTCGTGCGCAAGTTCCCCGGCTCTCCGTCGCAGGCCGACTGAAGCATAAGCCTCAACAAGGAGAGACACACCAGTCATGAACGCACTCATGGCCATCGGGACGCCGCGCTGGCCACCCGCGCAGGCCCGTCCTCACCTATGCCGACCTCTGGATGCTGCGGTGCCCCTGGGCAACGCGTGAAGCGCATGATCATCAGTCAGCGGCTGAACGGCCTCGAGGGCGCCACGCAGACTCCTGGGAGCGCGTCATCGGCGACAGGATGTCCCTGTTCGCCCACGGGCACAGCCCCACTGCCGGTGGGAACACTCGCGCGCATGACCACTCGGTCCTTGACCTTCTACGAGATCGAGTGGGACGACTTCGCGGAGCTGGCTGAGGTGGCAAGGTTCACGCACAGTCAGCGGCGCGAAGGGTGCACCCTTCGTCACTTCCGGACGCCCTGATCAATCCGCCGAGAGCGGCCCCCTTGTGACGCAGGGGCCGCTTCCTAGCACCGGACCATCGAACGGCGACGGGCACGAGTCGCCGTCATTCTGTTAAAGAGAGGACTACTTGATGCGTAATACGACGTCCCCTGTGACGGAGAAGCCGAACAGCGGAGTGGAGCCGGACGCGGTGGGCAGCCTGCCCGAGAATGCACAGGAGCCGGCAGTGGTCGCCGCGCTGGAGGTGCTACGGGCGGCCGAAGTGCCGGTGGCGACGTTCCCCGCGCGCCGGATGCTGTACCGGGAGTGGCACAGCCCCCAGGGGCCGCAGGGCGCGTTCATCTGGCCCGGGGCCGGGCGGACGCTGGAAGTCTCCTGGTACGTCGACGGAGCGCACGACGAGCGGAACCTGACTGCCCGGCAGACCCGCGCGGTGCGGGACGCCCGTAACGCGGCCCTCGACGACGTCGCCGGGGCGTTCCGCGGGGCCGGTTGGACGGTGTGGCGGGTTGAGAGCCGGCGCACGGCGACGCGACGCGCTCTCCGTGTGGATGTGACGCCCCCGGCCGAGGAGGAGCCGCCCCCGGTCATCTCCGAGGAGGACGCGGAAGCCCTGGTGGCCGAGTTCGGCATCGGGGAGGGCGACCTGGACGAGGCCGTGTACGACGCGGCCAACGAGGACGGGGCCGACGAGTACAACGGCGGCGCGCACCCGGAGCTGAGCGATGACGACGCGTACGAGGAGGTCCACGGTGCGGCGGACGTGCGGGCGAGCAGCGTGAACAACCAGGGGGCCGCGGCGCAGGTGCAGTTCCTCGCCGAGTTTTGCGGCACCGTCGAGGGCCTCCGGTCGCTCCTGGGGGACCTGATGTCGCCGCCCGCGGCCGCGGAGTCCACGTCCGCCTCCTGACGCCCCGGCGTGGGCGGGCGGCCGTGGCGGAGGGCCGGGCCGAAGCGGGGACTCGGGGAGGCGAGGCGGCGGGCCGGAGATGGGCGCAGGCGGCGAGGGCAGGACGGCGGCGGAGGGCGGTGGGCCTGGCCGGCGGATCATCGGACGGAGACGGCTGGCGTCCGGGGCGCGGCCAGGTGCGGGGGAGGCGGCTCACAGGCCGCTGCGCAGCAGCGAGTACAGGGAATTGGGTGCCTCCAGGACACCCCAGTACCGAGACCCTAGCGGCCTCAGGGCTGGGGGCAGGGCTATTCCCAGGTACGCACTTCCTCCGAGTTTCGACCATGTGGGATCGATCACCTGGCCGTCCCTGTCCGCGCACCAGGCATGGAGCGTTGGTAGAGGGCTGCCGTCCCCGAGCGCGAGGCCCTCGATGTAGGCCAGGTCCGGGTGCTCCCGCTCTGTCTCCGCCGCGTTGACGAAGCATTGCCGCTCCGGGAGCGCCCGGACCTCGGTCGGGAGGGCGGCAGGGGTGAACCAGCGGCCGTACGCAGCGACGAGCTCGTACATCGACCGATGCTTCCACTCTGCGGTGCCGTCGTGATTCAGCTGGGCCTCCACAGCGAGGTTCGACTCCAGCCAGTCCAAGAGCGCTTGCTCCGCAGGGGAGACCGGGTGGGCGAGGTCAACGACACCGACGAACTCGGGGGCCGTTGTCATGTCAGCCGGGGTGCTCCCGTTGGCTACCCCGTTCGGCATGGTTCCCCTTTCCTGCCGGGTGCTTCCCAGACGCTCCGGTCCGTTTCCTACCAGCACGCGAAACCCACGTCCAACGGCGATGTGGCCCTCGGGCATGAGCGCGAGGCGAGGTGGCGGCAACGGCGGACGGCAGCGGGCACAGTCAGCGCTGCCGCCCGGCCTCTTTGACCACCAACCGCACGAGGCCCGCCAGACAGGTCAGGACAGCAGCGCCCACGGCAAGGGGTTCGGCCAGTCTCGGATAGGCGAACGTCAAGCAGACGACCCCTGCGGTGGTGAGCAGGCCCACCGCCGTGGCCAGCAGGAGCACAAGGGTTCGCAGCTCACGGTGTTCGGCGTTCCTGGTCATGGGTGAATCCGTCTCCTTCGTCTCGGGTCGCGGCCCAGCCTGGTTCGGGTGGGCCGGCTCTTCGCCCATTGCAGCGGACCGGTAGCACGGCGACCGGGCGAAGGTGGGGGGTCTCCAAGAACCGCCGACCACTGTGAATCGGCGCCGGTACGGTCGCAGGGTGAACACCACGAAGGTGCCCAGCCGGGCGGACCAACAGCTCATCGAGCATGCCCGTGAGCACGGCTTCACGGTGACGGGCAAGCAGTTGTCCGGATGGAGGCGCCACGGGCTGCTCCCGGCGAACGCGCATGGTGGAGGGCTCGGTCGCGGTCGGGGCAGTACTTCGCAGCCGGCGGCCGCCGGCTTCGCTTTGGTGCTCGGTCTCGCCCGGCTGGCCGGGAGAGGGAAGCGGCCGGCGGACGTGGCGCTGGCCCTGTTCGGAGAGGGCCTGCCGGTGCCGGAGCCAACCGTCCGGGCCGCCTTCCGGACCGCCGTGAACGCCATCCGCCTTCCGGGCACCGCCCCGGGGCAGGACGTCGATGAGAGGCTGGACGCCGTCGACTCCTACATCGGTCGCGGCGGCCAGGCTGTGATCATGGTGCCCGCGCGGGCACACCGGGTGGACGAGCAGATCGCCGCGTTCTTCGAGTCTGCCGGTGTCCCCTGGCCACCTAAGGAACTTGTCCCGTTTGACGAGCACTTGAACGACGAGCGACTGACGCCGCAGGGCGCCACGTTGTTCGCCGCCGACGCCTTGCTCACGGGCAGTGCGCCCCTGCCGCTCGTCGGCGCGCTGCTGCGTGGGATGGCACCCGGCCTGGACGTGAATCCGATCGCGTCCCTGGTGGAGACCACGGTGCGCGACGTTCCGCACTCCCCCGTCCTGGGCCCTGACGACAGCCTGACGATGCCGTCCGGCGACGTCCGCAGTGTCCTCCGCACGCTGGCGGAGACATCCTCGCCGGAGGACCTCACCGCCGCCTGGCAAGCCGCCCAGGGTGTGCGCTCCTGGGCGCTGGACCTGTGTGCGCGAACGGAAGCAGAACTTGCCGCACGGGCGCCCGGCGACGCCACCACGGAGTGGTGGATCAGCAGGCAGATGCCGGCCGGGCTCTACCTCCTGGAGGAGCTACGCACCCGGCACGAAAAGGCCACCAGGACCGCTCTGTCGGCTCTGCTCCTGCTGCTGCAGCGCGAAACATTCGCCGAGCTCGATCGGGTACAGGCAGGCTGCCAATGGGACCTCGCCCAGACACCGGGCTTCCTTCCCCCGCCCGCCCGTGCCTTCCTCGCCCTGCCCTCGACCACTCCGGCTTCCCTGTAGGCATCTTCAGGGCCGGCGCAACGCACACGGGCGGCAGGCTGGTACGCCACGCGCAATTGCAGAACACTGCCGCCCTCGTTCTCTGCCGCTGACCAGGACGAAGACGTGCATGCCGTCGAAGGCGACCACTCCTGGGACGCCGGCAGTCGTGTCGGTGAGCTCGTCGACGTCGATAGTGCCGGGGTGCTGTGGCCCGGAAAGATGGCTCATCTCGGACGGGTTCGAGCGCACTGGTCGTGGCCGGGGTAACGGGATGGGGGCGGGGCGCCCCTCATGGCTTCAGTTGGGCGGGACAAGATCCAAGTACCACCAGGGACCGCCGGTGTGCCAGCGCCGCACCCACTCTGCGAAGCCCATTACGGCCTCACCGTGCGCTGGGAGGGCGGCATCTTCCGTGACTATCCAGACCTCGCCCCGGCAGGGTCCAGTGGTCAGCAGCAGCCAGAATGACTCGCCGTTTTGGGACCCGAGGACGACGGAGCCGGCGTTGAACACTGCGTTGATCTGCGATTTCTCGGGGCCGACCTCTGCGTTGTCGCTCTAATACCAGGCTTCCTCCAGGGGAACGGCTCCCCCGGCTGCCGCGGGACGATACCCGCCCACGTATCGGGGAGACGGTCCAGCGGCTGGAGGCCACCGTCTCCTGGGGGCCGGATCGCGATCCGTCGCTGACCTCTGAGACAGATGTCCGGTAGGGCTCCGGATGGACCACCTCGTTATCGACCCCGCCGAAGCGGTCGCGAACACCCCCTCACCGCAGCCCACCAGCGTCTGACGGTCCACCCAAGACTGTGCGGGGCCTTCTGTGAGATCCGGGAGCCGCCTGCCCACCGCTCGCACCCTCACCATCAACGGCCCGCCCGCCCGGGGTGGGCCGTCGGCATGCCCACTCCCGCTCTGCCCCCGAGACCCAGCTTGCGGGGCTTGGCGGCCGTCGCTTCACGGTGTGCTCCCCGGATCGGGCCTGCCCACTTCCTGGACGACCGTGACCGCGTGGTGGCCCTGTGGCGCTCGCTCGGCATCGTCTGCCTGCAGGTCGACGAGGGGAACTTCTGAAGTCGCGACCGTCCATCCGTCAGGGCCCGTGCCCCGGCTCCGCACCGTGCGGGGCTGGAGCACGGGTCTCCTCTTTGTCTTGCCCGTCCCACCTCTCAGAGACGGAGCGATCCACCATTCGACGCCCTTATCGACTAGGCGAGAGCCGTCGTATGCGAGTCGATGACAAGCTATTCCCGACTGATTAGGCTGAAGCTATGACTCACAACAGCAACGCTCACGACAACGGCACTCCCGACGCCGAGCTCCCGAAGTTCTCCGTCAATGTCGTCCCGACCGACCAGCTCAGGCGCGAGGACCTTGCCACGATGCTGAACCTCTATCGCCGCGGCGAGATCACGCCGCTGATCTTCGGGGACGACAACAAGCCCGAGGCCGCGATCATCCCCTTCGCCGCGTTCGTGCGCCTCATGAAGTACGACCACGCGGCCTACGCCCACACTGAGGCTGCTTTCCAGGCTGAGCTCTCCCGCCGCATCCAGGAGTCCGACGCCTCCGACGAGGCGGGCATGACCATCGAAGAGCTCGCCAAGAGCCTCGGCCCGCTCGGTCAGCAGTGGGCCGATGAGCATCGTGCTGCCCAGCAGGAGAAGCGTGATGAGTGAGCGTCAGCCTCCCATCCGTCTTCTGCCGACCGCCGGTCTCAAGCAGGACCTCCAGACGCTCCATGACGCCGCAGTGATGCACCCTCATGGACCGGAGGACCGGCTCCTGCGCGTCGCTCTCAACCGGCTGGGCCGGATCAAGCAGGGCGCGCCGGGCACGCACCCGCTGGAGTGCATGCCCAGTTATCCCGACCTCTCTGATTGCCAGACCACCTACGTCGGCGCGGACCCAAGCGCGAAGCCCTCGCACCGGATCGTCTGGCGGGAGCGGGCGCCCCAGCGCCCGGGCGAGCCCGTCACCCGCGAGGTCATCGCCCTGGGTGAACGCGCGAACGGTCAGGCCTATTACATGGCCGGCCAGCGCCTCGGCCGCCCTGTGGGCTTCACTCTCGCCGAGCTGGCCGCGCAGCGCGAGCCGATCGCGAGTCCCTCACGACCCCGACGGCGCTCGATCAGCAACTTCTATACGCCATCCGCGGATGAGCCTGGCCTCCAGTTTGAGTGACCTGTAATCCGCTATTCTGTTCATCATTGATGACTTCTCGCAGAATGGAAGTAATGGTGATTTGATAAGAGTGAGATGGTGACGATGTACGACTACGAGCCAGTGACCCAGGCGGCAGCTGTGGATGCCGATCCCCAGTCCAGCACAACCGCGGGACGCCGCCGGTGGATCGATCCTCGTTCCGCCCTCTTCGTACGGCGCGGCATCGGACTGGCGATCACCCTCGGCATGGCCTACGGAATCTTCCACGTCATCTTCCGCACTGAGGTGCTCGCCCCCGTGCTGGCCTACGCGAGGCCCCAGGTCGGGCCTGGATCGCACTGGCGGCCCTCGTCATTCCGCACATCGGGCTGTACTACCTGCTCTTCGAGGACCGGAAGTAGGGCGGGGCACCATGTTCAAGAGCGCCCGCCTCATCATCGCCCTCAGCCTGATCGGCGGCGTCAGCCTGGCAGTCATCATCGGATGGGTCACCGGCTTCTTCGTCTCGATCGCAGACACCGTCGCCGGCCTGTGGAACGACTTCACGGACTGGATCAACTTGCCGCTGGGGTGGGAGCACCTTCTCGCCGGGGCTGGCGTGCTCTTCGTCCCGGTCATCGTGCTCATTGTGATCTTCGCAATCGCCGACAACTAAGCCTCTCAGTTGGGCTCGTCCCGCCACGAAAGAACCCCCGTGATGCTTGTGCATCGCGGGGGTTCTTTTTTCTGCTGGCTCCTCGTCGCCTACGATGCGGCCCGTAGCTCACGTTCCTCAATGACGTCCTCGAACTCGTCGGCATCCTCGATCATCCCGTAGGTCTCCGGTGAGATCTCATCCTCGTTGCCCCCGAGTCGGCGGTTGAAGCTGCTCGACGCGGAGAACTTCAGCACCACGTAGTCGTCGACGTCGCTCTTACCGAAGCGCACCTTGTGGCCCTTGTGATCCTGTCGGTAGAAGCGGCCGAAGCTCGTGAGCACGACCGTCTCCCCACAGCTGACCGCGCCCGTGAGTTCACTGAGCAGCGACTCGTACACCTTGTTCACCACTCGGACCGGCAACTCGCTGCGAGTCGCGACCCGAGAGATGAACTCGCGCTTACTGACACGCGGATTTGTCGTCGTCTCCATGCCTACACCCTGTCCTGTCGTCCTTCAAGCCGCGGTTTCACTCAGAAACCAGTCTATCGAAGACAGTCATGAGTCTAGAAGGAGCGCCGGGCTTATGGAGTGCCACTCGCCACGCTTGTCATGACCCATTCGACTAAAGCTCCAGATCTGGTTCGATCTCCTCCCGGTCGTCCTTGGGCTCGTAGTCGACCGACTCGATGATGTTCCGCGTGTTCGGATCGCGGCGCTGGTTCACGATCTTGTCGTGTGACTCCTCGAACCGCTGCTGCGCCGCCACACGGTGGGCCGCGTCGAGCTTCGCGCCGATGTTGCGCTCCCCGAACTCCATCATTGAGCCCAGCAATGACTTCGTGCCCTGCTTGATCGCGCTGACGTTCGGCTTGTTCTGGGCCCGCTGCTGCTCCCATCGGCTCCGGTCCTCCGGCGTGACGTAGCCGAACATCCGCGCGAAACGCGATCCGAACCTGACTTGCTGTCCCTCATTCTGTTCCTGGCTCATGGCCCTTCCTCCTGCTCCTTGTTCGTGTTCTCGGATCGCCTTCAGGCGGGCTGGTAGTCCTCGGTATCGGCCTCAGCGTTCGAGCTCTCGTTCTGCGGGCCGGCCTCCCGCTCGGACGACGGGCCCGTAGGGCGCGACCGCGGCTTGAGCCGCTGCTCCTCGAAGAAGGCACCCGGGTCGTCGACCGCCGTCTGCAGCGTCTGCTGCCAGTTCTCCCCGAGGCTCCGCTTCAGCTCGGCCTCGAGATCCGGGTACTTCTCGTTCACCGCCTCCATCGCGTCGACGTAGGCGTTGGAGTAGACCCGCTGCTGCTCCTCGGGCGGCAAGCCGTCGATGTCCATGCTCGCGATCATCACCTCGGACTGGTCCAGGCGGTGCTGGAGCATGTCGGGCAGCTCGCTGGTGTCCAGACCCTGCTTCTGCGCCGCGAAGCCGACCAGGTAGCCCAGCATGTTGCCCCCGTAGCCCTCTTGGTCGCCGCGGCCCAGCGCGTCGAGCATCGAGGTCTTCATCGTCTCGGCGAGCTGGACCTGGTGGGCGTCCGCGTCCATGGGCCGGCGCAGCGTGAACATCCCGTCCTCGGGCAGACGCTGGCCCAGCTGGTCGTCGAACTCCCCACTCCAGACCGTGCGGACTCTGTCCGAGCCCGCGATCCGCTCCTCGTGAGCGGGAGCCTTGACGATCCGGCCGTGGGCCACGCCGTTGAACATCGTGCGCAGCTCGGGCTCGTACTCCATCCGCTCGCCGATGATCATCCGCGCGCGCTGGACGACCTCCTGGCGCTCCAGGCCGTCTTCACTCATCTGCTCGTGCAGCCGCTTGCGCATCGCCCGGTAGCTGTCGCGGATCAGGCCGGCGTCCGCGCCCGGCTCACGCATCTTCCAGAAGGCGTTCTCCATGAGCGCGACCTCGGTCATGGCCGCCGAGTCCGGAGTGAACATCTCCCGGTGGCCGCGCTCACGGTGCTGCATGGCGTCGAAGCGCTTGCGCCACTTCTTCGTCAGGTGGTCACGCGGATCGGTGCTGCCGATGAGGCGCTTGCGCCGGGCGTCGCTCGGCACGTCCTTGAAGATCCTCTGCCGGTGCGCGATGCCGTTCTCAGCGGAGGCGACCATGCCGCGGGCCCTGGTGTCGATGCGCTCCTGGATCTTGTCCTTGAGGGGCTGGAGGTAGCTGTCCATCTCCTTCTTGAAGTCCGGGGCAAGCATCCGCATCGTCATCACCATGCCGGCGGCCTGGATGATCGAGTTGGCGTTCAGTCCGCGCGAGAGCGGCTTGAGACACGACTGCATCATCATCTGCATGTAGACGTGGTGCATGACGTCGAGCTCCTGCGTCCGCTCCTCGTCGTTGAAGCCGGGCACCAGCAGCTTCGAGTCCCGCAGCGAGGCCATGTACTTCTCGCCGGCCAGCCGCGTCTCCGCCCGGAGCTTGAGTAGCTGCTCGCGCTGGTGCAGGCCCTCAGTCTCGTCCTCGGCCCGGTCGACGTCGATCCGGTGCACGCGCTCGCGGTCGGCCATCCGCTCCCGGGTCTTCTCACCGAAGAACCCGCGGGCGCGGTCCCGGAGCCGCTCGCGCCAGGCGCGCGAGCCGTCGTCCTCCGGCCCCGGCTCGTCGATCACCTCGGCGTCGATCGGCTCGTCTGAGCGCGAGTCCCGGTAGGCGTACGCGTTGTCCTGAGGCTCGTCGGCCTGCTGCCGATCGTCGTCCACCGGAAGCCCCTTGGTCGCGCGCCGGCGGCCCGCAGGGCCCGTTCCCAATTCCTTGTGCGGTGCCATCTCAGTCCCCCATCCCGTAGTCGTCGTCGTTGCCCTGCGGCTGATCGATCTCGATGCTCGGCGTGTAGACCGGGCGCGACGCGCCCACGCCCACGGCATGCGCAGAGCGGCGATGCGAGCCGCGGGTGCGGGGGGTGCGGGAGGTCCCCGCGTCCTGAGAGATCACGTCGCGCTTGACCACCGAGTCATCGACGGCAATTGCAGCGCTGTCCGAGCTGTGCGCTTCAACGGAGCCCAGCTGATCGAGCTGCCGGGACATCTCCGCCCGGGTCTTCCGGGGCCCCGAGGACGCGAACTGCTCGTTCTTCTCGCCGTCGTAGACGCTCTCGCGGTTCTTGGCCGCCTGCACGAGCGCCTCGAAGCCACCGCCGTAGGCCATCCGGTCCATCACAGTGCCGGCCAGCAACGGGTCCTCTTCGAGGTTGCGGATGAGCCCGGTCTTCGGGTCCTCCAGCGCACTGGCCACACGGGCCACGTAGTCCGGGTTGACCGTGACACCGAAGCCCTCCTTGGACTCGTAGAACTCGATGAATTGCTTCTCCCACTCCTCGGCCGTGGCCTGGACCGGCTCACCGTCGAGGAACGCCGTGCGCCACTGACCGGGGCCGACGTGTTCAATGCTGCGGCCCCTCCAGAGCTCGCGGCCGGGGCCCTGGAGCATTGCGTACTTGTGCCGGGCCTCGGCGGCGTCATGCTTGGCCTGCAGGATCGACTGAGTCACCGGGTAGGTGACCTCCAGGACGGCCTTGAGGTCTTCGCCGCGCAGCGCGCGCACGGCGCGCTGGCTGAACGAGCCGCCCAAGCCGGTGCCGTGGGCCTTGATCGCCGTGGCGAACATCGAGGCTTCCTGGTCGGCCTGCGTGATACCGGGCGTGCCCTGCGCATCGCCCAGGTTCCGGGCGTAGTCGGCGAGCTTCTTCTCGCTGCCCTTGGCACCGGTCTCGACACAGACCTCGCGCACGCTCTGCAGGTGCGCTTCGCGGTCCGAGAACGTCAGTGCCGCGCCGAACTCGCCACGCTGCGCCTGGCGGTACAGCGCGCTCAGCTCCTCCGTCACGACCTGCTGGCCGAGCTTGATGTCCTCAGGCGACCTTGCGCCCGTGAGCGCTTGCAGCCGGAGCCGGTTCGCCTCGCTCCGCGAGCTCTCCAGTTCCTCGGCCAGTCCGGCGTTCTTGGAGAGCGCGACCTGAGTGTCCAGCGAGACCTGCATGGCCAGCGGGTGCGAGCCGTCGCTCTTGACCACGCCGGTGTCCAGCAGGTTGGCCGACACCGAGAGCTTCGCCAGGGCTTCCGCCTTGGCGGCCTCGCTGTGCAGCTTCACCACGGCGACCGCGTCGCCGTCGAAGTCGCCGTCGAAGCAGGCGTCCATCACTGGGTTGATCGCGGCACCGGTGAGCCGGTCGTCGATCGCTACCCGCATGTAACGCACGCCGGCGTCACGGAGCACCGGATCACGCCACACCAGCGCGTGGTCGCCCTCGGCCAGCCCCAGCTGCTCGGCCTTGACCGAGCTGAGCGCAACCTTGTCGACGTCCAGCCGCGGGTCCGCGGTCCACACCATCGTCGCCGAGTCGGTCAGCCGCGAGGCCATCAGCCCGTTCTTGAAGATGTTGTTCTTGCCCGTGAGTACCCGGTTCTGCACGTCGGTCGTGATCGCCTCGAAGGCGCGCTGAGCGCGCGAGACCGAGTCGCTCATGCCGCGACGCACCTCGGCGCGCTTCTCCGCGGACAGACCCTGGCTGTCCAGCTGCTCGGCCATGTAGCGGTAGCGGCAGGCCTCGACGAAGACGTCCTGGTAGCTGCGGGTGTAGTCGTGCGTGACGGAGGACCCGTCCTCGAACTCCTGGCCACTGCGCAGATGCGAGGACATCACCGGCAGCTTCCACGAGCTCGCGCTCACCGTCTCGGTCTGTTCGCCGGTCGGATACGTGAGCGGGAACGGGATCTCCATGTCGCCGCCGCGGTCGCCGATGAGACCGCCGAAGGACTTGCGCATCGCCGTGGTGTTCAGTCCCGGGAGCTGGCCCGCCTTGCGCGGCTGAGTGCGCAGCAGCTCGGGCATCGGGATGAACCGGCGCTCGGGGCGCTCGTCGAGGCCCTCGGCCTGGCCGATCACCCGCAGCGTGCCGTCGGCCTCCATGTCCATGCCGGTCACCAGCAGGTACTCGCGCAGGTTCGACTCGGCCCCGCTGTTGTGGCCGTAGAACTCGCGCATGATCGCCGGGCAGTCCTGAGACTGCAGCGCCCAGGCCAGCTGCGAGGAGGCCTTACGGCCCTTGCCGGCACGCACCTGCTCGTCGTCGTAGATCTTCGTCTTCTCGTCGACGGCCATGTGGGTGACCACGAAGCGCATCTCGCCCAGGGCACTCGGCCGCAGTTCTCCGTTGGGGGAGCGCAGGTCGGAGACGTTCCCGCTCATCAGCTCGCGCGCCGAGCCCGCGTTGCGCCGGGAGATCAGGCTGAACGGGCTCATCACCACGTCCAGGCCAGGGTTGGCCCGGAACCAGTTGACCTCTTCGACAACATCCTGCTCCTGCGCGTCCTGCAGCGGCATGTCCCGGTCGACGATCAGCGAGATCACGCCCTTGTTGCCGTGCAGATCCGAGATCTTGTCGCCCACGACGAGATCGCGCTCCTGGCCGCCGGCCCCGCGGATGCGGTGGCGCTCGGCGAACTCCTTAGACACCACGATCGGGTCATCAGCCGTCCAGCCGCCGAAGGTCATCAGCGCCGTCTTCGCCGGCGCGGTGACCTCAGAAGACTGCATGATCGTCGAGGCCGTCATCTGCTGGCGGTCGAACGGGTCGTACCGCAGCGTCTCGAGCTCGGGGAGAGCCATGAGCGGCGCACGCTGCCCGGCCACGCTCTCGTCGCCCGGCACAATCCGGCCGTCGGCGTCGACCTGAGCCTGAGTGGTCAGGTACCGCACGATGCCCTGGTTGGTCGCGCCTCCGGTCATCACCGGATCGAAGTAGCCGCTGGGCGCAGCAACGTTGTTCCGGTCCTTGCCGGTGAGCACCGTCATGTTCCGCCCGCCGGTGAGCCGCCAGGCGTCGAAGCGGTTGTCGTCAGCCGGGTCAGTCCGGTCGCGCTGGGCCCGGTACTCGGCGTAGATCGTCGAGCCGGCCTTGATCTCGTTGGAGTAGCGCACACGGCGCGCCTCGGTCTGCAGGATCGCGGCCGTCCACTCGTCAAGGTGCTCCTTGATCTCGCCGGTGGACTCGTCGAGCTGGTACGTGGTGGCGCGCTCGATGAAGTCGATCGGATGCTTCGTGCCGTACAGCTGCGAGTAGACCGTGTTGAGCGAGGAGGGCTCGCCGGTCTCGCTGCGCCCGGCGATGAGGTCGCCGGCGATCTGGTACTGGATGCGCTCGTGCATGAGCTGCTCGTAGCCGCGCAGGCGCGTGCGTTCCTCGACCGAGGTCGGAGCCTCGCCCGGAGTCTGGGCCGTGATCGTGGCCTCGTAGCCCGGCACGACCAGAGAGTTCTCCCCGCTGGCGAAGGCGGTGGTGATCTCGCCGTACTCGCCGACATCGAAGACCTGGCCGATCTCACCCGAGATCGGAGTCCCCTTGCCGTCACGGCGCAGCTTCTCGCCGCTCCAGCGGATGACGCCCTGCTCGTCGACCCGGATCTCGGAGACCGTCGCCGCGTTGCGCTCGATGCTCTCGCGCACGGTGGCCCCGATGCGCCGCATGAACGCAGATTCGTGATCTGCGATCGGCACGGAGCGCTCGGCGTTGAAGCGGACGAGCCGGTCCTTGAACCGGGTCGTCTGGAAGGTCGAGCCCATCATCTCGTCGGGGGAGATCCCGCAACGACGCAGCGCCGAGGCGAGGTTGTCGAGGTTCGACCACTGCCCGGTGGGGCTGGTCATGTACCGCGCCACCCGGTCCGGGTTGAAGCGCTGATCGACCCACTCGCCGTCGACGTCGTGAGGCTCCGCCTCCCAGGTCCCGATGAGCTCGAAGGGGACGTCCTCGGCGTGCTGCCGGACCTTCTCGACGGCGGTGCCGCCGTAGACGAGGTTGCCCATCTCGGGCACCTCCTCGGCCTGCAACTCGCCGATCTCATCCAGTCGCTCCTGGTACATCTCCTCGGTCGCACCCGGGCGCAGCAGATCACTGTGCGCGCCGGTGAGCACGTCCCAGTAGGAGCGCTGGATCGCAGCGACCTCAGAGTCAGCCGAGTAATCCGGCGGCTCGATCACATCCAGATCTCCGCCCGTTCGCTCCAGCTCGGCCTCAGCGCGAGCGATCAGGTCTTCGACGCCAAGAGCTGCCTGCAGATTCTCCCGCGCGCTCTCGACGGCGGCCTTCGCGTAGGCCTCAGCGGGCTCGGCATCGACGAAGAAGGCCGGCAGGGAGCGGTTCTTCGCGTCCCGGCGCAGCATCACCTTCGACCCGGGCCGGGGACCGGCTTCGCCGGGGGCCACGTAGTCGCCGACCACGAACATCGACTCCCGGTCGACGTGGTAGCTGTCGGGCACATCCACCACCGTGCGGCCACGGCCCCGCTCCTGGTGCGTCGTGCCGGTCTCGCCGGCGGCGCGCCCCGGAAGATCCGTGCGCTCGATGCGATGGCCCTGGGCGAAGCGCAGCAGCGATACGGCCTCCGCCGGCGAGGGGGAGTAGACCGCCATGCCGCCGGGGACCCGGTAGTTCGTCGAGTAGCGCAGCACGGTGCCGTTGTCATAGATCCGGGCTCCGGCGTACTCCTCCTGGCGCGTGTCGGTGAGACGGATCTCCATGCCGGTCCCGGCGATCTTCGCCTTGATCTGCCCAGGTTCGCGGTCGCGCATCACCTCGTAGGACACGCCCTGGGCCTTCAGCTCTTCGAGCAGTGCTGCCGAGCGTGCCACGGCGCGCTGGGACATGAAGCGGTTGCGGTCGACACGCTTCGTCTGGGGATCCCGGCCGCCGTCGATGACCCACTTGCGGACCTGATCGTACTCCTGCTGGCTCATCTTGTCCATCAGCGCGGTGAGCCCAGCGGCGTCATCGTTCGTCATCGCTCGGCCGGCCTCGAAAGGCTTGCCTTCATCGTCGATACGCCAGAGCACCATGTTCCCGCGCCGGGGATCGGCCAGGGTCTCCACCTCGCCGCCGGCCACGCGTCCGATCGTCTCGTCCGGCAGGTACACCAGCGCGGTCCCGGCGCGCTTCACGGTCGCGCGTTCGGACCAGCCGGGGTCGTAGGGGCTGATCGGCAGCCGGGCCGACTTCGGGTCGACCTGGGCGCCGACGCCGGTGGCACGGGTGAACTCCCGCTGCGACTGCTGGTAGCGCTCGTTCTGCGGGGAATGGTCACCGAACTGCGGCTCGTAGTCGGACACCCGCTCGCCGAATGCCTGGTCGATGGCGGAGAGGCAGTCCGTGACGCCCAGCCGCGGGTCGGCCAGCGCGGTGCCCCGCTGGCCCAGGATCTCATCGACCCGGGCGCGGATCACCTTGGCCTGGGAGATCGGAATGACCTGTCCGGTCTGCTCCCGGGCCTGCTCGACTGCCTTGTAGTAGACGTACTCGTAGAAGTACCTGCGCAGTCCATGTGCCTTCTTCATAGCCAATCAGCCTCCTGTGGACGCTCGGGGTTACATAAGTATGTATAGAGCCTACCCCGCTTATCGAAAGGAGGTGAGAAGCTATCCGGAAAGGCCAGTGCCGAGGTGGTCTCCCTTAGTCGAGAGACGACCTCGGCACTGGTCGTGATCCTTGGCTGGCCCCCAAGTGGCCGCCAGCTACTTCGCGTTCATCTCGATGGCCATGGCCCGGTCGAACCGGCCGTCGGCCAGCACCTCCCAGCTGGGCAGTGAGGCCAGGTACTGGTAGAAGGCCGCGTGGACCTTCACCGTCGCCAGCGACTTCAGGTCCTCCTCGGTGACGTCCTCCCCGGCGAACACCCGCGAGTCCTCGTCGTTCACATGGCCGTTGATCCGGCGGGCCGCCTTGGCGTACGCGTCCGAGCGGATCTGGCTGATGTACGTCTGAGACCCATCGGCGCTGCGCAGATCGCCGTCGCCGCCGACCGAGAAGTGCTCGCGATCCTGTTCCAACTCGGTCTGCGCCGACTTGTAGGCCTCACCGATCTCGATGTCCAGGCTCTTGACCTTCGCCGAGCCGTCGGGGTTGACCAGCATCTCCTTGCTGATCGTCCCCTCGGCGTAGAGCAGACGCTGCCGCTCGGCGCTGACCGTCTGGCTCTCGGCGACCGCAACCCCGACCTCGACGTTCTCGATGAACTGGTCCTCGTCGAACATGCTCATCCCCTCGTACGCGTCGGGGTCGACGACCACCGGAGCGTTGGGGTCCTGGCCCTCGTCGACCGTGGTCATCGTCGTGATGACCTCCATGACCTCGTCGGCGTAGACATCCGGGTCCAGGCGCTCGATGTCGACCTCCTGGTAGCCGTAGATCTCCTTGTACTGCGCCTTCGCGTCCGCGGCCTTGACCGCCTGCCGCATGCGCTTCTCCAGCATCTTCACGAAGTCCGGCTGGTTCATCCGCACGTCGAAGTCCATGGCACTGGACAGGGTCGGGATCGTCTGCAGCGAGTACGTGTGCCCCGGGTGCTTGATCGTGTTCCCCAGCAGCCGGAACGACATCGGCAGGATCGTCTGGTTGCGGTTCCAGATCGGCGCGTCGCCGGCCCGGAAGACGATCGAGTTGCGCGGCGAGAGGAAGGCCATGTCGTTGTAGCTGATCAGCGGCTCCTCCTTGGTGTTCATCGTGTAGGAGACCCGGCCCTCGGTCTTGCCGCCGATGACCTTGTCGAGATCCTGGCTGATCTGCTTGCTGTCCCGGTACGACCGGTGCGTCTTGCCGCTCATCTTCTCCAGCGTCTCGATCATCGAATCGTCCGTGGACTTGAGGAAGACGATGTTCGAGGTGTTGCCCTGCACGATCTTGTCGACGCTCTCGCCGTAGACGTCGCGCAGCTGCTGCAGGGTCTGCAGGATGAGCGTGAACTGCTGTTCCTGGCCCAGGCCGATGGAGAGCATCGTCTCGAAGCCGTCGATGCCCTTGCCCTCCGACTGCAGGTTGCCGAGCTCGTCGAGCATGAACCGCGTGCGGTAGAGCGGCTTCTGGTTCGACTTCGTCATGTACGCCTGGTCGGCGCTCACGTCGAACAGCTGCTTGACCAAGATCAGGATCAGCTTCGCGTACTTCATCAGGTGAGGCGGAGTCACCAGGAACAGCGCCTTGGGGGACTCCGAGTAGCGCGACAGCGTCTGCGTGATCGCCCGTGCCTGATACGAGACCTTCTCCGGGTTGCCGCCGCCGGAGAAGTCGAGTCGCGTGTCCGGGTAGAGCGTGTCCCCGGCCTGGAAAGACAGGATCTTCCCGTCCCGGGTGCCACCCTCACGCACCGGCTTCAGCTCACGCATCACGCCGTTCTTCACGATCTTCTTGCCCGTCACCGGCTCGACCACGTAGTGCCGGCCGTTGAGCGAGACCTGGTAGTTCTTCGTGAAGCTGAAGTAGAAGGTCCGCACCAGCATCTTCGTCTGGGGGTTGACCAGCTCCAGCTTGAGCCAGGCTTCGTCGCCAGGGAACTTGCCCTTGAAGTTGTACCGGGCCCAGCCCTCGCGGCCGACGATCTCCTCGTGCTCGAAGTCCTCACCGAGGTTCTCGGTGAACATCGGGTCCGCGTAGGCCGACCACACGGCCTGCTGTCCGACGAGGTGGTCGCGCTTGACGTAGTTCGGCGCGAAGCGCACGCCGAGGCGACGCGGGAAGCTCAGGCCGGCCAGGTCGGTGTTCTGCGAGGGCTTGCCCGAGGTCAGCGTCGAGATCGTGGGGTCGGTGAAGAACGACATGGCGGTGATCGCGATGCCGTACACCGAGGCCAGCATTTTCTCCGCCCCGGCCATCGAGCGCAGCGCGTTGTGGGCGTTGCCCACCAGCGTGCGCATGTTGTTCCGGGGCAGCTCCTCGCTCGCGTTGAAGTACAGGCTGAGCATGTCCTGATCGGCCTTGCCCTCCCACATGAAGGCCTGGGCCGCCGCCTTCTCCTGCTCCTCGGCCAGGGCGTCCTCGTTGTTCTCGAACTCGCCGGCCTTGACCCGCTTCTCCAGCTTGGCCTCAGGGTTCTTGATCTTCTTCGAGCTCATCTGCACGAAGAGCTGGTAGCAGTTGTAGAGCGTGACCTTGCCCCAGAGGTCATCGAGCTTCTGCTCCAGCAGCGCCGGGTCCATATTCAGCACGGCTGCGGCGCTGCGCAGTTCCCGCTCCTCCTCCAGGTAGAAGTCGATGAGTCCGTAGGCCGCGCGCTTGAAGGCGTTGTTGGCGGCATTGGGCCAGACCGGGTCCTCGCCGCCGTCGAGCGGAAAGAAGATCCCGGCGATGTTCTCCACGTACAGCGCGCACTTGGTGAAGTTGCCCTCACGCGCCGCGTCGGCCGCCAGCCCCAGGGGGTTGTAGATGTCGGTCTTCATGGAGTTGATCAGATTGAACTGCACCGGCTCGAACCCGCGTGTGACCAGGGGCACGTAGTTCTTCACCAGCAACTCGCCCTTGGGGTCGTTGATGACCATGTTTGAGGGCTTCTTCTCCCGCGACCACATGTCGATGACCGGCTCGATGTACGTCTGGCCCTTACCAGCTCGGGTGATGGCCAGCACCATGGTGTTCACCGGCGCGGTATCGACCACGTACGCCCCGGCCGGGCGCTGGACCTCGTATGCCGGGAACGTCCAGTCCTCCTTGATCAGGTCAGCGACGGTCTTGTACGTGTCCGACCCGAAGCCGAGCTTGTCCCGGTTCTTGCCGTCAGGGTTGTAGGGGATCCGCGTCGTGTCGTACTTCTGACGCAGGGTCTTGTCATCGGGGAGCCCGGATGCCTCGAACAGCTCGTCACCGAAGTCTTCGTCGATGATCGGCAGGGTCTGCGTCAGCGGATTGCCCTCGTCGTCGTCGATGACCTCGCCGGCGTAGTAGACGAGGTTCCCCTCCTCGTCGATGACGTCCTTCTTGGCGCGCTGGGCGACCTCGACGGTGCCCAGGCCCTTCTTCTTGAGCATCATGTGGCTGAGCATCGAGCTGACCTGCACGCTCGAGTGAGCACCGGCGTCGGGGAACCAGTCGTAGTTCTGCTGGATCTCTTCCGGCAGGGCGATGTGCTGGTCGTTCTGGTACTGGTTGATGTCGCTCGTGGTGTTCATCAGGTTCGCCGCGGCGACCTTCCGCGAGAACCACGTGCCGATGATGAGGGCGACCATCAGACCCGAGCCGAGCGTGATGAAGAGCTTGAATCCCGAGGCGTCGGCCAGCTGCTCGCCGACCGTCGTCGCGCTCTTCTCGGGCTCAGCCGGCTTCTCGGCGCTGGGCTTGCCGTCCTTCGCCGCGGTGTACCAGCTGGGGACCGGAACAGCCTCAGCGCTGGGGTAACACTTTGCCTTCACGTCCGGGTTGCCGTCCTTGGTCAGGGGCCGGTAACACTTCACGACCGAGCCGCCCGCACCCGTCGTGGTGTCCTGGACGTAGTACGCGCTCGGCTTGCCGGTGCTGCTGCCGGGCACGCCCGAACCCACGGACGCGCCCGCCGAGAGCACCGCCGCGGCGATGAGCGAGTAGAAGACCCAGGCGACGATCGTCACCAGCGCGCCGGTCATCACCGCGACGACGATGCCCGGTCTGGTCGACCTCAGGGTCAGGAACGTGCTGCGGTCCAGCTGCTGGTTGTCGTAGACGTCTCGGTTCGTCAGCGTCTCGCCGGGCGTCCGTGCCGAGATCTTGTCCCAGCTGCTCGCCTTCGGCCGTGCCGCCTTCCGCCTGTTCGTGGCCATCATGATCCCTTACTCCCGGGCCTCGCTCGTTCTGCTGTCCTGCTGTCCAGTGCGCCTGCCTGCGCAGACGACGAAGGCGCATGGGGAACGCGCCCCATGCGCCGTCAGATCACCCCGTCGGCCATGACTGGATCGCTCAACGGGTCAAGACCACCCCGACGATGAAGCCGGCCGCGCCCATCAGGAGCGAGAGCGTGATGATCATGACGACGAGGATCTTGTTCGAGCGGCTCTGCATCTCGGAGGCCCGCGCCAGCTCGTTGGCGTAGGACTCCTTGTCGGTCTGCATCTCCGCCAGGCGCGCCTCGTACCGCTTGGCCACTGAATCCTCGACCGTCGACAGCTGCTGGAGCAGGTCGGTGACCCGCGCCACCTGGGAGTTGGTCTTCTCCTTCTCCAGGTCGAGGTTGTGCTGCCACTCGGCGTCCCGAGCCGTCATCTGCGTGATGGCGTCCTTGCGGTTGCGTTCGAGCTCGTCCTGCATCCGGCGGATCCGGTCGGCGTGCTCAGAGCGCACCGACTCCAGGAGGTCCTGCTGCTCCCGGCGCAGGACGCCGATCTCGTCCGTGGTCCGCAGGTGCTCGGCCAGCGCCTCGGACTGGGCGATGTCGGCCTTGCGGTTGTCGTCGACGATCCGCTGGATCTCGGACTTCCACTGGTTCAGGCGCTCTTCCTCTGCCGCCAGGTACTCCGACTGCCGCTCGGCCAGCACCTCGAAGATCCGCGTCTGCCCGGTCTGCATCTTCAGCGTCGCGTCCGAACGCCGGACCCGCAGGATCTCCTGCTGGTTGTGCGCGTGGGTGTCCTCGATGTCCCGCTCGATCTCGGCGACGGAGTCGATCTGCTCGCGCTCCATCTTCGAGCGGTTGCGCTCCTTGTACTGCAGTTCCGCCGAGAGCGCCGCCTGCTGGGCCACCTTGGAGGCCTGCGACTCGTAGTCCTTGGCGATCTCCGCCCGGCGGGCCCGGATCTTCTCATCCTTCTCCGTCTGCCGCTGCTGGTGCTCGGCCTCGGCGGCGTCCTTCAGCAGCTTGTACCGGGAGCCCGCACGGTCGGTGGCCACATCGCGGATGACCTGCTCGGTGTGCGCCGACATGAGGTTGACGTAGAGCGCACGCAGCTCATCCTCGTGCGCCGAACGGAGCTGCATCAGGTCTGCGTTGGCCTGCCGGTTGAGCTGGGCGACCTGGTCCCCGAGCCACTCCGTCGAGCCCTCGGGCACAGCGATCTGCACGACCGGCGCGCCGATGGCGAAGGTCGCGTTGAACTCATCGAGCCGGACGTCCAGGTCCAGCTCCTCGGAGAGGAACCGGCGGGCGATGACATCGCGCACCTGGGCCTGATCGGTCAGCAGCACAGTGTCGCCGGCCTCCTGGTAGTCACCCTCGACGCCGTAGCCGGCGTCGGTCTCGTCGAAGCCCTCGTAGCCGGCCACCTCGGCGCCGTCGTAGTACGGCTCCGACTCGACCGGGACGGTGCCCGCGTCGTCGATACCTGCGGCGTCCTCGTCGAACATGGGTGCGTCCGCCCTTTCATCCTCGTCGACGACGTCGCTGAAGAGCGGCTCGTCGTCCAGGCCCTCGTCAGCCCCCTCGACACCGGGGATCTCGTCGAAGATCGCATCCCCCTCGTCCTCCCCGAGGACGGCGGGGACGGGGCCAGTGACTCCAGCCTCGGCGACCAGGCCGCTGTGCTCTTCCCACGCCTTCTTGCCCACGGCTTCTTCGAGGCTCGTGGTACCTGCAGCGACAAAGCGCGCCTGAGCGAAGGTCGCATCGTTCACCAGATCGACGAGCAGATCGCCGCTGGGCTTCTGCCACACGACGGCCCAGGCGTAGGTGGCACCGGTGAGCAGGGAGTACTCCTCCATGCGCGCGAGAGTCTCGTCGGTGGGGATGATGCCGAAGACCTCCTCTTCGAGCATCTCCGCCGTGGCCACCGTGCGGATCTGGTCGGAGCTGATGAGCTCGATGATCGAACCCTTCGCCTCGTCCCGGCCGTGCCGCTTGCTCAAGCCGCCGATCGAGTCGGCTGCAAGCACGAGCATCACCCAGGCCGTACCGCTGGGAAAGACGAACTGCGTGTTCGACCGCAGCAGCTCGACCGCCGCCGGGATCGCCGTCTCTCTCACAACGGAGGCCAGAAGCTCGTCGGGCTTCTTCTTCCGCTCCTTCCGGTGGCTTCCCGTTGCCGTACCCAGAATGCCCATTGATGCGCGATCCCTCCGCTAATAAAACACAGTTCACCTGGTTTATGAGTATCCTATCGCCCTCCTATCTAGATGGGCAATCATGGGACATGAATGGGATATCAACTCATGAGTCGACTGGTTCCCGCTGTCCTCGGACCGGTTCATCGCACCGCGCTGACCTCGACGTAGGCGTCGGAACTCAGCAGGTTCTTGTCGTCGCTGACCAGGTCACCGACGACGTCGATGCGGATCCGTCGTTCCGAGGGGTGCTCGTTGAGGAAGGTCGCCACCGCGGTGGTGACCTCGTCGGTCAGCTTCGCCACAGCCGCACGCGCACCGCCGGCATCGGAGTCGGTGTCGCCCTTGTCCTCGATGAGGTACTGCAGGACCCTCGCGTCGACGTCGATGCGCACGTTGTGCTTGACGAACACCTCCTGCACCATCTGGCGCAGCTTCGTCCGCACGATCTTTTGCTGCGTCGGCAGCGACAGCGGCTGGAATGGCACGATCGCGTCGATACGGCCCAGCAGCTCGGGCGGAAACCGGTTGTCGCCCGTCGTCGAGGAGATCGAGCGGCGGATGAGCTTCTCGTACTCCATCAGATGCTTGCCCGACCCGGTGTCGTCGGCGGCGTACTGCGAGATGTCCTTGTAGATCTCCGAGCCGGCGTTCGTCGTCAGCACGATGTAGGTGTTGAGGAAGCTCACCACGCGGTTGTTGTCGTCGTTGAGCCGGCCGTCGTCGAGCACCTGCAGCAGCACGCGTGTCACCATCGCCGAGGCCTTCTCGACCTCGTCGAAAAGCAGCACCGCGTGGGAGAGGTCCCACACGCGCTTGGTGAGCTCAGAACGGAACGCCGCGAACGACGAGTCCTCGGCGTACTCCGTCATGTCGAACCGGATGAGGTGCCGCTGGTCATCGCCGAACAGCAGTCGCGCCAGCTGCTTCGTCAACTCGGTGTTGTGCGTGACCACGAAGTCGCCGGCCTGGTAGAGATGCTCGTCATCGTTGACGTAGATGCACGACGAGCTCTGCTGCTCCGGCAGCTTCTCGATCGATGCGATGCCGACCATGTCGAACTTCTTCACGCGCTGACGACCCGAGGTCTCGATGACCGCCCGCCGTGCGATCTCGTGCTTGCGGGGGAGGGAGAAGAACCGGGCCTTATCCTCGTTGCCGACCTTCACGTGCACGCCGTGCTCGGCCAGTTCGCGCCCGTCCTTCTTCGTGCGTGTCGACGATTTGATCGTGTTCGAGACGCCGAGCGAGAACAGCACCTCCCTGAGGTCCTCCGCGAGCCCTTTGGAGAACGTCGAGTACGAGACGTTGAAGCGGTCGTTCGAGCCGCCGATTGATCCGTCGGTGTCGAAGAGGCCCTGCACCAGCGCCCACCGCTGCTGTACCGATCCGTGTTTGTACCTCTCCGGGATACGGCGCTCCGCCGAGCGCGCACCGATCAGATCGGGAACCGAGGCAAGAACGTCCTTCGTCTGGTACAGCGAATCGCGGCGGTCCTCCACCGGGCCAACGCCGACAGGGAAGACCCAGCTGTAGCTGTGCCCGTACGACTTCGGTGCCGATCCCAGCCATTCGCCCACCATCCACACGGTGTGGTCGGCGTCGTCCCCGTCAGACGAGAGCGTCAGCTGCGTCTCAGTGAGGCACCCGTTGCCGATGAGGACGCCCAAGACGTACGGGTCGACGTCGAAGTCCTGCTCCGGCCAGTGCACCGGTCCGTTCGCCGGGATGAAGAACTTCAGATGCTCCCGAGAGTCGCCGGGGTAGGTCCGCACGACGCCACGCTCGACCATTTCCTGCGTGCTCGTAACCATCGGCGCGACGTCCTTGCCCGCATGCTTCTTCGACCGCTGCTTGGCTGTGTAGACCGTCCACAAGTGCGGTCCTCCGACGTCGAGAGTCCGGCCGTCCCAGAGCGTGACCCGGTAGACGTCCTGCATGCCCTGCGGGAAGTGTCCGAGCACCTCGACCGGGCGACCTTGACGACCGAACACTCTGTCGCCCGGGACCAGGTCGCCGTGCAGCTTCCAGGTGGTCTCGCCGTCGCTCGAGTAGACAGGAACCTGCGTCGAGTCGGTGCAGAATTTCCCCACACCAGTGGAGCCCGTGAACAGCAGGCTCGCCATCGGCTTTCCCTTGTCGTTGAGGTCCGCCACCGACAGCTGCAGACGACGCGCCACCGCGCCGGTCGCCCAGTCCTGGCTGAACACCTTGGCGTCCAGCTGCTTCTTGATCTTCGCGCCGTCGACCCGGAATGCGACGTTCACGTTCAGGGACTCCATGAGCACGTCCGAGAGCAGGTCCCGGTCCATCGGCCGGTGCGTCAGGCGATGCCAGCCGACCATGGAGTCGAGCACGAGGATCGACTTGCGCGGCTGGGCGCTGGCGGGCATGTAGCGCTGGGTGTACTCGTAGATCTGCCGGAAGATGTGGTCGTCGTAGAACTCGTCGGCCACCCCGTACCGTTCGGCCATGCCCTGCAGGATCTTGATGGTCGTCGCCTGGTCCGGCGGGTTGAGGTTGATGCGCTGCAGGCGCTCGACGAGCGGCTGGTTCGGCGCGATGTGCTTGTGGAACTCCTCGTAGGTCGTCGCCGCGATGATCCTGATGCCTCGGGTTCCCGAAGCCGCGAGGACGGGCTTGATCGCCTCGACAGCGGCGTTGGAGAGCTGGGTGATCTGGTGGAACTCGTCGATGAAGAGCACCAGTTCGTGCTTCTCGTCCTTGACGAAGTCCTCGGCCTCGTCGAAGAAGTTTTTGAGCTTCGCGGCCATGTTCTCGGCGTTGCCCGCCTCGGAGATCATGCGCGCCGGGTCCACCTCCAGGTAGAGGCGATCCGGATCTACGAGCATCGTGGCCTGGACCAATGCGGTCTTTCCCGTTCCGGCCTCGGCCAGTAGAAGCGCATTGCACAGCTCAGGGCGGCTCATCGAGGCCAGCAGCTGCATCGTCTCGTGCTCACGGCCGACGATGTCGCGCTCGGCCTTCTTCAGTGGCTCCGAGAGCTTGGACAGGAGTGGGTAGCGCCCGTTGAGCTGTGCCTCATGGAACATGCCGCGCAAGGCCTCTCGACTGGACTGATGATTCAACTGGGAAATCAATAGGAATCTTATCATGAGTCACATTCAATAGGGTATTGAATGGATAATGCGAAAGGCCTCGGAGTGGACTCCGAGGCCTTTCGTTCCGTGTGCTGGTGCGGTTTCTATCGGCTGCAGGCGGTCGTGCGGGCCTGTGGGGCGATGAGCAGTTCTAGTGCGTCTTCGATCTGGCTCAGGCGTGCCGCGCATTGCGCGGGATCGGCGCCGCGAACGATCCAGTGCGCGAGGCGGTCGTCGTAGGTGGCTGCCGGTGGCGCAGCGACATGGGCTCCCGGCTCTGTGGTAATCACCAGTCGCTCCAGCCAGTCGTGATCGGTCAGTTGGCCCGGGGCTGCCAGGTGTTGTATGGCGCCGGTGAGGTCCGGGTAGAGAAACTGGATGGCTGCGCTGCGTGCACGACTGGGCTGCAGTCGTGGGCGGGTACCGGTGGCGATGTCCGCCGCGATCTGGGCCAGGTTCAGGCCCAGTGCCTCATCGATCAGGACGTGGAGCAGGTCGCCTCCCGGACGGCCGTTGATCTCGACGATGCGCGGACCGCGAGCGGTGAGCATGACCTCGATGCACAGGGCTCCGCAGGTCACGCCGACGGCGTCGACGGCGGCAGTGATCAGGCGGGCGAGCTCGGGGTCGGCCAGCAGAGGGTCGTGGGCGTCTACGCAGTGCCCGTATTCCTGGGCGGTGGGCGGCGGCCCGACCCGCTTGCGGGTGACGGCGATGATGCGGCTGTTGCTCGGGCCGAGGACCGCCGTCTCCACACTGATTTCCGGGCCGTCCAGGAACTCCTCGACCAGGACTCCCTGGGGGCCGTAGGCGTCGAGGCCGAGAACGGTCTCCCGGCCGGCCCGGTCGAAGGCGGCCCGTACTTCGGAGGGGGTGTCGGCCCGCATCACGCCGGCGCTGCCCGCCTGGGCGCGAGGTTTGACCATGACGGGGAAGCCGTTATCCGCGGCCCATGCGACGGCAGTGTCCGCGTCGTCGGCCAGCACCGAGCGGGCGGAGGGCACACCGTGCACGTCCAGGAGGCGGCGGGTGGCCGCCTTGTCCCGGCAGGCCTCCATGGACTGAGGGCTGGCGCCAGGTAGCCCGAGCTGCTGTGCGAGGAAGGCCGTGGTGACGACGTGGTGCTCCATGTAGGTCATCACGCCGCTCAAATCGTGGTGTGCGGCGTACGTCTTGACCTGGGCTGCGGTGGCTTCGGTGTCGGTAAGGTCGACAGGGATGTGGTCGATCAGGTAGGGGCGGGCCCAGTCGGGGGCGTCCGCGTCCGCGAGGACGACGGGGTAGGCGGCGGCAATGCTCGCCAGGAAGGCGCGGCGATAGGCGGGGGAGGTTCCGCCGGCTCCGAGGAGCAGCAGGGGCTTGGGCGTGGTTGCCATGGGAGAGCTCCAGGAAAGTCAGGAGGTTGGGGGAGGGCAGGGTGGTTTTGGTCAGGGCCTTCAGCGGGGGGGGCAGACAGCGGCTGCGGCCAGGTACCATCCCGCGAGCAAGAAGGCGAGCAGTACGGCGGTGGCCAGGGTGGTCCCCAGATTTCGGCGTAAAGACCGCGGGCGTGGGAGGGCGAGATCCGGTTGAGGATGTCGGCCGCGGCGACGAAGCGCAGTGGCGCCTCGTGCCGGGCGGTCCCGAACGTCTCGTGGCCGGTCACTTGGAATCCACCAGACCCTCTTCGGCGCCGAGGTACATGTCGTCGACGACAGGCCGCCCGATCGGATCGCAGACCGTCTCCTGCTTGCCCGGAACGATCGTCCCGCCGCTCATGTACCGGACGGCCGCGGGTGCAGTGCGATCTTGTGGTGCAGCAAAACAGCTCATGTGTGTAGTGAGCCAAGTGGCCCGGGACGGAACAGAGGAGGGCGGCATATCCGCCGCGTCGCTACCGCTGAGTGCTCGCGGAGCCCACTTGCCCCCACTCGCTGTCGATCACCTGCGCGCTCTGCGGGGTGAGTGCGGCCAGGAGCTGCCCCTGGTACGTGTCGTTGATCGAGGAGATCTCGCCGCTTTCGCTGGCGCCGAGGGCGATCTGGGCCTCGCCCGCATGGAGGTAGCCGTTGGGGTACTGGGGCTTGACCACCGTCTTCTGGGTGTGCGCGGTCCCGGCGATAGCAAGGACTCCACCGTTGGCCAGCCGCAGTGCGTACACCGTGCTGGAGGCCGGCTCCGCGGTGACGAACCAGCTGTCTGCGATGTTCTTTCCGGTCTGGTCGTCCTTGCCGGTGCCGTGTGCCTTGTAGCGCCGGTAGCTGCTGATGGCTTCCTCGGTCTCCGCGGTGGAGGCCAACTTCTTGCCCTCCTGCGCCCCTCCGGTTTCCCACAGGTCCTCGTACGCGGTGCGGAGCTGGCTCGGAGCCAGCGCACCGACCTGCTGTGCGGGGTCGACACTCTCGGCCAGCCCGTGCCGGTCGACGGCGATCTTGGGCAGTGTGGTCTTCTTGCCCAGCCAGATCGCCCCGGACATCTTGTACGGACCACCGTCCGCCTTGTCGAAGACGAACATGCCGCGGGACTTGTCACCGTCGGAGGAGGTGGCCGTTACGGCGAACCACGTGGCAGGGGCGGCCGGGATGATGTACTGACGGTTCTCGTACGCGAACGGGCTGGAGTAGGTCTTCTGCTTCTTCGCCGTCCACGTCTTCCACTGCTTGTAAGCGCCCTGGTCCTGGGCGTAGGGAACCCCTGCTTCTACGGTGCCCAGCAGCTTGGCGTCCCGTGCGGCATTCGCGGCGTTGTTCACTGCCTGGAAGTGGTCGACCACCTGCTGGGCGGCCACCTTGCTGATCGCTCCCTTGGGTACGGGGGTGCGGCTCGTGCTCGGAGTCGGGCTGCCAGCGCTGTCGGGGTCCGAGCCTACGTCGCACGCGCCGAGGGCGAGCGCCACGACGATGCTCAGGGCCGTGAGCGCCAGCGGACGCAGGTGGGCAAGGCGCGTGGATGGAGACATGCTGAGGTTCCTTCCGGGAACGGCGACGGTGGAAGTGTTCTGTGCGGTGTGTTGCGTGCGGTGGACGTGGTTGAGGTTCAGGCCGGTGGCCTGCGAAGGCACGTGCGGCGGCCAGAGTTGCTCACGCGGCGCGGGGGACGACGGAGGTGACCTTCACGTCGGCGCGGGCGAGGACATCGGCGAGGTGCTGCTGGGCGTCGTGCGCGCTGTCGCCGCTGACGACCGCGTACCCGGCGCGGATGTTGTTCGGCGTAGTGCTGGAGGGGGTGAGAGTGACGGTGTCACCGACGTCGCACAGCCACTGGAAGTGCTCCAGGTGCTGGTCGCTGCCGGATCGCAGGTCGCGGTGGGTGACGATGCCCTCGGCGGGTGGATAAAACATGCCGATGGCGGCGCTGCGCTGCCGGGTGGGGCGCAGGTTGGGGATTTCGCCGCAGGCGAGGGCGGCGGCGGCAAGGGGCAGGGAGATCCCGGTCGCCAGGCGTACGAGTTCACCGATGAGGTCGCTGCCGGGGAGGGCGTTGACCTCGATGACTTTCGGCCCTTCTGGGGTGAGGCGGAGTTCGGTGTGGCTGACGCCGTGGGTGACGCCGAGTGCCTCCAGGGCGGCCGAGGCGATGGGGGCGACCTCGTACAGGAGCGGGTCGTTGGCGCTGACGCTGTTCCTGGTCGCCAGGAAGTAGGGGGCGAAACCGACCGCTTTGCGGGTGACGGCCACGGCGCTGGTGACGCCGCGGTGGGTGACGGTCTCCACGGAGATCTCGTCTCCGTGGAGGTACTCCTCCACGAGGACGCCGTCTCCTTCCGGGCCCTGGTGGGCGGCGCCAGCGGAGGCGATGGCCCAGGCTGCGGGCAGATCGGTGATGGTGTCCACGCGGATGACGCCGATGCTGCCGGCGTAGGCGGCGGGCTTGAGGACGACCGGGTAGTGGACGCGTTCTGCCGCCGAGGCCGCGGCGTCCAGGGAGTGCACCCAGGTGGAGGCGGCGGAGGGGACTCCGGTGGCGGCGAAGCGCTGGCGGGAGGTGGCCTTGTCCCGGGCGGCGGCGACGGCCGCAAGGGTGTTGCCGGGCCGTCCGCCGAGGCTGTGTGCGAGCCGGGCGGCGGCCATCAGATGGAACTCGTCCCAGGTCAGTACCCCGGCGATGGGCCATCGCACGGCGAGGGAGGCGGCGGCGTTGTTCACCGCGATCGGATCGCTGAGATCAGCGACTTCGTGGTCGATGACGTAGGGCTTCTGCCAGGTCAGGGGCGCGTCGTTGATCAGCAGCAGCGGGTAGTGGGCGGCGGTCTGTTCCAGCAAGTAGCCGCGCAGGGGGCGTGGGCCGGAGCCGATAACGAGAAGCATGGGGTGGGACACGGTGAACTCCCCGGAGAGACGGACGGGTTGGAGGTGGGATTAGGCCGTGCGCAGTGCGTCGGTCTGGGCAGCAGCCGTGGGATCTGCGGCTGTTCGACTCGGTGCGTAGGAGGCGCGGTGGTGCCACAGGCCGCGGAAGGCGAGGGCCATGGCCGCACCCTGCAGGACGGCGCAGGCCAGGAGCAGGCCGGGCAGGGTGCTGGCGGGCAGGACGGCCACCAGAGCGCCGGCCACGGGCATCGGCAATACGACGAGCACGATGGTCACGCTGAGCGTGCTGCCGAAGACGGCCGCGGGGATGAGGCGGGCGCGCAGGGTGCGCAGCACGACGGTCAGCGCGCCCTCACCGGCCATCAGGATGCCGATGGTCACCGCGTACACGGCGAGGTTGGGGGCCAGTGCGGTGGCCAGGCAGGCGGCGCAGGCGGTGGCAGCGCCGACGGCGCCGACCGGCCACAGTCCGAAGCGGTCGATGGCGCGGCGGCAGGCGGCGACGGCGGCGAGGGAGACCAGGCCTGCCGCGCTCCAGACCGCGCCGACCGCAATGGAGGACTGCCCGTAGCCGGTCATGACGGTGATCGGGGCGCTGGCTTGGGTAACGGCGAGGGCCAGGTTGCTGGCCACGAGGCCGGTGACGAGCCAGACCAGGGCGGGGATGGACCGTACGGTGCGCCATCCGGTGCGCAGGCTGGCCGTCACGGCGCGCACCCCGGTACCGGGGCCAGCCGCAGTGGTGGGAGCGGGGATCGTGCTGGCGGCGGCGATGGCCGACAGGGCGGCTACGGCGGTGAGCATCAGCGTGGGGTCGACGGCCAGCAGCAGGCCGCCGAGGAGCGGGCCGGCCAGCAGGGCGCTCTGGTCGATGCCGATCTGTACAGACTGCACGCGGTGGGCATCCGCCCCGGCAGCGCGGCTGGCGTGCGCGCCGAGGGTCTCGACGGCGACGAAACAGGCCTGGGAAAGCAGTCCGCTAGCCGCGCCGACGGTCATGACGACGGCGGTCGCCGCGATGCTGGCGGCGGGCAGGACGACCAGGGCGCCGGCCGCGGCCGCGCACAGCAGGGTGCGGGCGAGGGCGGCGGCGCGGAAGACGCGGTCGGCGCGGAAGCGGTCGACCAGGGGCCCGCCGATGGTAAAGGCGGCCAGCCGCGGCAGCCATTCCAGCAGGAAGGCGGCGCCGGTCAGGGCGGTGGAGCCGGTCGTCACCAGGATGAGCAGGGGGATGGCGTAGGTGGCGGTCTGGGTGGCCAGGGCGTCGCTGGCGCGCATTAACGAGCTGCGCGTCATCGGCACAGGAACGGCGAAGGGGAGCATGACGGTACCTGCGCGGAAGAGAAGAAGGAGCAGAGGGGTGGGGGTGACTTGTAAAGGACTCCGACGGCTGTCGACTTGGTGGTGGCCTTCGAGGGAATGGTCACCGCGCTGGCGTGGAGCGTGTACGGCAGCGGCGGGTTGTCCGGGCAGGACCACCCCGTCTTCGGCGCGGCGGTGGCCGCCGGGGCGGACAGCAGCGGCAGGGCGACGACGGCCGCGGGGGTGGCGAGCACGGCTGCGCGACGTGCAGACATGTATAAACCTTCCCAAAAGGGGTGCAGTTGGGTGGGGGTGTGCCTCGGCGGGAGGTCGGTGGTCAGGCAATGAGCGCGATGTCGGGCGCCGGCATCGCCGAGGCCTGGACGGTGGGGCCTGGACGGCGGGGCCTGGCACGTGGTCAGGTCGCGGTGCATCGGCCCCATCGCTCCACGAGGGAGCGTTCTGGGTGGTCCTTCTTCTTGTAGGCCATGCTGGGGCCGATCGCGGAGTGACTCTTGTCATTTCGAGTGCACGCGCTGAGGATCTGTGGATCAGCCGTGCGAAGCCAGCTCATCGCCCTGACGGGAGCGGCGCCGCGAGTACGTCGAGGCACCCATGGCAGCGAGGCCGTCAGCGAGCATTTCGCTTGCGACGACGGCGAGTTCGCCAAGTGACATCCAGGGGTCTTTCGAATAAGGCTTGACTCGACCGCGGTCTCAGCCGACCGCCGGCTCGTTGGACTCGACCTCGGCTGCCTGCTCCTGCTTGGCCTCAGGGGTCGGGGCCTGAGCCAGCGACTCCTTGGCCGCCGCCCGTGCCTCGCGGGCGGCGCGCATGGATGCGAACTGGTTGTCCAGCGTCTTGTCGTCGACCTTGAACTCGGAGGCCTCGACGGACTTGGTGTTGACCACCAGGCCAGTGCCGCGCGTCGCGGGCATTACGTTGCCCTTGAAGCCGTAGACGGTGCCGACCTCGTTGCCGTCCTTGTTCAGGATCGGCTCGGTGTTCGGACCCGCGGCTTTGATGATCTCCTCCATCTGACCGGTGGAGTACGGAGCGCCGTTGTTGTAGCGGACCTTGCCGTCCTCGCCCTGAACCCGATCGGACTTCAGGTGCAGGTTCGTCTGCTCCGGACCGCGCGGATCTCGAGCGTCAAGCTGGACGTCGGCGTACTGGGACTTGCCGTCTTTGGTGACGCCGTTCTTGTAGACCTTCGCGATGAGGTTGACTCCGGTCATCGCGCCCTTGCCCTTGAGAACTGCCATGATCTCTTCCCTCCGTTCGTTCCGACTGCCCTCTGACAAGTCGGCCACGATCAGTCACATCGTCCGGACAAGACATTGAGTCCCTGTCGAACGCTCCTCACACTAATACTCTCATAGAGTATTCGATAAGACTGACGACTAGTTTTTCTGGTCGCGTTCCAAGTCGGTCGGGATGGGGAGCGACTGCGAGTCGAATGCCGTCCTGGCATCCGCTGTGGTCACAGCCTGATCGACTTGGGCCTGGACTCGCACGACGAGGCCGGCGTCCAGCGACGAAGCCTTGGACCGTCGAATCCGCTCGGCCTGCTCGCGCTCGGCGCGCAGCTCTGCGATCCGGGAACGCAACACGAGCGCGCCGGATCCCTCGTCCGTCTGCTGAAGCGTCAGCTCCCGGAAGACCCGTGTCATCGCTGCGACATCGTCCACCGGTAGATCGGCAATTGCCTCGGCCTGGCCGGACTGGTTCAGGTAGTCCATTGCCGCCAGCAGCAGCCGTCGGCGGTCACTGGTTGTCTCGAAGAAGGTCTGGCGTGCATGCGGCCCGATCTCGACGTCGGTGACGAAGTCGTAGCCCAGGTGGTGCAGATCCAGGGCCTTGACCTCGTCGAAGTCATACGCGGCACCGGCGACGATCTCAAAGTCCGTACTGACCGCGTCGGTCTCCGTACTCGCCTGATCCTCGGCGCTCGACGCCACGCGCAGCACCAGGCCGGAGGAAGCGAGATCAGCCCGGAGGCTGTCCAGCTTCTGGTCGTAGGACTGCTTCATCGTCCGGATGCGCGCGTCCAGCACCGCCCGGCCGCGCTTGCCCTCGGTCAGAAGTCTGCCGCCGGGCTGATCGTAGATTGTCCGGCCCAGGTTCTCGGCTTCCTCGGGGTCGTTCATCCGCTGCAGGGAGGCGTCCGCGCGCAGCGCCATGAGCGAGAGCAGCCGCTGGCCGTAGGTCGCCACGTCCTGCTGCTGCTCGTACCACTGACCGGCGTCCCCGAGGGAGGGCAGGAAGTGCCGGTACTTGCTCATCAGCTGCCGGTGGTAGTTCTCCTCGAAGCGGTAGAAGTCGTAGAGCGGGCGCGAGTCCTCGGCGGCGACGTCGGCCTTCTCGGCCTGTTCCCACTGGTGCGCGAGGTCGCGGTAGACCCCGGCCTTCTCCCGGTGATGCTGCAGGCGTGAGGCGTAGCTGCGCAGTCGGAAGCCGAAGGAGACCAAGTCGGCCTCAGTATTCTCGTCTTCGCCTTGCCGGTCCGAGGCGAGCACCGCCATCTGCTGGTAGTCCATCCCCATGACTTCGAGCATCGGCGTGCGCACCCGCAGCTCCGACTCCGGCATGGCCCGCAGCATCTGGTAGATGCCGTTGACGGCTCGCTCCATGATCTGCGTACGTCCCTGCTCGACCAGCTTCTGCCATTCCTCCGCATTCAGAGACTCCTTCGCGCGGCGCTCGTTGGCGTAGTCGACGACGCGTTCCATGGCCTCCGGCATCGGGGATCCGGCACGGTCGAGTTGCTCCTTCACGAGCTCGGTCACCAGTTGGTTCGCCTTGCGCATGCGGGCGTCGTTCGAGCTGGCGCGCCACAACGTTCGGTCTGCCGGCAGGCAGGCGAGCAGGAACTGCGGCAGGGACTCGGCGCGGATCCGCTCGTGCGCCCACCGCTTGATGAAGGTGGTGACGTTGCGCCGCTCGTAGCCGACGGCGCTGGAGAGATGAGCCACCGCCTGCTTCTCATCGAGCCAGGCGTCAACACCGCGGCGAAGCCTGGACTTGTGCCGGTCCAGGAGCTTGCCGCGCTGCGTACCGTTCTTCGCCACCTGGCCCCGGCCGCCGTCGACCATGGCCAGGTGGCAGTGCACGTGCTCGGTGTCGACCTGGATGACCCCGACGTAGCGCAGGTCGTCGAAGCCGCTGGTGCCCGAGCTCATCCGCTCCAGACCGTGCATGATCGCCATGCGCAGCTTCATCTGGTCGATGTGGCCGCGGTAGTCGCCGCGTGCCTCGCAGTGGAAGTCCTCGTCGACGATCTTGCGCTTCCGCAGGTACTCCTCGTCGAAGGACAGCACCGTCTTGAGCACGGTCTTGCCGTTCTCGAAGTGCTGCTGGATGTCGTGGCCGGCCGCGCGCAGTTGCTCGTCGGAGAGTGAGACCGAGCCGTAGCCGAAGGCCACGCCGCCGTCACCCTGGGCCTGGCGCATCTCATGCTTCGCCGCGCCCCGCGAGATACCGGCGCGCTCGACGGCAGACTCCCGCGCCAAGTAGCGCATGATGAAGTCGTCGGTGCGCAGGCGCTGGATCGGAGCCAGCGACTCCGTCGCCTGCTCGCGGGCCATGTACCGGGTGACGTAGTCGCCCGGCGTCGCACCGCGCGATCCCCTGCCGCCGGGCAGCGGCACGCTGAATTCGTTGACCACGATGATGTCCTGCTTCAAGCCCATCGCCGCTCTCCTTCCTGTCTCGGTACCGATGCACTACGGCCCCGGCTGCTGTCCGCCAGCAACCGGGGCCGCGCTCGTCATGCCTGATCCGTCCTCAGGACCCCAGGCTCTGCTCGCCGTCCTCGCCGAAGTCCAGATCGGCCGCACGCTGGGCTACCTGGCGCTTGAGCTCGTCCAGACTCGGAGCGGGCTTGACCTCACGTCGTCGGGACTCCTGTTCCTGCTCCTCCAGCCCCAGGTCGAGATCCAGGTTCAGGTCGCGCTGCGCCTCACGGGCCGGGACCGGGGGAACGAGCGGCTCCTCCTGCTCCTTGGCCGTCTGCAACGCTGCCGCCACGCGCTCCCGGTAGAGGTTCTCCGTGGTGTCCTCGGTGCTCGCGCGCTCGGTCTGGTACTGCTCCCGTTCGGCGGCGATCTCCGCCTCGATCTGCTGCAGACGCGCGCTCATACCGTCAGCGGCCGGCGCTGCCTCAGGCACGGGCGCTCCGACGACCTCCTTGACCTCGGTGTCCAGGCCCAGCTCGTCCTCGGTGAACAACGAGTTGATCGCGTCCGAACGTGCCTTCAGCCCGCGCGCATCGACCACGGCCTCAGCCCGCGGGACGCCGTCCTTGGAGTGGTCGGCGAAGTAACCGGCCAGGTCGTAGCCGCTGGACTCGAGATCGATCCCCAGGCCCCCGATGTCGTGGATCTGAGTGAAGACCACGGGCGCATCGCCTTCGGCCTGCGCCCCCGACGGAGCGAGCACGAGCATGTCCGCCGTGGCCGGCAGCTCCCACTCAATTCCGGTGACCTGCTCGGGCACGGCGAAGCCGCTCGTGAAGTAGCCCTTGCCGGCGAGCACGACCAACTGCTGGTCGTCGAACTCATAGAAGGCGTCTACCTTCTCGCCCTGGCCGGGGGAGTAGGTCACCTGGGAGATGCCGAACGGCAGGGCCTTGGCCGGTGTGACCGAGCGCAGCTCGCCCGTCATGTGCAGATACGGACGGTAGTTCTCCTCCTTGCCCCGGTGCTTGAGGTCGAGCGATTCGACCATGACGCCGAGCTCGGCGGTCACCCCCTCCAGCCGGTACGTTTCCACTCCTCGTTCACGCAGGACACGGTGGGCCCATACGTCGTTCATCGCCAGTCCTGCGGTACGCATCACTTGCTCCTCTTGCCCTTGGTCTTGTTCTGGTTGGTGGTCCTGGTCGTGGACTTCGGTGTGACGTCGGCCCCGGCCGCCTCGCCCCGGGCGTCCCGGATCTTCGCGATCATCCGCGTTGCCCAGCGCCACATGCCGCGCATCACGACGATCTCGCCCGCGGCGAGCAGTGCGACCAGAAAGAGGAGCGGCATCAGCCACATGGCGATGGTTGCGTCCGCACTGAGCGCACCCCGGGATGCGCCCGACTGCTGGTGCAGCCATGCGCCCAGCAGCGGGATGATGACCATGGCCGTGATGAACGCCAGCAGGCAGTCGGCGAGAAGGACAACGGCCCGGAAGAACCCCGCCCACACCACGACGGAGAACCTGCCGGTCTCCTTCCTCGGGGCCAGACGCCGCCATCCGGTGCGCAGCTTCGATTCCTTCTGTTCCTTCACGGGCTTCGCTGTGGTCTTCTTCGCCGTCGCGGCCGTGCTCGTCGGGGCGGTTGGCTCGGTCTTCTCCAGGGTCTGGGGCGACATGTTCGTGTCCTTACGTCTCGTCGGGGTCTTCTGGGGTGCGTGCTGAAGCGGTGGGCGCTTCGCTCACCCGGTCGGCTTGGGGGAGGGCTGTTCCCCGCTGGCGGCAGCGAGGGCGTCGCGGGTCTTGCCGGAGGCTCGATAGGCGTCCAGCGACGTCACCGTGCCGACCTGAGAGGTGGCGTAGGTGAAGACCACGAACTCGCTCTTGGCAGCGCTGTTCTGATCCGGTCCGACGCGGACCGGATCGAGCCGGGCCACCCCCGTGTAGGAGTAGTTCAGGCCCTGCACCCGGCTCACATCGATGTCCAGATCAGCGAGCGTGTACGTCGTCCCAGCGCCCTTCGTGGCTCCGGTCGCTGTCATCCACTCCGGCACGAACTCGGTGAGCACCCGGGACTTGTGGTCGAGGAAGCCGTAGCGCGCGTCGAGCAGTACCTGCTGCTCCTTGACGGTCCGGGTCGACGCCGAGCTGTCGGTGAGGCTGAGCAGGAGGGACCTGCCCGTCGCCCTGTCACGGTTCACCCGCTCGATGTCCATGCCCGGCAGCTGAGCCAGCAGCGCCGTGTGCTGTGTTGCGAGTTTGGCCTGGGCGTTGCCGAGGTTGCTTTCGAGCTTGTGAACAACTGCATCGGCCTGGGTGTCCGACGCGGCCGGGCCGTCGCTGAGCAGGCTGGCTCCGAGCGTGACCACCGAGAGCGCGAGCAGCGCCCCGGTGCCGCCGAGCAGGATCTTCCCGGCGTGCTGGCGCAGCTTGTCTTTGATCTCCTCCTTCATGGTGCCTTCACCTCCTGCTTCAGGGCCTCGCCGGTGGCCGTCGTGCCGGTCTGGATGTTCACGAACGCCTTGCGGACCAGGTCGTAGTCGGCGCGGGCCCAGGCCAGCACCGCCGGCTTCTCGCCCGCACCGGTCCTGGTCTCCATTGCCAGCCAGGTCACCGTGATGGTGCTGTCGTCGTTGACCAGGTAGGGCACCTGGGCGACCCACTCAAAGCCGGAGTTGAAGCTCATCGGGATCCCGACGCCGGACGCCACGTCCTTGTCGCTGGAGAGCAGGTACCACGGTCCCAGGTCCGCCTGGTGCACCGAGGGGGCGAAGTAGGGGATGAGGTTGCGCAGCGTCGGCTGAGACGTCGCCGTGTCGAGCGTGCCGCCGTCTGCCGCCACGCTGGGCGTCAGGTAGCGGTAGTCGTTCTGCAGCTTCGCGACCTGACCAGCCGCCGTCAGGGCTGCGTTCAGACCACGCTCGGCGTCGTCGGCCTTCGGCAGCGCCGCCGTCTTCGCCTCGGTGATCCTGATCTGCTCCTGCAGAGAGGAGATCTCCGGCGCAGCTGTATCGCTCACCGCGTTCTGACCGCCGGAGAACCCCGCGGAGAGTACGAAGCACAGCAGTGCGCCCACACCCATGCTCACGCCGGCCACGAGGGTGCGCTTGCGCAGGCCGCCCACGGGCTCCGTCTGCTCAGGAGAGTTTTCGCCCTCCTGCGAGGACGCGGACGTCGCGACGAAGCGCGTCTTGCGCACTGCGCCCCCACCCGACTCATCGGTCTGTGTCGATGCCATTAGTCCTCAACTAGCCGTTCCACTCGAATGTCAGTACAACCCTATCAATGAGGGGAGTCGAAAGGGAGTCTGGATTATCTGGAATGGCGAGTCTCGCCACTTGCCGGGATGCCGGAGAGATTCGAGACCTTGCCCTGGGCGTCGACCGTGACGAAGAGCAGTGCGCGCCGGTGCGCCGTGACACTGGCTTTGCTCGCCTTGTTCTGGGACACCGCGTCGGAGGTGACCTCGACGTCGGCCAGGACGGAGTAGGTGTAGACGCCCGCCTTGACATCGACGACCTCGATGCCCGGATCCTCGCCCAGAGCCGAGTTCAGGCCGACCGTGTCGATGTAGTAGTAACGCCGCCCCTGGGAGTCCTCGTTGAACCTCGACGGAGGCATGAACGACTTCAGGAACGTCTCGTTCTCGGTGAGACCGAACCGGCTCTTCAGGCTCTCGCGCGCCGCCTCGTAGCTCTGTCCCGAGTCCCATGTGAAGGCCATCGAGAGCAGCGACGTGATGCGCTCGCCGTCGGTGCTCAGCCGGTTCTGGCTGACACCCAGGGCCGCCATAACGTCCGCGTTCACCTGCTCGGCGTTCTTCTTCCGGATGCCTGCCAGATGTTCCTCGACGTCGTTGATCTGGGTTTCCTGCTCCGCCAGGGCCGCGTGCTGGCTGCTCCAGGTCGCACCGGCAACTGTCGCGACGACCGCGAGGACCGCTGCCGTCACCAGGACCGAGAGGTTGTGCCGGAAGAATCCCCGCCGGGTGGGCGTTGCCGTCTGCTCCGTCACCGCTTCCCGTCCTTCTTCTGTGCGCCTGTGCCGCTGAGTTCGGGGACTCCGGGCCCGGACGGCATCTTGATCGCGGGGTTCTCGTACTGGACCCCAGCGGCGGTCACCACGAGCGCCAAGTGGTCGAAGGCCCCCGTCGTGCCGTTGCGCACGTAGCGCGCGCTCGCCCAGGCGAGCACCTCGCTGCTTTTGGTGTCCCGGCACAGCCAGACGACCTTTGCCTGGTTCGTTGCGCCCGAGTCGTCCTTCACGCTCAGATCGGGCATCACCGTCTCGACCGTCCATGCGTACGTGCTCGGGGCAGCTGCGTTCTGGCCGTCGTAGCGGATGTACCAGGCGTGGCGCGGATCGATCTCGGTGGTCGCGTCGAACGGCGTCAGCGACGAGGTGCTGTACGCCTCCTTGTCACTGACCAGGAAGGAGTCCTTGCTGAACAGCGGTGCCATGTCCCGGCGGTGCTTGATGATCTCCAGCGTGGCCTGGTTCGGAGCCCCGTTGTTCGGGCTGGGCTGGACGCCGGCCTGGTGGTACAACGCGGCGAAGGTCTGCTCCCCGGACGCGACCTTCTTCGCGGCGGCGGCTGCCGCCTCGGTGAGCCTGGACAACTGCGCGTCGGCGTCCGCCTTCACCGGCGTGGACTGGGCATTATCCAGCTGCCCCTTGAGCTGGATGATCTGGGCCTCGTTGTCCGCTGTGCTTGCCTTGAAGCTCTCGCCGGCCACGCCCGTGGCGACGACCAGGGCGAGGATCCCGACCCCCATTACCGCGGTCACGCTGCGTCGGATCAGGCGCGAGTTGGCCTCCGGGCTGCGTGCCTGGACCCGTTCGCGCTGGCGCATTGACCAGCCCGCGAAGCGCTCTTCGAGCTCAGCTCCGGTGACCTTCTTGCGCGTCTTCGGTGCCGCGGGCTTCTCCTCGGGCATCGCCCCGGTCTCCCGCTCGGGGCCCGTGCTCTCGGACTCGTCATGGACTGTCGTCACGGAACACACTCCTCACTCCACGTTGCTCTCATAAACGACTCAAGCCTATCTCGAAAGACATTCATGACCGACTCTGAATAAATTCGATAAGGGATCCGAAAAGCGCAGCCGGCACGCAGGGCCTGCACCGGACATGAAGGAGCCGGTGCCCGGATCGCCCGGCACCGGCTTCTCACTCCCAGATCAGATGCAGTGCATCAGACCGTCTTGATCTTGCCGGAGGGGAGCATCGAATCCGACATGTCCACGAACTTCCAGTCCTCGGCCGCCATCCGTGCCGCGCTGTCGACACGGACCCGGCCCATGAAAGCGCAGTAGCCGGCCTCGCCGAGGATGACCTTGTCGCCCTGGACGCCGAGCACCACGAGGGTGTGGCCGGCGGGACCGGAGCCCGGGCCGGAACCCACCGAATACGCCGTCGGAGTCGAGGACAACTGCTTGCCGGTCTCCCTCGCGATCGTGTACGCGGTCTCCTTGCCGTCACCGGCCGGGTAGGTCTGGAACGTCGTGTACTTGTTCACGAAGTAGGTCGAGAACGACACGCAGTTCTCAGCATGGTTGCTCCCGCACGAGCCAGGACCACCCTGGTCGCCGTAGCGATCGTCGAGGAACTTGTCACCCTCCTTGTTGAAGAGGTCGACCAGGGCCTGGGCCTCCTCCTGCGTCATCCCGCCGTCCTTCAGCGAGACGGAACTGCCGCCCTTGGAGGTGCAGTTGCCCAGGATCGTGTTGATGCCGTTGGCGATGTTCTCGATGATCCCGCCGACGATGTTCTTGACGCCGTCCACGATCGAGTTGTCGACCGACCAGCCGCTCATCTTGCCGAACCACATCTCGGCGTTGTCGCCTCGTGCGGTGAGCCCGGCCGCGTCATCAGCGGAGCGCTCCCAGTTCTCGTGGAAGTGCAGCGCCGCTGCACGCGGGGAGCCCTGCGACGTCTTGAGTATGTCCTTGAAGACCGTGACATCGCCCGGGTTGTCACCATCGACCATGAAGGCCAGCTGGGCCTTGATGGTGTACCAGGCGATGCCCTTGCTCTTCGCGTACTGGCGCAGCAACGTGTTGCGGCCGAACGTCCACTGCCCGAGACCGATGCCGTTGTCCGTGTTCTGTGCGGCGCTGGCCTTCTCGGCGGTCATGGCATACGTCCCCGTGGGGAAGTTCTGCACGCTCGTCGGGTCGATCCCGGACTCCTGCGACCAGTTGCCGAGGATGCCCGCGATGTTCTCCTTCGGCATCCCCCAGCTGCTGAGCACTGAGTAGATCTCCTTGGCGTTCTTCTCCACGTCCGCCGGGACGGTGGCTCCGGAACCGTTGCCGACGCTACCCGCGTTGACGATGCACGCCGTCCCGTTCGCGTTGATGCTGCCCTCGGTCAGCGCCGTCGAGTTGAGGACGCCGGTGAGGACCGTGCCCAGCAGGGCCACGGTGGCGGTCACCGCGACCGCACCCGACATCGCTGTGGCAACCGGGGCCATCGTCGCCGTGACAGTGACGCCCAGGACCGCGCCGGCCCCCTTGGCTATAAAGCTGCCGATCGCCATGAACGGCGCAGCGATCGCATGACCAACCGCCTTGGCGATGTTGACGATCAGCGTCCACAGCAGCTTCCCGGCGTTGACGGCCATCGCCATGGCCGCAAAGAACATGAACTTCAGCCAGTTCAGAAAGGCCATGGCCATGGCCACGCCCATGGCCGGCGGAGCAGCAGCCACGCCACCGCCGACGGCGACGCCCTTGGCCGCCTTCGAGCCCAGGCCCTCGTCGTCCTTCGACGCACCACGCTCGTAGCCCGTGCCGCCGGCACCCAGCTCGCGCTGGTCGGCCGGCTTGGCGTCCGGGCTGCCGCCGGTGACCTTGGACACGCCCTTGACCGCGTCCTGGGCTCCCTCGACGCCGACGTTCGTCGCTGCGCCAACGGCGGCTCCCGGAAGCCCGCCAGCCTGTGCACCGGCCACGGCACCGGAGACGGCAGCTCCTGCGTAACGCCCGGCGTTACGGCGGGTCGCGCTGCTGCCGTCTCCCTCGATCGCCTTCTGGGCCGCGCCTCCGGCCATGTTCCCGGCGACGCCGTTCATACCCTGCTTGATCTTCGACCCGGCACTCGCGGCATCGGCCGCCTTGCCCGCGGTCTCCGCGGTGTCTGCAGCGTCCGGCATCTTCGACGCGGTCTCCGGCATCTTCGGCGCAGTGTTCGCCGCGCCAGAAGGACCAGAAGAAGCAGCTCCCGGCCCTGGGAGCTGCTTGGGCACGCGGGCCTTGCCCTCGGGAGGCCTCTCGATGCCCTCCTCAGCGCCGAGTCTCTTGGTCCCGCGACCCTGCCGGGGCGTCCCCTGACTCACCGACGTGCTCGGCCGGTCCTTCGGTGTCCCCTTCCTGGGACTCCGATTCGGCTTGTCGGTGGTCATGTCGTTTTCCTTTCCGGCTCAATGCCAGGTAGCGGGATGCGTCACTTCATCGCCGCACTCAATGGAGCGTGGTGAGGAAGTCCCTGTCGTCGCGAATGGTGCTGTTGGACTGCACGTCCCGCAGGCTCACGTCCAGTCGGAGCAAGTTGAGTGACAGGTCGGACTCGTACTGAGACTTGTTCTGAGAGTAATTCTGATATGCCTGTGAAAGGTTGTTCATGATGTTCATGAGAGGGCGCATCGTCACGTCAGAGGACTGGTAGTCCCTGGTGAGGCTGGTGCCGTCCGAGAGGATCCACTGCATGTTCGAGATGTGCTGGCTCGTCGGATCCGAGCCCTCGTTGCGCTTCTTGGTGAAGAACTGGGCGTAGCTCTGACCGGCCGGCACCAGGGCGTCGAGGTAGCCGTCGTAGACGTTGCCTGCACGCCAGTTGAGGTCGAAGCCGCCCGGGACGACGTGCTTGGTCTGCAGCGCCAGCGTCGAGACGCCGTCCTTGGCCTCGGCCGCGGAGACACCCGTGATCTTGTCAGTGGCGATCGAGACCGGAACGGTCGGCGGACGCAGGAACAGGCCGTCGATCTTCGTCGTCTGCAGGTCGGACGTGTACGACTGAATCTGTGTCAGATTCGTGCGCATCTCGACGAGCTTCTGGTCCAGGGCGTCCCTGGCCTCGGCCTCCATCTCCTTGAGCGCGACCTCGTAGTAGGCCTGCGCCGGGTCGAAGGTCAGGGCGTCGAGCGCCGCGATCTTCTGGACCCCGGATGCGCCGGGGTTGAAGAAGACCCGCCACTGGTCGTACTTGGAGAAGGTCTCGTCGCCGGCCAGCTTGCCGCTGCTCTGCGCCTGCTCGGCTCCGGGCGTGGTGAGTTCGGCGTTCGCACGGACCGTCAGGTTCAACACCTGGCGGTCGAAGGGCCGGTCGGCGTTCAGGAGGACCCCGACGTAGCCGGTCGAGCCGAAGGCGTAGAAGGAGCCCTTGATCCCGCTGGTGCTGACCGGCTCGCTGTTCAGCGAGGTGTCCGACCCGAGCAGGAACGCCCTGTAGTCCGCGGCGCTGTACGAGATCTGAGCGGTCGGACTGAAGTGCATCATCACGAGCGCCTTGTTGCCGCTCTTGTTGGTGTAGATCCCGTCGACGGTGCCGTCGAGATTCGTCTTCGACGTCTTGAAGTCGCTGGTGTACAGCGCCGTCTGCGACAGCGAGTCACGCTCCGCCTGGTACGCCGAGGCCCCCGATACGCTGATCACGATCGCGCCCGTGACCGCGAAGATGCCGAAGAACACCCCAAAACGCTCGATCGCGTGGTGCGAGTCGAGCTTGAACTTCCTGCTGAAGGCCAGCGCCTTGTCCTTGATCCCCATGTTCTGCTCTCTTTCGTGCCTGCACCGTGCTGCGGGCCCGGATATGGCGAACTGGGCCGGAGGAGGCCTTGCACCTCAACCGACCCGGTTCGCTCGACGCCTCTGTCCCCGGTCGTGTGCACGGTCTGTGACGGCCTCTTACTTGGAAGGGCCGCTCAGGAACCCGCTGAACTGATCGATGGTCTGGACGATCACCGTGCCGCCGCCGAGGTCCGTGATGGTCTGCTGGCCGCCGGAGCCGACCGTCGAGATCAGCGACCACCCGCCAGTGCCCAGGGCTCCGCCGACGAGAATGAGGAGCGCGATCGTGCCCCAGCCCTGCTGCTGACCCGCGGACTGCGGGTTGGCCATCAGCTTCTTGATCAGGAGCACGCCGCCCCAGACCAGGCCGGCAACACCGAGCAGCATGAGCAGAAGACCGCCCCAGAGCTGGATCTGGGACTTGGCGTTCTGCAGGAAGCTGGTCAGGTCCCAGGCTGCACTCGGCAGGGAGGTCTGTGTGAGGACGGCTGCCTCGTAGATCTTCGTCACGGTTCTTTCCTCTCGCCTTTCGAATCATTCGGTGGCATGACGGTAAGTCGCAAGGCAACAAGCACAGCTCGTCCACCCGGATGAGCAGCGATAGGAGCCGGAGTGATCGGTGGCATGCTGTTTACTCCCCCGGCTGGCTCGTATACGTGCGCATCTGCAGTGACTAATCTACCTCATTCGAATGACGGACCGTAGAGGCACGTGAAAGGTATATTAATAAGGAGTCTAAAGGGACTCGGAAACGAGGCGAATCGGCGTCGCGGCGGGCGACCGCAGGGCCGTGGCGGACGCCTGTGGAATCCGCAGTGCGAGATGTGTAATGTGCCGCTCCAGCACTGCTGCGGCGCCGGCCTGCTCGATTTCGAGGCGGGCCACCCTCGCGCACCCCGTCGATCACGATCTTGACCAGGAAGTGCCAAACCGCCATGAACCCACTGCCCGGGGACCTTTTCGCCCGCCGACTTCGTCAAGAACGCGAACGCCTCGGCATCAGCCAGGCAGAGCTAGCACGCCGTATGGCCGCACTGCTCGGCACGAACGTCGACTCCACCGCCATCACACGCATCGAGCAGCAGACCCGCGCGGTCAGGCTCGACGAGGCGGTCACCGCTGCCGAGGCTCTCGGGGTCCCTCTGATCACACTGGTCAGCAACAACTACGCCCGCGAGAACGAGGCTGAGATCCAGAAGCAGCTCGCCGAGCTCGCCCTCGCCGAGCGGGAATGGGAGAGGCTGCGCCAGAAGATCCACCGGATCACCCAGACCATCCAGCAGCTCTCCGCCGAGCGGGAGGCCTTCCGCTCTCACGCGCTGGACGTCAACCCTGAAACCGTCGGCGACTACGAGCTCGATCCTGAGACGCAGGCCGCTCTCGACGCCCGGATGTGTGATGTCCGCAACAAGCCCGCCGGAGAGGTCACGGACCCAGGCGCATGACGCTGTTACGGGTGGCCGGGTTGAACTCCCGGTCGTAGGAGTTCACCGTCTCGGCCTTCCGTCACCGGCCGGCCCGCCTGATCCCGTCGGTGCTCCCTGGTGCCCAGAGTCCAGCGGCCGTTCATTCCGATATGCCGTGGGCGATGCCCGCCAAGGCCCGGGCCGGCGTGCTGACGATGCCGTCCAGCTACCGGTCCGTGCCGACGATGCGGTCGATGTCCAGCCAGACTTTGCCGCCGTGGGTTTCCGTGGCACGGTCATCTCACAGAAGCGGGTGCCCGTACAGGCCTTCGGCGGGCGCAGGCACGCGGTGATGATTCTCGGACTGAGCCTTACCCGGAATCAGACGCTCAGCCTCACGCCAGATGCGCACCAGCGGCCGCGTCCGCGGACTCCGCCGCACCGACCATGAAGACGCGTGCCCCGCGTGCGCCATGTGGTCGTGGCTCCACGTGCTGGGGCACGAACGGCGGCTGGTCGCGTAGTTCCATCCGGGCGCTGGGCTGTCAACGTGAAGACCAGTCAGACCCACCGGCAGGAAGCCGCTGACCTTAGCTCGGACTGGCGCGCCCCCAAGGCCTGTTACCGGCCATCGATCAGTGGGGCTACATCGACCAGTACATCTCGATGTCTGCCTCATCTCTGTCGGTCCCCATCCAGACGTTGAGTCGCCATGTCCGAGAGCGCGTTCGTCGCGGTGCCTGTGGAAGAGATCGTGCCGAGGCTGGCGGCACGGCGCATCACTCCGGAAGCGGAAGCCGCGATCTCCGCCCGGGTCGACGAACTCAACGCCGACATCGTCAAGCTCCTCCATGGGTGCGAATAGAGTCGCACCCATGGGAACAGACTGGGAGAGCATCCTCGGGGCAAGTGGCGCAGACCTCGCTGATGCATATGACAATGTCGCTTCCAAAGCCGTCTACGACGGCAGGGACCTCGGGGACGACGAGCCGGCGCTACCCTTCGATGAGGACTGACTCGGCGTCTCTTGCGCGACCAACCCTATCCATGCTCGCCCGGCCTCCCGGCTGTGCACCAAGGCCGCCTGCGCAGGCACCACGAGGTCGCCAGAGCTGTGACGTTCGCCAGGCTCTGCCTCGAGACGATGGGCGAGGCAGAGCGACCTGGATCACGCCACAGGCATGATGTCCACCACGGCTTGCCGATATGGAGGCTGGGTGGAGATCCGCCCAGCCTCCGGTGAGCCTACGGGCCAAGCACCCGCCCGGCTGGAGCTCTGTGTAGGGCTGGTTGGGGCGGGATGTTCGTCCGTGCCGGAGATCTGCCACGGTTCGGTTGCGACCAGGCAGCTCTTCGTCCCACGCATCTCTCACAAACGAGAGCGGCTGGCGATGCTGTCCGAGGTGAGGCGATCATGAAGGTAGTTGAAAGACTTACGCAGGTGTCCTTCACTCCCATGCCGCTACTGTTGCGGACGTGGGATCCGGCGCGCTTCCCACCGTCCGAATGACCCTGAGGGGGGGCATGTCCACAACTCCTAACCTCGCTGTACCAGCCGGTCTCCACTACGCGCCCAAGGGCATCCTCGACCAACACGGCCTCCGCATCATCCACACCTGGCTCCGCGATACCTGGTCCCGCGACGATCACAGCATCGCCATCCCGTCCGGGCTCAGCGCCGTACAGGAAGGATGCGTCCTAGCGCATGAGTTGGAGCACGTCTGGGCCGGAGACATCAATTGCCGCAATCAAATTCGGTCAACCCGCCAAGAACGAAGAGCGGACCTCGCTGCAGCCCGCAAGCTGATAGCCATCTCGGGCCTCGTCGAAGTCGCCCAGTGGGCCAGCGACATCTGCACCGCCGCGAGCGAGCTGATGGTGACGGAACGGCTGTTGGAGGTCCGCCTTAACGACCTCAGGGGGGAGGACTGGCTGTGGCGACGTCCGGGTGGATCGAGGATCGCTGGCTGAAAAAGCGGCCGAACCCGAGGACCGGCAAGCGGGAACGGACCAAGCTTTGGGGAAAGTGCAAGCGCTACCGAGTAGCCGGCATCCCCGGCGTCCGCAAGCGGTCCTTCGACACAGCGGACGAGGCCAAGGTTTGGCTGTCGGACACGCTGGCGGCCATCAAGAAGGGCGACTTCTTCGACGAGCGTGCGGGGGAGATCCTGCTCGGCGACTACATCACCGACGTGTGGTGGCCGAACTGCGACTATGACCAGTCCACGGCCGAGTCGATGGAAGGGAAGATCCGTAATAACATCGTGCACACCTCGCTGGGCCGCACTCCCATGAACGTGGTCGGCGACGACCACCTCATCGCATGGAAGAAGGAACTGAAGGCCCGGCGCTTGGCCGACACCACGATGGAAGTGCTGTGGACGCACCTCTCCACGATTTTCAAGAGCGCAGAGGGCAAACGCATCAAGCAGAACCCCTGCCGCGCTGCCGCCACCGGCGTCCGGCCGCAGGCATCGGGGGAAACGAAAGCACGCGCCTGGACCAGTCGCGAGGCCCACGCCATCCGGGAGGCGATGCCTCGCCGCTACCAGATGGTTGCCGACTTGGGCATGCATGCAGGGCTGCGGCAGGGAGAGACGTTCGCCTTCAGCCTTGACGACATTGACGAAAGCCTGATGGTCATGCGCATCCGTCGTCAGTTGCAGTGGAGCAAGGACGGCAAGACCGCGTACTTCAAGCTGCCGAAGAACCGGAAGGAGCGTCAGGTCCCGCTGTCACCAGGTCTCCTCAAACGCATCAACGAGTACGCGGACGAGTTCCCCTCCGTCACGGTGACGCTGCCGTGGCAGGGGTCGGGAAACTCCGGGCGGGCGACGGCCACCGTCAACCTGCTTGTCACAACGCAGTGGCGGAACCGGGTCCGTCCCGGCACGTTCAATGAGAAGACGATGAAACCTGCCCTCGCGGCAGCCGGCCTCATCAAGCCGCGGCGAGAAGAAGAGGCCTGGGGCTGGGAGCCCAGCCGGGAGATGATGCACCACCGGTGGCGACACACCTACGCCAGCGTGCAGCTCGGTGCCGGGGAGGATCCGGTGTCAGTGTCGCACTGGATGGGGCACGCCTCGGTGACCATCACGCTGGAGACGTACGCCCACTTCCTGCCAGACAACGGGATGCGGGGCCGGACCGCCATGGACGCGTGGCTGGACAACGGCGCGCCCAAACTCCCGGCAGTCGTGGACCTACGTACGTCGGTGCCCCTCGGCTACACCGAGACCAGCACTCTGTCGCTGCCGACCGACGGTGTAGGGGAGCCGTCCGAGTTCCTCTTGGCGGGGGCTCGTTACGGCGGGGCCTGGGCCGTGGGCGTACAGGCATCCGCCGATGCCCCTCTGTGTGGGGAGATCCGGACGGACCCCGGTGACGGAGACGCTGCGCTGGCGGCGGGCCTCGCGTGGGTGGAAGAGTATTGTCAACGAGAAGGGCTCGCCGTGGCCCAGGCACTGAACCTGAACGGTGAGTTCCCGGAGACGGTCAGGCCGTATCAGACGCTCGGACGGCTTCGGATCGAGCCTCGCGTGGAGGGCGCGCGCACTCCCGCGGAAACCCCCTGAGAACCCCCAGGCCTGTAGACGATCACTGAGGGCCGCCGCCTGACTTGCGGGTGGCGGCCCTCGCTGTGTATGTCGATGATGCCTATCAGTACAGGTCAGGAGCCATCCTCAGGAGCCCTGAGGTAGCTCCGGCTACAACCTGCGCAGCCGAGGTGCGCCCGGGTCAGGCCTCCGGCGCCGGGTACGTCGGGTACTCCACGCCCGAGACGTACTGGACGACCCTGACGACCTGGCAGGAGTAGCCGAACTCGTTGTCGTACCAGAGGTACAGGATCGCGTTGTCGCCTTCCACCTTCAGTGCTCCGGCGTCCACGATCGAGGCGTGCCGCGAGCCGACGAAGTCGCTGGAGACCGCGTCGGGGGCGCTGACGAAGTCGATCTGTCGCTTCAGCGGCGAGGTCAGCGACACACCGCGCAGGTGGTCGAGGACCTCCTGGCGGTTGGTCGCGCGGGCCAGCTGGAGGTTGAGGATCGCGATCGAGACGTTCGGCACGGGCACCCGGATCGAGCTGCCCGTGATGGTCGCGTCCAGGTCGGGCAGCGCCTTGGCGACGGCCGAGGCGGCACCCGTCTCGGTGATCACCATGTTCAGCGGCGCCGAACGCCCGCGGCGCTCCGACTTGTGGTAGTTGTCCAGCAGGTTCTGGTCGTTGGTGAACGAGTGAACCGTCTCCACGTGCCCGCGCAGTACGCCGTACTCGTCCGCCATCGCCTTCAGCGGCGGCACGATCGCTTTGGTGGTGCAGGACGCGCAGGACAGGATCTGCTCGTCCGGCTTGAGGGTGTCGTGGTTGACGCCGTGCACGATGTTGGGCACGTCGCCCTTGCCGGGTGCGGTGAGCACCACCTTGTCGACGCCGGGACGCAGGTGCTTCGACAGCCCCTCGCGGTCGCGCCAGATACCGGTGTTGTCGATGAGGATGGCGTTCTTGATGCCGTACGCCGTGTAGTCGATCTCCGCCGGGTCGTTCGCGTAGATCACCTTGATGGAATTGCCGTTGGCGACGATGGTGTCGTTCGCCTCGTCGACGGTGATCGTGCCCTGGAACTGGCCGTGCACGGAATCCCGGCGCAGCAGCGAGGCCCGCTTGACGATGTCCTGCTCGCCGCCACGGCGGACCACGATCGCGCGCAGCCGCAGACCGTTGCCGGAACCGGACTTCTCGATGAGCAGCCGGGCCAGCAGCCGGCCGATGCGACCGAAGCCGTAGAGGACGACGTCGCGCGGCTCGCGGCGGTCGATCTTGTTGGCGCCGGTCGCGCCGGCGACGGCCTCCGCGGTGAACTCGGCCACCGACTGCCCCCGGTCGTCGGCCCGGTAGGCCTCGGCGAGCAGACCGATGTCGATCTGGGACGGGCCGAGGTCGAGTGTCGTGAGTGCCTGCAGGAAGGGCAGCGTCTCGGTGACGGACAACTCCTCACCGGCGATCTGCCGGGCGAAGCGGTGGGTCTTGAGGATGCTGACCACCGACTTGTTCACCAAGGAGCGGCTGTGCAGCAGGACGGTCACATCCCGCTCGCGGTGCAGCTTCCCGATGATCGGGATCATCGACTCCGCGATCTCCTCGCGGTGCTTCCAACGGGTGAACGAGTCTTCGTTGACAGTCACAGGATCGTCTTTCGAGCTAGAGGGTGCTCATATGATAGCCATGCTGGCCTGGTGGTCCGGAGGGGGTGTCCGCAGGCGGGGGACCGCTCGTGATGCGCAGGGTTGCGCGATATGCGACCGGGTACGCGTGCAGCACTGTGCCCGGGGCGAATCCTGGTCCCGGGTGGGCCGTACGACCGCCGCTACCAGGGAATCTGCCATGGAAACTCCTGCGCACGAGAACAACGCCCCCACGCCCGCCCAGCGGGCCCTGGACACCCTGTCCGACAACACCGAGGACACGGCGGCGCTGGACGCTCTCGCCAACAGCGACGTACTGATCCCGGTTCCCGACGACGCGGGTGACGAGGAGGCCGCCGACCCGGGCGCCGTGGCACTGCCGGTGCTGGAGCAGCCGGGCGGCGACCAGGTGGTGCCCGTGTTCACGTCCGAGCTGGAGATGGCCGGGCTGCTGCCCTTCGTCTCCCGCTACCGCCTGGTCCCGCTCGGCGCGCTCGCCGCCCAGTGGCCGGCCGACGACCTGTCGCTGACCATCGACGGCAGCTCCGAGCACCGCCTCACGCTCACCTCGGAGGGGGTGCGCACCCTGCTCGCCCGCCCGTGATCCGTCCCGGGCGGCGCCGGGCCGCCGGCGCGCGGGGGCCGGCGTGGCACGCCGCGCCGCCACCGGGCGGCCGGCGGCCCGAGCCCGGTCCTCGGGCGTGCGTGCCCGAGGACCGGGCGCCGGCCCTCCCAGCGGAGCCACGCCCGGCCGCCGGGTCCTTCTGGGCCGCTCAACCCGTCACGCACGGCACCGGACCGCGCGCCGACGGCCCCCGTTGGTGGCTGCTGCTCGTCCCGTCCGGCGGGCACATGGGGCCCGACGTCGCCGGCCGGGCGCTCGCGTCGCCCGGGGCCGATGTGCGGGTGGCGGACGCCGACGCACCCGACCGCGCCGAACCCGCCGCGCGGCTGCGTGCGGCGGAGCCGACGGTACCGGGACGCACCGGTGCGCCGCGGACCGGACCGGCGGGCGCGCCTGTCACCACCGGGCCGGGACCGCCGACGGCGTCATGTCGAGTCGCGCTTCACCAGCTCCGTCGGCAGGATCACCGCCGCCGGGTCCTCGCCGCCGATCTGCGCCAGCAGCACCCGCACCATCTCCGTGCTGATGCGGTCCCACGGCTGGCGGATCGTGGTGAGCTCGGGACTCGCGGCGACCGCGGCGGGGGAGTCGTCGAACCCGCCGACCGCGACGTCCTCCGGCACCCGGCGCCCCGCCCGCTGCAGCGCGGTGAGCACCCCCTGGGCCATCAGGTCCGACGCGACGAACACGGCGTCCACGTCCGGGGCCCGCGCCAGCAGCCGCTCGGCACCCGCCTCACCGCTGGCCCTGCTGTAGTCCCCGGAGACGACGAGCCGCTCGTCGGCCTCCACCCCCGCCTCCGCCAGCATCTCCCGGTACCCGGCGAGGCGCTCCACACCACCCGGGGTGTCGAGCGGACCGGTCACCACGCCGATCCTGCGCCGCCCGAGTGCCAGCAGATGCCGCACCATGTCACGCGCGCCGTCCCGGTCGTCGGCGGCCACATAGCTCACCTTCGAGCCCAGTCCGATCGGCTTCCCGCACGCGACCAGCGGCACACCGGCCGCGCGGAGCTCCTCCGCCACCGGGTCCCCGGAGTGGCTGGACACCAGCAGCACCCCGTCCACGTGCCCGGCGGTGATGTACCGCGTGATGCGCCGCCGTTCGTCGTCCGTACCGGCCAGCATCAACAGCAGCGGAACGTCGTGCGCGGCCAGCGCCTGGGTGCAACCGCGCAGCAGGACGTTGAAGTTGGGATCCTCGAAGAATCTCTCCTGGGGCTCGGTGAGCAGAAAGCCCACCGAGTCCGACCGGCCGGTGATCAACGACCGGGCGTGCCGGTTGACGACGTAGCCCGTCCTGCGTATCGCGGCGTTGACCGCCTCGGCCGCGGTGGGGCTGACGTAGTGGCCGCCGTTCAGCACCCGCGAGACGGTGCCGCGCGAGACACCGGCCTCGCGCGCCACGTCGTGGATCGTCGGCGGCTTGCGCCTGCCCCCCGTGTTGCCCATGGTCATGACTTTACGGCCCCGGACAGCAGATCCAGACTCCAGAACCGCTGGATCACCAGGAAGAGCGCGACCAGGGGGAAGACCGCCAGGAACGCACCCGTGATCACCAGGGTGTACAACGCGGGAGTGCTGGCGCCCTGTTCGAGCAGCGTGTACAGGCCGAGCGTGATCGGGAACTTCTCGTCGTCGCTGAGCATGATGAACGGCAGCAGGAAGTTGTTCCAGATCGCCACGAACTGGAACAGGAACACCGTCACCAGACCGGGCACCATCATCGGCAGCGCCACTCTTGTGAAGATGCGCCACTCGCCCGCGCCGTCCATCCGCCCCGCCTCCACCACGTCCGCCGGCACCGCGGCCGCGGCGTAGATCCGCGCGAGGTAGACGCCGTACGGGGAGAGGATCTGGGGGAGCAACACGGACAGGTAGGAGTCCGTGAGATCCGCCTGTGCCAGCAGCAGGTACTGCGGGACGGCGAGGATCACCGGCGGCATCAGCACACCCGCGAGCAGGATGTTGAACAGCGTCTCGCGGCCGCGGAAGCGGTAGGTCGCCAGCGCGTAGCCGCTGAACGCCGACACACAGGTCGACAGCAGCGCGCCCAGACCGGCGTACAGGGCGGAGTTGCCCATCCACCGCCAGTAGACGCCGTCGCGGTAGGCGCCGAGGTCGGAGACGTTCCCGGCGAAGCCGGTGCCCGGCCAGAAGGTGAAGGTCGAGAACAGTTCCGCGCCGGACTTGGTGGACGCGATGACCACCCAGGCGACCGGCAGCAGACAGTACAGCGCACCGAGCAGCAGTGTCACCGTAGGGATCAGCGCGGTCCGGCGGCGGCGGCGCGCCGTGCCCGGAGGCGTGCTGGGAGGGCCGCCGGCCGCGGACTCGGTCCGGGGGAGGGCGAGGGAGCTCATCGGACTGCTCCTTGACTGTCGTCCTGCTTGTTCCGTCGGTTCGCCGCCCGCAGGAAACCGAAGGACAGCACCAGGGTGGCCAGCGCGATCACGGTCGCCTGCGCGGCGGCCGCGTGGATGTCGCCCTTCACGAAAGCGTCCTGGTACACCTTCATCAGCGGACTCCACGTGGAGGCGACGGAGTTGGTGAGCGGTTTGAGGGTGGTTGGTTCGTTGAACACCTGGAGCGTCGCGATGATCGAGAAGAAGAAGGTCAGCACCAGGGAGGGTGCCACCATCGGTATCTTGATCCGCAGCGCGATCTGCAGCGGTGTGGCACCGTCCAGCCTGGCCGCCTCGTACACCTCGGCGGGGATGGCCCGCAGCGCGGTGTAGATGACGATCATGTTGAAACCGGTGCCGCCCCAGACCGCGATGTTCGACAGCGCCAGATACAGCGGCCCGCCGTCCAGCAGATCCGGCTGCGGCAGACCCAGCTTGTCGAGCACGAAGTAGAAGGGGCTCACGTCCGGCAGGTAGAGGAAGCCCCACAGCAGGGCCGCGATCACGCCCGGCACGGCGTACGGCAGGAAGATCGCGAGCCGGGTGAAGGGGGTGAGCCGGACCCGCTCGGAGTCCAGCATCAGCGCGAACATCAGGGCCAGGCCCAGCATCACCGGCACCACGATGGAGCCGTAACCGAGCACGCGCAGCGCGCCGTTCAGCAGCTCGCTGTCGGACAGGGCGCCGGTGTAGTTCTCCACGCCGGCCCAGACCTCCGCACGGGCGCCGGCCCCCAGCCCGAGGCCGGACACCTCCACCTTTCGGAAACTCAGCCAGACGGCATAACCGATGGGCAGCGCGAAGAACAGCAGGAACAGGACGATCGCGGGGACGAGGAACGCGTACGGGGCCCTGTCGACCCCGTACGCTCTCCCGCGGGCAGGGGACTTCACTCCGCGACTCCGAAGCCCTGCTTCTTCAGGTCGGCGACCGTGTCCGCCTGCATCGTGTCCAGGGCGGCGGTGAAGTCCGACCGGTTCTTCGCGGCGGCACCGAAGGCGTCCCTGAACGTCGTGTACGCGACGTTGACGTTCGGCCCCCAGGCGGACGGCGCGGTGGTCTCCGCGATCTCGGCGGCCTTCTCGTAGAAGTCGGGCTGGTTGGAGAAGAACTCCGGCGGGCTGGTGAAGGCGCCGCTGGTCTGCGCCGCGGTGGAGGCCGGGTAGATGCCGCTCTCCTTCGCCAGCGCGTTGAGCGCCTCGCCGTCGGTGTTCAGCCAGGCGGCGAACTTCGCGGCGGCGTCCTTGTTCCTGGAGTCCGTGGTCACGGCGGTGGAGGAGCCGCCCCAGCTGCCGGTGCTGTTCTCACCCGCGTTCCACTGGGGAAGCGGGGCCATCGCCCACTTGCCCTTGGTGTCCGGCGCGGCCGTGGTCATCGTGCCCGGCGCCCACACGGCGCTCACCCACGCGATCTGCTTGCCGGTGTTGAGCGCCTTGTTCCAGGCCGGGGTGTACATCGGCTGGTTGTCGATGGCGCCCTCCTTCACCAGGCCGCCCCAGAACTCGGCGACCTTCTTCGTCGCCGCGTCGTTGATGCCGACCTTCCACTGGTCGCCGGAGGTGGTCCACCACCGGGCGCCGGCCTGCTGGGCGAGGCCCGCGAACAGTCCGGAGTCGTTGGCGGAGAAGGTGGTCAGGTCCTTGTCGGGGGCCGCCTTCTTCAGCTTGCGCGCGGTCTCGGCGAACTCGTCCCAGGTGGCCGGGACGCTGAGGCCGTACTTCTTGAACAGATCCTCGCGGTAGTAGAACATCATCGGCCCGATGTCCTGCGGGACGGCGTAGACGGCGTCCGTGCCGAGCGTGGTCTGCTGCCAGACGCCCTCGGCGAACTTGCTCTTCGCATCGCCCACCGCGTCACCGATGTCGGCGAGCGCGTCATTGCTGACCAGCGTGGGCAGCGCCTGGTACTCGGCCTGCACCAGGTCGGGCGCCTTGCCGGCCTTGTGCGCGGTGAGGATCTTGGTGACCAGGGTGTCGCCGGACGCCTGCTTCTTCACCGTGACGGTGATCTGCTCCTTCTTGCCCGGCCCCTTGTTCCACAGGTCCACGACCTTGTCCATGCCCGGGGCCCAGGTCCAGTAGGTCAGTGAGACCGGGCCCGACCGGGCCGCGCCGTCGTCGTCGGACGACGAGCCGCAGGCGGTGAGCGCGGTGGCGCCGAGCGCGACGGCGACGGCGGAACTCACGAGGCGACGGTGCTTCGTGTACGGCATGGAACTCTCCCCTGACCCGGGGCCTGCGCCCGATGCGCAGGCCGTCGTGCTTCTGTGAGCGTTCACAGTAGAGAAACACTTCGGACACTTGTCAATGGTTGTAACTGTGCGGTTATGTTGGCTTCAGAGCGCCGAGAACGTATGTGCACGTTCTCAGAGACACCCAACACATCGGGAGAGAATCCATGCCGGAGACCACCCCCAGGGGCCTCACCGGGCTTGCCTTCGGTGGGGACTACAACCCCGAGCAGTGGCCGGAGCACGTCTGGGACGAGGATGTGCGGCTGATGCGGGAGACCGGTGTCACCATGGTGAGCGTCGGGATCTTCTCCTGGGCCCTGCTGGAGCCCTCGCCCGGCGTGTACGACTTCGGCTGGCTCGACCGCAACCTGGATCTGTTGCACGAGGGCGGCATCCGCGTCGACCTCGGCACGCCCACCGTGGTGCCGCCCGCCTGGTTCTACCGGGCCCACCCCGACGCGCTGCCCGTCACCGCGGACGGCGTGCGCCTGGCGTTCGGCTCCCGCGGCGCCATCTGCCACAGCAACGCCGGCTACCGTGCCGCCGCCGCGAACATCACCACGAGGCTCGCCGAACGCTACGCGGACCACCCCGCGCTCGCGATGTGGCACGTCCACAACGAGTACGGCGTCCCCGTCTCCGCCTGCTACTGCGACTCCTGCGCCGACCGCTTCCGCCACTGGCTGGCGACGGTGTACGGCACCGTCGAGGCCGTCAACGAGGCCTGGGGCACCGCCTTCTGGGGCCAGCGCTACGCCTCGTTCGAGGAGATCGACCCGCCCCGCGCGACCCCCACCGTCGGCAACCCCGCCCAGGCGCTGGACTACCGGCGGTTCGCCGACGCCACCATGCGCGAGAACTTCACCGCCGAACGGGACATCCTGCACCGTCTCGCACCGGGCGTCCCGGTGACCACCAACTTCATGACCGCCCTCAGCCAGTGCGACTCCGTCGACTACTGGGCCTGGGGCCGTGCGGTGGACCTCGTCACCAACGACCACTATCTGATCACCGACGGCCGCCGCACCCACGTCAACCTCGCCATGGCCGCCGACCTCACCCGGTCCGTCGGCGGCGGCGCCCCCTGGCTGCTGCTGGAACACTCCACCTCGGGTGTCAACTGGCAGCCCCGCAACCCCGCGAAGGCACCCGGCCAGATGGCCCGCAACTCCCTCGCCCACATGGCCCGCGGCTCCGACGGCGCCATGTTCTTCCAGTGGCGCCAGTCCCGGCGCGGCGCCGAGAAGTTCCACTCCGCGATGCTGCCGCACGGCGGCACCGAAACCCGCGTCTTCCGCGAGGTGACCGAACTCGGCGCGGCCGTCGACTCGTTGGCGCCGATTCGCGGCACCCGCACCGAGGCCGACGTCGCCGTGCTGTGGGACTGGCAGTCCTGGTGGGCGCAGAACCTCGACTGGCGCCCCAGCGAGGACCACGACGCCCGCGAACGCGCCGACGCCTACTACGAGGCCCTCTACGACCACCACCTCACCGTCGACTTCGCCCACCCCGAAGCCGAGCTGTCGGGATATCCCCTGGTCGTCGTCCCGGCTCTCTACCTGATGACGAAGGCGGCGGGGAACAACCTCAGGGACTACGTCGAAGGCGGCGGCACCCTCGTCGTGTCGTACTTCTCCGGCATCGTCGACGAGCACGACGCCGTGCACGAAGGCCCCTACCCGGGTGCCCTGCGCGACGTCCTCGGCCTGACCGTCGAGGAGTTCTCCCCCCTGCTGCGGGGCGACCGGGTCCGTCTGACCGGCCCCGGCGGCGCGGAACTCGACGCCGACGTCTGGACGGAGTTCGTGGTGCCGCGCGGCGCCGAGACCGTGTGGATGTACGCCGACGGTCTCACCGCCGGCCTGCCCGCCGTCACCCGGCACCGCCTCGGCGAGGGCACCGCCTGGTACGTCTCCACCCGGCTGGGCGCCGAGGGCCTCGCCGCGCTGCTCGGCCGGGCCGCAGGGGACGCCGGGATCGAGCCGCGCGCCGATCTGCCCCGCGATGTCGAAGTGGTGCGCCGTGCGGGCGAGTCGGGCACCTTCCTCTTCGCGATCAACCACACCGCCGCCGACGCCAAGGTGCCGCTGGACGCGCCCGGCACCGAGCTGCTGACCGGTGAACGCGCCGCGGGCCGTCTCCCGGTCCCGGCCGGAGCCGTCCGGGTCGTACGACTCGACGGCTGAGCCGCGACTCCCCTCCGTCCGCGTGAGCACACCGGCCGCAGGCGGAGGGGGCCCTCACCCTCCCGGGTGCGGGGCACCCCTTTTCCCCCGTCGAAGGGACGACGAACACCCATGTTCCATCCCAGACGCACACTGCGCGCCCTGCTGCCGCCGCTCGTGGCCGGGCTCGCCCTCACGACCCTGCCCGCCCCGACCGCGACGGCCGCCGCCGCCCTCACCAACGGCGGCTTCGAGAGCGACGGTTCCGGTACCGCCACCCCGACCGGCTGGTCCGAGTACGGCGACACGGCCGCCTCGTACACCGAGTCCGGCGGTCGCAGCGGCAGCCTCCGCCTCTCCCACTGGTCCTCCTCCGCCTACCGGGTGGAGACGTACCAGTACCTGTCGGGCCTGGCCAACGGCGACTACAAACTCACCGCCTGGGTCCGCTCGGGCGGCGGCCAGAACGCGGCGTACATCGCGTTGAAGAACTGCGGGGGCGCCGAACAGCGCACCGATCTGCCGGTGTCCGCCTCGGGCTGGATACGGATCGTCGTGCCGGTCCGGGTGACGGCCAGCCAGTGCACGATCAGCGTCCACAGCGACGCCCGCGCCGGCAACTGGATCAACGTCGACGACCTCACCTTCGCCCCGGGCACGTCGGGCCTGTCCGTCAAGGGCGCCGACATCTCCTCCCTGCCCAAGAGCGAGGCCAGGGGCGGCGTCTACCGGACCGCGTCCGGATCGGCCGGCGACCCGGTCGCGATCCTGAGGTCCGCCGGCATGGACTACGCCCGCCTCAAAGTCTGGGTGAACCCGGCCGACGGCTACAACAACAAGCCCCGTGTCCTGGCCATGGCCAAGCGGATCAAGGCACAGGGCATGAAGCTGCTGGTCGACTTCCACTACTCCGACACGTGGGCCGACCCGGGCAAGCAGTACAAGCCCGCCGCCTGGGCAGGACACGGCTACGGGCAGCTGAAGAAGGACGTCTACGACCACACGTACGACGTGCTCAGCGCCCTCAGGGCCCAGGGCACGACGGCCGACATGGTGCAGGTGGGCAACGAGATCAACGGCGGGATGCTGTGGAACGAGGGCTCCACGGCCAACTGGGCGCAGCTCGCCGGACTGCTCAACTCCGGCTACGACGCGGTCAAGGCGGTCAGCCCGTCCACGGTCGCCGCCCTGCACCTCGCCGAGGGCGGCGACCTCGACGGCACCCGCTGGTGGTTCGACAACGCGGTCTCCCACGGCGTGAAGTTCGACGCCATCGGGCTGTCGTACTACGGCTACTGGCACGGCACGCTGCACGACTTCCAGACGACCCTGGACGACGCGGCCACCCGCTACAAGAAGCCCGTCTTCCTCGCCGAGACGGCCTACCCGTTCCGCCTCGACAGCGACGACGGCCTCGAGAACATCATCGACCTCGACGGTGAACTCGTCCCCGGCTACCCGGCGTCCACCACCGGCCAGACCCGCTGGATGAACGACGTGGCGAGCATCGTGGAGGCCGTCCCGAACGGACGCGGCCTCGGTGTCTTCTACTGGGAGGCCACCTGGACCGCCCGTGACGGCAACGGCTGGGACCCGGCCGACCCGTCCTCCGGCAACGGCTGGGAGAACCAGGCCCTGTTCGGCTACGACGATCGCGCACTGCCCGGGACGGCCTGGTTCCGCCACAGGTGACGTCCCCGTCGCCGGCCCCGCCCCGTGGCGGGGCCGGCGCGGTGCGGTCGCGTCCCGCGAGGTGGTGTAGGCGATCACGCGCTTCGCCCTCCGGTACCCGGCTCGCGGTGATCTCCACGTCGGCGCGGCGCGCGAAGCGGCCCGGTCAGGCGCCGGGAGTGCCCCAGCCGGTCGACGTACCCGGCGTGACCTGCGAGTCCGGTCCGTTGATCGGCTACACCACCCGGCGGGACGCCATCCGCGGTGCCGGGTCCCGGCCGGCCCCCGTGCCGAACGGCCCTGCCCGTGAGGGACGTCGGGTCCCGGACAAGGTACCGGCAGTCCGGGACAGGAGGGCCCCGGTCACGCGAAGGTGGTAGGGCGCCGGAGGGGAAGCCCGGCGCGGAGGTGTACGAGATGCTGAGGAATCCCGTCGACGGGACACGGCTGCGCATCCTGACGTGGCTGAGCGAACCCGCCGTGGCGGAGCGCGGTCTCACCGCGGACGACGTCGCCACGCAGCTCGGCGTGCCCCGCCCGGTCGCCCTGACCCACCTCCGGCTGCTCACGGCGCTGGGTCTGCTGCGCACCTGTGCCGACCGCCGGTACGTGCGGCGCGACGAGGTGCGGATCGCCGAGGTGGCACACCTGTTCGAGAAGGGTTGGTAGCGCCCGGTTCCGGAGTGCCCCGTCGCGCACCCGGCCGCTACGCTGTTTCCCGAGCGAGTGGGAGACGTACGACGGTGACAGCCCCGGAAACCGAAGGCATGCGGGCCCGCCCGGCCTTCCGCGTCCAGGTCCCCGTCGTCGCCGTGGTCGCGCTCGGTGGGGGAGTGGGGGCGGCGGCCCGGTACGCGGCCTCCCTGTGGTGGCCGACCCCGGCGCACGGCCTTCCCTGGACGATCCTCGGGGTCAATGTCGCCGGCTGCGCCGTCATCGGCGTGTTCATGGTGATCATCACCGAGGTCCGCACCGCCCACCCCCTCGCCCGTCCGTTCTTCGGCACCGGTGTCCTCGGAGGTTTCACCACCTTCTCGACGTACGCCGACGGCGTCCGCGACCTGTTCGACGGAGGCGGGACGGGTACCGGTCTCGTGTATCTCGCGGTGACCCCGCTCGCGGCGCTCGCCGCCGTGTGGACGGCCGCCTCGGCGACCCGCCGCGTTCTGATGAGGAGGCAGCCATGACACGGCTGACCGGAACCGTCCTTCGCCTGACCGTGTACGTCGGCGAGAACGACACCTGGCACCACCGGCCCCTCTCCTCGGAGATCGTCCACCGGGCCCACGCGGCCGGACTCGCGGGCGCGAGTGTCTTCCGCGGTGTCGAGGGCTTCGGCACATCCTCCGTCGTCCACACCTCCCGGCTGCTGTCCCTGAGCGAGGACCTCCCGGTGGCGGTCGTCGTGGTCGACAACGAGGAACGCGTACGGGCCTTCCTGCCGGAACTCGACGGGCTGGTCGGCGAGGGTCTGGTACTCCTCGACCGCTGCGAGGTCCACCGCCCCGTGCGCCGCGAGGAGCCGCGGTGAACTGGCTGTACGTGGTGCTGGGCGCCATGATCGGTGCCCCCCTGCGTTATCTCACCGACCGCGCGGTGCAGTCCCGGCACGACTCGGTGTTCCCCTGGGGGACCTTCACGGTCAACGTCACCGGCAGTCTGGTGCTCGGCCTGCTCACCGGCGCCGCGGCAGCCGGCGCGGCCGACTCCCGCCTCCAGCTCCTCCTCGGCACCGGCCTGTGCGGAGCCCTGACCACCTACTCCACCTTCTCCTACGAGACCCTCCGGCTGGCCGAGACCGGTGCCCGTGGCTACGCCGCCGTGAACGTGGTGGCGAGCGTGACGGCCGGCCTGGGCGCGGCCTTCGCGGGCGCGGCCCTGGCCGAAGCGGTCTGGGGCCACCCCGCGCCCTGACGGCCACACCGGCCACACCGGCCACACCGCCACCACCCCGTCCCCGAACGAAAGACGCCTCGGACAAGCCGCGCCCCGCGCGGTGCCTCGGCGAGAGATTGGACTCGCGAGAAATCAGCCGGTGGTCGGGCTGAAGCGCGGCTAAAGGGCGGGTTGTGGCCCGGCCCAACGGCACGGCGTGAAAATTTCATATCCCGGGGCAGCGAATTTCCCGGCCGAAATCATGATCGCCTAAGTGTCGTCGCGGGCGGCAACGTGCCAGTGTTCCGGCAGGCGGAAGGAGCAGTGGCATGGAGATCGGCGTTCTCGGGCCGCTCGTGGTACGCATCGACGGCACCTCCGTGGTGCCGAGCGCGGCCAAGCCGCGTCAGATGCTTGCGCTGTTGGCGGTCAATGCGGGCTGGGACGTGAATGTGACGACCCTGACCGAGGAGCTGTGGGACGCGAGCCCTCCCACCGGGCCCGCGGGCGTGGTGCAGACCTATGTCAAGCAGCTCCGCCGGGCCATCGCCCTCGCCCTGGGACCGGAGCGCGAGTGCACCGCGAAAGAGGTGCTGAGCCGCGGCTACACCGGGTACGCGCTGAATCTGCCCGCGCCCGTCATGGAGGCCGACGTCTTCCAGCAGCTGACCGGCCGGGGGTTGCGCGCTCTGGCGGGCGGTGACGACGAGACCGCTTCGAAGCTGCTGGGGCAGGCGCTCGCCATGTGGCGCGGGCCGGTGCTCGCCGACGTACGCATCGGACCCGCGCTGCGCATGGAGGCCCTGCGGCTGGAGGAGACACGGCGCTCCGCACTGGAGGGGCGGATCACCGCAGACCTGCGGCTCGGCAGGCATGCCGAGGTGATCGGCGAACTCCTCGCGCTCACTGAGCAGTTCCCGTTGCAGGAGAGCCTGCACGCCCTGCTGATGCTGGCGCTCTACCGGTGTGGACGCTCGTGGCAGGCGCTCGAAATTTTTCGTAAACTACGCGCGTCGACTGTCGAAGAGCTGGGAATAGAGCCCTCCTTGCGCGTCCAGCAGCTGCACCGGGCGATCCTGGCAGCCGATCCCCAACTGGACGTCACCGTACCGAGTTTGGCGGCTTTTTAGCGGTCCCGCGCACTGTGGGGGCCGCGCCGGTCGGCCGACGCCCGGGTACACCGACGTACCACGGAGCCGGCCGGACCGCTCATCCCCTGGACAGAACCGAGACGGAGCACCATGACGCGATACCTGTCCTGGAAGCGCCCGGACCACGAACCGGGCCACGCGACACGGCTGTTCTGCTTTCCGTACGCGGGGGGCGGAGCCTCGGCGTACCGGCGGTGGCAGCGCGGCCTCGACGCCCTTGACGCCGGAGTACGGGTGATGCCCGTACAACTGCCCGGCCGCGAGGGGCGGATCAACGAACCCAGGTTCACCGATCTGGACGCACTCATCGACGACCTGGACGCCCAGCTCGACGACGAGCTGGGCGAGCCCCACATCCTCTACGGGCACAGCATGGGGGCGCTCATCGCGTACTCGCTCGCCCGGCGGCGGCAGCAGCGCGGCGCGGCCCTGCCCCGGGCGCTCGTGCTGAGCGCCTACCGCGCCCCGCACCTGCCGGCCCCGCCGATCGCCGACCCGGACGCCGCGGACGAGGAACTCGTCGCCGCCCTGGTGGAACTCGGCGGCATCCCGCAGGCGCTGCTCGACCACCCGGAGTTCCTCTCCGTGCTGCTTCCGGTGGCCCGCGACGACCTCCGGCTGTGCATCGGCAGCGTCGCCGCGCACACCGAGCCGCTGCAGGTACCGCTGCACGTGTTCGCGGGACGCGGGGACCGGCTGGTCACCGTGCCCGAGATGCTCTCCTGGCGGCGGCACGCGGGGCGCGGATGCGAAGTGCGCACGATGTCCGGCGGGCACTTCTTCGTCAAGTCGGACGAGGACACCTTCCTGCGTGAACTGGCCTCCCTGACACGCCGGTATGCCACCGAGCGGGTCGCCGTCTGAGGACCGGCGCCGGGGCCGGGCGTGACAATCTCATGTTTCGGCTCTTCCCGGGTCATGCCGGGCCCTGCCGGCATCCCCGCAGCGGCGTCGGCCGCTCCCGGCGGGTGCCGCCCCGAACTGTGCGCGGATCCAGCGCGAGAGGAGCACGTCCCGTGACACACGACGCCGCGGAGGGCGCCGTCCGGAGCTCGGCCTCACGGCCGGCCCGGGTCGCCTGGGGGCTGCTGTCCGCCCTCCTGCTGATCTGGGTCGTGTTCGAGGCGGTGAAGTACGGCGGATGGACGATCGCCGCGGCGGCCGCCGGTGTCGTCGCACCCGACCTGTCGTTCCTCGTCGGCGCCTCCGGCCTGCACGGGCACGGCCAACTGCCCCGGAAGACCGTTCCGGTCTACAACCTCGTACACCGGCCCGCCGTGGCCCTCGCCGTCATGCTCACCTGCCTGGTGCCCCACTCCCGGGAGGTCGCCGTCCCCCTGTTCACCTTCGGCCTGGCCTGGATGCTGCACATCGCCTCCGACCGGGCCCTCGGGTTCGGCCTGCGCACCGCTGACGGCTGGCAGCGCTGACCCACGGCGACGACGCACGACGGCGGCCCACCGTCCCCCGGAGGGGACGTGGGCCGTTCCGCGTCCGCGGCGCTTTGGCCCCGCGCAAGCCCTTGCTGCGAGGCTCGTCCGGGTCCCCCGACAGCGCCTCTCGCCGCGCGTCGGACACCCGGACCGCCGCCTACAAGTACCCGCTGAGCACCGGTTGCCGGAGGAAACGCATGGAAACGACGGACACAACGGATACGACGGAGACGACGCACGACGGGCCGGAGGCCGGCCGACCCATACTGGACTACCCGTTCCACCGCCCTTCCGCCGTCGAAGTGCCCCCCGTCTACGAAGAGTTGAGGGCCAAGTGCCCCGTCGCCCACGTTCGGCTGCCCAGCGGCGACGAGGGCTACGTGGTGACCCGCTACGACGACGTGCGCACCGTTCTCGCGGACGCCAGGTTCAGCCGGGCCGCCACCATCGCCCCCGGCGCGCCGCAGCTCACCGCCACACCCCCCGTTCCGGGCAGCCTGTTCACCACGGACGCGCCCGAGCACACCCGGCTGCGCAGGCTCGTCTCCCGCGTGTTCACCGCCCGCCGCGTGCAGAACATGCGTCCCCGGATCCAGGAGTTGACCGACGGTCTGCTGGACGCCATGGAGCAGTCCGACGGGCCGGTCGACCTCAACACGGCCCTTGCCTTCCCCCTGCCGGTGATGGTGATCTGCGAGCTGCTCGGTGTGCCCTTCGAGGACCGCGACCGGTTCCGCGAGTGGTCGGACGCCTTCGTCTCGCTGACCGCGCACACCCCGGAGGAGACCGCCGCCCAGCGCCAGCAGATGATCGAGTACCTGGCGGCACTGGTCAAGCGCAAGCGGGAGGAGCCGACGGACGACCTGATGGGGGCGCTCGTCGCCGCCCACGACGAGGAGGGCAGCCTCAACGAGTACGAGCTGATCGTCATGGCGGCGACCATCCTCGTCGCCGGCCACGAGACCACCGTCAGCATGATCGGCAAGATGGTCCTGACCCTGCTGCGCCATCCGGAGCACATGGCCACGCTGCGCGAGCACCCCGAGATGATCGACCACGCCATCGAGGAACTGCTGCGCGTCAACCCGATCGGCGACGGAGGCCCGCTGCGGATCACCCTGGAGGACGTCGAGGTCGGCGGCACCGTCATCCCTGAGGGCAGCGCCGTCCTGGCCGCGGTCTGCTCCGCCAATCAGGACCCCGCGCGCTTCGCCGGTGCGTCGGCGGACGAGTTCGATCCCACCCGGCCCGACGCCGTCAACCACCTCGCGTTCGGCCACGGCCCGCACTTCTGCCTGGGCGCCGCGCTGGCCAGGGCGGAGCTGCAGATCGTCATCTCCTCGCTGCTCGACCGCTTCCCGGGCCTGCGGCTCGCGGAGGAGGTCGGCGCCCTGGAACTGACGACCGGGATGATGGTGCACGGCCTGACCCGGCTGCCCGTCACCTGGTGACGGACCCCGCAGAGCGCCGCCCGGCCGTCCTTAGGTGACGGCCGGGCGGCGGCACGACGGGCCCGTCCGGGACGGCCCCGCCCCGGCCCGGCCGGCGGCCGGAAAGGGCCCCACCCCGGCGGGGCGGCCGGCCCCCGGGGGCGGGCACGAAGAAGACCACGGCCCGTACGCTTCGTGCGGGCCGTGGCCGTGCGCGGTGCGCCCGGCCCTCAGCGGTCTCCGGGCAGACCGGTCACACCCCGTGTGGCGGACGACTGCGCCTCCACGGCGTGCGGCCCGGGCTTCTGCAACTGGAAGTACGCGCCTCCCAGCACTTTCTCCTTCAGCTTCTGGCTCTGATCGACCACCCGGTACAGCGAGCGGCGGAAGACACCGCCCGCGCCGTGCAGGGCGAACAGCCGCTCCTGCCGCAGCTGCAGACCGCGCGACTTGTCGACGGACGCCTCCCGCGACCGCTGGAACGCCTGGCTCGCCCGCAGCAGCGCGGCCTCGCTCCCGCCCTGGTCGAACGCGTCACGAACCAGCGGGGCCAGCGTCACCGCGTCGATGATCGCGTGATTGACGCCCTGTCCGAGGATCGGAGTCAGCGTGTGCGCGGCGTCGCCGATCAGGACCAGGCCCGGCATGGACCAGCGGGGCACCAGTGCGGTGAAGATGTCCAGCAGTGTGGTGTCGGACCAGGAGCGGATCTCGCTGCGCACCGACCCGGACAGCTCGGGAGCGAGCCGGTCCAGCCGCTCGTACAGCGCGGGCAGGCCCTGGGCGCGCAGTTCCTTCAGTCCGCCCTTGGGGATGTTGAAACCGACGCGCACACTGTCCGGGCGTGTCGGGATGAACAGCCCGTGCTGATCGCCGTTGATCCGGATGCGATACGTACGGTCGTCCCACTCGGGCGGGAACGGCAGCTTCAGCCACACCACGTCACGGTCCAGCGGCAGCTTCGTGTAGGACAGGCCCGACATCTCGCGGACCTTGCTGAACCGGCTGTCCGCACCCACCGTGAGGGCCGCCCGCACCGTGATCTCGCCCTCCGGGGTGCGCGCCGTCACCCCCTTGACCGGACCGCTGTCACCCCCGGCACGCACCAGGCGGTTCACCGTCGCCCGGCGCACCAGGGTGAAGTGGTCCGAGTACTTCTCCTGACCGAGCGAGGCCAGGGCCGACAGCAGAGCGGGCTGGGGCATCTCCACTGGATACGGGTGAGGGTACGGGAAGCGCCGGAAGTCGGCGCGCAGCACCGTGCGGCCGGAGTCGACGATCTCCATGCGGTGCATCTGCTGGTAGGCGCCCTCGAGCCGGTCGAGCACGCCCAGCCGGTCGAGCAGCCACACCGAGTCCGGGGAGACGGACTCGCCCCGGAACGACCGGTCGAAGTGGCCGCTCTGCTCCAGGACCACGACGGACACCGAACGCTTCGCGAGTTCCACGGCCAGCGTGAGCCCCGCCGGGCCTCCCCCGACCACGCATACCTCTGCGGTCAGCTCAGTTGTCATCGTCACTGCTGCCTTTCGGACGAGGTCATGGTCCGCCGATGGTCCGCACCTTGCCTAAAGCACCTCTTGCGGGGCACCGCGTGCCACCGGGGACGGGCCGGGCGCAAGCCCGTCTTTAGGGCCGGGGCCGAAGCTCCGGACAGCCCGCCCGCTCCGGCAGAGAGGCGAACAGAACCGTGAGCACAGCAGTGAAGACGTCCGGCCCGGGGCACACGGCGCCCGCCGGCCCCCTGGACCGGCTGCGCGCCCTGCACGGCGAGAAGAGGCTCGCCGACGAGTACCCGTCGGTGTCCGGACTCCTCGCTGAACTCGCCCAGTCCGACGATGCGTTCAGCCTGCTCGCGCGCGCGGGCCGACTGCTCGCCAAGGTCGCCCCCGAGGACGTCGTACAGCGGCATCCCACCGTGGTGCCCGCCACCGTCGCCGTCACCGGACACGGCACACTCGACGGGCTGACGGCACCGCTCACCGCCGAACTGGCCCGCCACGGCATCCCGTCGCGGGTCAGGACCGGCGACCACGACTCCTGGCAGCGCGATCTGCGGGACACCGGCAGCGACGTCTACGCACCCGGCACCGAACTCGCTCTGTGCCTCCTCGACGCCCAGATCGTCTTCGACGAACTGCCCCTGCCCTGGGGCGCGGAGGACGTCGGCAAGGCCGCCGCCGCCAAACTCGGGCTCCTCGACCGGCTGGCCGCCCACTACGACGAGCACGGCACCGGCACCCTGGTGTTCAACACCCTGCCGCTGCTGCGTACCCACACCCATCAACTGGTCGACCATCGCTCCCGAACCGAACTGTCGGCTCTCTGGCGAGAGTTCAACGCCGGGCTGCTGCGGCTCGCCGCCGCGCACCCGCGGCTGCACATCGTCGACCTGGAGCCGCTGGTCGCCGAGGGCGGACCGGTCCGCGACCCCCGGCTCGCCGCCTACGCCAAGGCGCACCTCGGCGAGGAGGTACTCGCCCGGTACGCGCGCGAGGCCGCCCACCTGCTGCGGACGCTGCGCGGCAGGGCCAGGAAGCTGCTCGTCCTGGACCTCGACAACACCCTCTGGGACGGCATCCTCGGCGACGACGGACCCGACGGCATCGCCGCCGCCACCACCTACCGCGGTGAGGCCTTCGGCCGGTTCCAGCGGGTGGTCAAGCAGATCGGCGGCCAGGGCGTGCTGCTCGCGGTGTGCAGCAAGAACGACCGCGAGCCGGTGCTGGACGTGCTCCGCGACCACCCGGACATGACCCTGCGCGAGGCCGACTTCGTCCGGGTCAGCGCCGACTGGGAACCCAAGGACGGCAACATCCGCGACATCGCCGCCCGGCTCAACCTCGGTACCGACAGCTTCGTCTTCGCCGACGACTCGCCCTTCGAACGCGGCCTGGTCGCCTCCTCGCTCCCCGAGATCGCCGTGATCGGGCTCGACGAGGAACCTGCGCTGCACATCGACCGGCTGCTCGCCGACGGCTGGTTCGACGTACGGGAACTGACGACCGAGGACCGGGGCCGCGCCGTGCAGTACCGCCAGGAGGCGGAGCGGCAGGACCTCCAGGAGACCACCGGCTCGATGGAGGAGTACCTGCGCGCCCTCGGCGTGAAGGTCGAGATCGCCCCGGTACGCGACCACGAAGTGGCCCGGGTCGCCCAGATCACCCTGCGCACCAACCAGTTCAACCTCACCACCCGCCGGCTCCAGCCGTCCGACGTCCGTGAGCGACTCGACTCGCCGGGCCACCTGGTGCTGGCCGTGCGCTCCCGCGACCGCTTCGGCGACAACGGGGTCGTCGGCGCCCTCTTCGCACACCGGCAGGACGAGGCCCTGCGCATCGACAACATGCTGCTCAGCTGCCGGGTCTTCGCCCGCGGCATCGAGCAGGCCACGATGGCCGCGCTGCTGGAGCACGCCGTGGACTCGGGTGCGGCCGAGGTACGCGCGAGCTACCGGCCCACCGCCAAGAACCACAAGGTGCGCGACTTCTATCCGTCGCTCGGCTTCGAGCGGGTCGCCGAATCGGCGGACGGCACGGTCGAGTTCCGGCACGCGCTCACCCGGCTGCCCGACGTGCCCGGGCACGTGGCCCTCGACGCGGGCTTCGGGAACGCCTCGAGATGACCGCGGCAGCCCTGGCAGCCCCGGCCCGCACCGGGCAGCCCCGTGCCGACCGCCCGCCGGTCACCGGGACGCCGTCCGCCGCGCGCCCGACCGGCCCCACGCCCGGCCGCGCGGGCCCCGTACCACCCCACCGTGTACCGGGAACGCACAAGCGTCTCCTTAGTGCCCCGGACGACGATCGTGATGTCAGAGCAACCCGTGCCGGCGCCACGCCAGCGGATCTCGGAGAGGTCAGGGAAAGACGTTGACGAACTTCCGAACCTTCACAGAACTGGTTCTGGAGCGCACCGAAGCCCGCAGCGCCGCGGATGCCTTCATCTTCCTGCCGGACGACGCCCAGGGCTCGGTGCCGCAGCACCTCACGTCCGCAGGGCTCCACCAGGAGGCGCGCCGGATCGCGTCCTGGCTCCAGGAACGCGGAGCCACGAACCGCCAGGTCCTCCTGCTGTACCCGTCGGGCCTGGACTTCATCAAGGCGTTCACCGCCTGCCTGTACGCCGGTGCCGTGGCCGTGCCCGGACCGCTGCCCGCCGAGCAGGGCCAGCACTTCGCCCGGGTCTCCGGCATCCTGCGCGACGCCGAGGCGTGCGCCGTGCTCACCGATTCGGCCAACGCCCCCCAGATCTCCGCCTGGCTGGCCGAGGCGGGCTTCACCGACGTGCCGTGCCTGGCCACGGACGATCCGGCGCAGGGTGACGCGGATGCCTGGCACGCGCCCTCCCTCACTCCGGACAGCCTGGCCTTTCTGCAGTACACCTCCGGCTCGACCAGCGAACCCAAGGGGGTCGCGGTCTCGCAGCGCAACCTGCTCGCCAACCAGGCGGCGATCCAGCGGTCGATGGGCACCGGCCCGGAGACCGTGTGCGGCGGCTGGCTGCCCTTCTACCACGACATGGGCCTGATCGGTCACATCCTCCACCCGCTCTACCTGGGCACCCCCGGCATCCTGATGGCCCCCTTCACCTTCCTCAAGCGCCCCTACAGCTGGCTGAAGATGATCGGCGACTACGGAATCACCAGCGGCGGCGGCCCCAACTTCGCGTACGACCTGTGCGTGCGCAGGGTCACCGACGCACAGCTGGAGACACTCGACCTGTCCACCTGGACAGGCGCCAACAACGGCGCCGAACCGGTCAGGGCCGAGACGATCCGTGCCTTCACCGAGCGCTTCGCACCGGCGGGATTCCGCCCCGAGACCATGTTCCCCTGCTACGGCATGGCCGAGACGACCCTGCTGGTCTCCGGCACCCCGCGCAACGCCGCCCCGCGCGTTCTCGACGTCGACGCCGAGGCCCTGGAGCGCGGCGAACTGGCCGATCCGGGCGAGGACGGCTCCACCCGCTCCCTCGTCAGCAGCGGGATCACGCGGGACTTCGACATCAGCATCGTCGACCCGGAGACCCACGTCGAGAAGTCCCAGGGGCACGTCGGCGAGATCTGGCTCAAGGGCGACAGCGTCGCCTCCGGCTACTGGAAGCGGCCGCAGACCAACAAGGAGATCTTCGACGCGGCGATCTCCGACGGCATGGGCGGCCACGACGGCGGCGGCTGGCTGCGCACCGGTGACATGGGTGTCCTGAAGGACGGCGAGCTCTACGTCACCGGCCGGCTCAAGGAGATGGTCATCCTGGCGGGCCGCAACCTCTATCCGCAGGACGTCGAACGCGCCGTCCAGCTGACGGACAAGGTGTTCCGCATCGGCGGGGGCGCCGTCTTCGCCGTCGACACCGACCGTGAACACCTGGTGGTCGTCCAGGAGATCCGGCCCGCCGAACTCTCCACCGACCTGCACACCCTCGCCTCCGGCCTCCAGAGGTTCATCAGCAAGGAGTTCAGCGTTCCGGCCGGCAACGTCCTGCTGGTCCGCCCCGGAACGATCTGCAAGACCACCAGCGGCAAGATCCAGCGGACCCTGATGCGCAAGCTGTTCCTCGAGGGCGGGATCGCCGCGCTGCACGAGGTCCTGGAGCCGGCCGTCCGCGAACTGATCGCATCCGCCGAGGCAGGCGACCCCGCCGACGCCGGCGCCCGGTCCCTGGAATCGGTGGTCTGACATGGAACACCCGCCCTACCGACTCGCAGAGGAACTCGACCGCTTCCTCGGAGACCCCGACGATCCCGGGGAGCTCTTCACCTACGCGCGCTGCATGGAACTCGACGACAACGAGGAGTTCCCCGCCGACATCGTCCGCCGCTTCCAGGAGTGGGGTCTGCCCGACCACTACGTACCGGTCGAGCACGGCGGCAGGCTGCGCGACTACGAGCAGGTGCTCCAGCTCGTCCGCACCGTCGCCCGCCGCGACATGACCTGCGCCATCGGCCACGCCAAGACCTACCTCGGCGGGGTGTGCGTATGGGTGGCGGGCTCCGCGGAGCAGGGGGCCGCGCTCGGCGCCGACATCATGGCCGGGGTCCCGGTCTCCCTCGGCCTCACCGAACGCGAGCACGGCAGCGACCTGCTGGCCACTGAGGTGCGCACCGACGAGAAGGCGCCCGACACCGCGGACCACTGGCTGGTCAGCGGCGAGAAGTGGCTGATCAACAACGCCACCCGGGGGTCGGTGCTGTCGCTGCTGACCCGCACGCATCCGGACGGGGGGCCGCGCGGCCTCAGCGTCCTCCTCGTGGACAAGCGCGAACTCGACGAGGGCACCTTCCGCCACCTCCCGAAGATCCGCACCCACGGCATCCGCGGCGCCGACATCTCCGGCATCGTCCTCGACGGCGCCCGGGTGCCGCGCAGCGCCCTCGTCGGTGCCGAGGGCGCCGGCCTGGAGATCGTGCTGAAGGCGCTCCAGATCACCCGCGCCATGATCGCGGCGCTGTCGCTCGGCGCCGGTGACCACGGGCTGCGGCTCGCGCTGGACTTCGCCGAGGAGCGCGAGCTGTACGGCCGACGGCTGATCGATCTTCCGCAGGCCCGGAAGGTGCTGGCCGGCGCCGCCGCCGACGTACTGATGCACGAGGCGGTCAGCCTGGTCGCCGCCCGCGCCGTACAGGCCCAGACGGCGGAACTCAGCGTCACCTCGGCCGTCACCAAGTACCTGCTGCCCACCTCCACCGACCAGGTCCTCGACGATCTGAAGGGGCTGCTCGGCGCCCGCGCCTTCCTCAAGGGCGTCTACGCCGACGGCCGGTTCCAGAAGCTCGAGCGCGACCACCGCCTCGTCGGGCTCTTCGACGGCAACACCCTGGTCAACCTCAACTCCCTGGTCAACCAGTTCCGTTCACTGGTCCGCGGCTTCGGGCGGGGCACCGGCGACACGGCGGGCAGCGACATCGCCTGCGACCTCGGCGCACCGCTGCCGCCTCTGGACCCCTCGAAGCTGTCGCTGGTCGCCCGGCAGGGCAGCGGAGTCATGGCGGGGCTCGCCGCCTCCGTCGACGAGATCGACAGGCGCGCGGCACTGAATCCCGCACTCGCCCCGGTGGCCGAGGCCGCGCAGCGGCTGCTCGCCGTCACCACCGCGGTGCACGCCGAGATGGAGGAGTACAGGAGCGTCCTCACCGAGGTCCCGCCCGCCGCCTTCGAGGTCGCGTGCCGCTACGCCCTGTGCTGGGCGGGGGCGGCCTGCCTGGGCCTGTGGGCGCACAGCAGCGACCACGTCCGCGACGACCCCGGCACCGGGGCGCTGTGGCGCGACGCCCTGTGGCTGCACACGGCTCTCGACCGGCTGCTGGTCCGCCTCGGCGAACCGGCGGCGGCCGGACAGGAGACGTACGAAGAACTGCTCGGCGCCCTGCGGGCGGCCCGCTCCTCGGGCCGGCTGTTCTCGCTGCTGCCGCAGCGGGGCCCGGAGCGGCAGCCCGCGACGCCCGAGGCGGCCGCCAAAGAGACGGAGAGGACGTCATGATCGGCACAGAGCCCCAGGGCGCGCACCCGGCGACCGCCGCCCTACGGGACGGCCAGGGGACGGCCGGCCAGGAGGCGCGGGCCGCGGCGCGCGTGGCCGAACTGGACCGACTGCTGGGCGACCCCACCGACGAGAGCAACGAACTGTCCTACACCCGGCTGCTCGAGGCGGACGAGGCCGGTGTGCTCTCCGAGGCCGGCGAGCACGCCCTCGACGAGTTCGGGCTCGGCGCCGAGTTCGTGCCGCCCGCCGAGGGCGGCCGCCTGGAGCGGCTCGACACCCTGATCCGCGTCATGCGGCAGGTGTTCCGCCGCGACGTCGCCCTCGGCCTCGGCTACGGCATGACCTCCTTCATGGCCGCCGTGAACGTCTGGGCCGCCGGGGACGCCGCGCAGCGTGAACGCGTCGCGCGGATCCTCACCCGCGGCGGCAGGATCTCGGTCGCCTACCACGAACTCGCGCACGGCAACGACTTCGTGCGCAACGAGTTCGAGGCCCGCCCCGCGCAGGGAGGCGGATATCTGCTGAACGGCTCCAAGCAGGTCATCAACAACGTCCACCGCGCGGACGCCTGGGTCCTGTTCAGCCGCACCGACCCCGCACCGGGCAGCCGCAGCCACTCCGTGCTCCTCGTCGAGCCCGAAGGGCTCGACACGGACACCTGGCGGGTACTGCCCCGTTACGACACCGTCGGCGTGCGAGGCTGCCGCCTGGCCGGACTCCGGTTCGACGACACACCCGTGCCCGCCTCGGCCCTCGTCGGCGAGAGAGGCAAGGGAGTCGAAACCGCGCTGCGCGCCTTCCAGGTCACCAGGGCCGCGCTGCCCGGCATGGCGGTCGGCACCACCGACACGGCCCTGCGGACCGTCGTGCGCTTCGCACTCGGCCGACGCCTCTACCGCAAGACCGTCATGGAGATCCCGCACGCCAGGGCCACCCTGTCCGGGGCCTTCACCGACCTGCTGACCTGCGACGCACTCTCCCTGGCCGCGACCCGGGCGGTGCACCTGCTCCCCGAGCAGACCAGCGTCTTCGCCGCCGCCACCAAGTACCTCGTCCCGCGGCTGCTCACCGACACCATGCACGAACTCTCCATCGTGCTCGGGGCCCGCTTCTACATCCGCGACGGCGAGCACGGCATCTTCCAGAAGCACCTCCGCGACCTGCCGGTGCTCAGCCTCGGCCACGCCGGCTCCGCGGCCTGCCAGGCCACGATCATCCCCCAGCTGTCCCGGCTCGCCCGGCGCTCCTGGTTCACCGACGAACCGGCACCCGGGGAACTCTTCCGGCCGCTCGGGGAGCTCCCGGACATCCCCTTCGACCGGCTCGGCCTGGCGAGCGGACGGGACGGGCTCAGCGCCACACTCGTCGCCGCCGTGGACCAACTGCCCGGCGCGGCACCCGAGGAGCGGGCCGTGCAGGGGCTCGCGCTGACGCTGGTGGACGAGCTGCGGCAGGTCCAGGAGGCGAGCCGCGCGCTCGCACCCCAGGACCGCACGGCGCTCGCCGGCCCCGCCGCCTTCGCCCTTGCCGACCGCTACGCCCACCTGCTCGCCGCCGCGTCGGCGATCGGTGTTTGGCAGCAGGCGGCCCGCGACGGAGGCGACACGTTCCTCGCCGACCCCGCCTGGCTCGCCGCCGCACTGCACCGGCTCGCCCGACGGCTCGGCCGCCGGCCCGCCGCGCTCCCCGCGTCCGTCGAAGCCCGGATGCACGAGGAGGTGCTGCGCAGGTTCCATGCGCGCAGCAGCTACGACCTGTACGACACCCCGCTCACCGGCTGACCGACACCAGCCGGTACCCGAGGACCCCGGCCCGGCCCACCACGGCCGGCGCGGCCCTCGCACAGCAAGCGAATCCGCTCACCCCGCCGAGGAGTGCACCATGCCCGTTCCGACCACCGGACACACCACCGGACACACCACCGAGTCTCTGACCATGTGGTTGGCCGAGCGCATCGCCCTCTACCTCAAGCGGCAGCCCGCCGAGATCGACCCGGACGTCCCCCTCGCGGAGTACGGCCTCGACTCCGTCGCCGCCCTCAGCCTGTGCGGAGACATCGAGGACGACTTCGACCTCGTGATGGAGCCCACGGCCGCCTGGGACTACCCGACCGTCCACGCGCTCGCCGGCCACCTCATGGAGGAGTTCGCCGCGGCCGCCCCGAAGGACGGCGGCGCTTGATGGAGCCCATAGCCATCGTCGGCATCGACTGCAGATTCCCGGGGGCGCCCGACACCGGCGCCTACTGGGACCTGATGATGCGCGGCGCGGACGGGGTGGGGGAGGTGCCCGGGCAGCGGTGGGACGCCAAGGAGTTCTACTCCCAGGCCGGGGAAGAAGGACACACCAACACCACCGAGGGCGGCTTCATCGCCGACCCGGACGCCTTCGACAACGAGTTCTTCACCATCTCGCCGCGCGAGGCGGCCGCCATGGACCCCCAGCAGCGGCTGCTGCTGCAGTCAGCGTGGCGGGCGGTCGAGGACGCCGGCATCCCGCCGCGCAGCCTGGCCGGCACCCCGACCGGGGTCTTCGTCGGCATCATGGGCAACGAGTGGGCGCAGCTGCACCTCACCGACTACGCCAACGTCACCGCCCAGGTCGGCTCCGGCAACGGCTACTGCATGACCGCCAACCGGATCTCGTACCACCTCGACCTGAAGGGTCCCAGTCTCGCCGTCGACACCGCCTGCTCCTCCTCGCTGGTCGCCGCGCACCTCGCGGTGAACGCCCTGCTGTCCGAGGAGTGCGACCACGCCCTCGTCGGCGGTGTCAACGTGGCCCTCACCCCGGCCCTGTCGATCTTCTACACCCAGGCCGGGCTCTCCGCCCCCGACGGGCGCTGCAAGCCCTTCAGCGCCGAGGCCGACGGCATCGGCCGCGGCGAGGGCGTCGGCGTGATCGTGCTGCGCAGACTGCGGGACGCGATCGCCGACGGGCAACGCGTGTACGCCGTCATCCGCGGCATCGCCGTCAACCAGGACGGCCGCAGCAACGGGCTGACCGCGCCCAACCGCTGGGCCCAGCAGGACGTACTCGCCGCCGCCTACCGCAGGGCGGGGGTCGAGCCCGCCGACGTGGCCTTCACCGAGGCACACGGCACCGGCACCGGCCTCGGCGACATGATGGAGATCAAGGCACTCGGCCACCACCACGCGGGCCGCGCCGGCACACCCATGGCGCTCGGCTCGGTCAAGGGCAACCTCGGCCACACCGAGGGCGCCGCCGGCATCGCGGGACTGATCAAGGTCGCCCTGTCCCTGCACCACCGGATGGTCCCCGCCAGTCGCTTCGCCGCCAAGGAGAACAAGCGGCTCAAGCTGCGCGACCACGGGCTGCGGCTCCTCAAGGCACCGCTGCGGCTGCCCGCAGGACCCGCCGTCGCCGGACTCAGCAGCTTCGGCATGGGCGGCACCAACGCCCACGCCGTCCTGGAGTCCGCGCCCCCCGAGGCAGCCCGTCCCCGGCCCGAGGACGACGCCCCCGTGGGCGGCATCGGCGCCGCCGTGTTCACCCTCACCGCGCCGAACACCGACGCGCTGCGCCGCAACCTGCTGGCCCAGGCCGACGCGGCGGCGGCCCGCCGCGTACCGCTGGGCCCGCTGGCCCGGGCCGGCAACCGCGTCAAGGCCGGGCACCGCCACCGCTTCGCGGCCGTCGCGGGCGACACCGGTGAACTCGTCGCCAGGCTGCGCGAGGCCGCCACCGACCCCGGGCTGCTGGCCCGGCTCTCCGGCAGCCCCGACGGCCGGCCCCGCGTCGCGTTCCTGTTCACCGGTCAGGGCTCGCAGCATCCCCGGATGACCGCCGCCCTGTACGAACAGTCGCCGCTGTACCGGCACTTCCTCGACGAGGCCGACGCCGCGCTGCTGCCGCACACCGGACGGTCCGTGCGCGACCTGGTCCTCGCCGGTGACGAGGCGGTCCACAGCACACGGTGGACACAGCCCGCCCTGTTCGCCGTCGGCTACGCCCTGGGCCGGACCCTGGAGGAACTCGGCGTCCGCCCCGGGATGCTCCTCGGCCACAGCGTGGGCGAGTTCGCCGCCGCCGTCCTGGCCGGGGCGCTCCCGCTGGACGGCGCCGCCCGGCTGGTCACCGCCCGCGGCGCCCTGATGCAGGAACTCCCCGCCGGCGGAGGCATGCTGGCGGTCAAGGCCGCCAGGGAGGACCTCGAGGAGCGGATCGCACCGGAACCGCTGGTCGGCGTGGCCGCGATCAACGGCCCGACCTCCACCGTGCTCTCCGGGGACCTGGAGGCGCTGGAACGGATCGGCGCCGAGATCCAGGCCCAGGGGCTCAGCACCCGCAGGCTCCAGGTCTCCCACGCCTTCCACTCGCCGCTGATGCGGCCCGTGCTGGCCCGTTTCGAGGCGATCGCCACCGAGGTCGGCGGGGGAGTACCGGAGATTCCGGTGTACTCGACCGTTCGCGGCCGGGTGCTCGACGGGGAGGCGATGGATGCCCCGTACTGGGTGGAACACATCGGCGCCACCGTCCTGTTCGGCGACGCGGCCGCCGCGCTGCTCACCGAAGGACCGACCCACCTGGTGGAGATCGGCCCTCAGCCGGTGCTCTCCGGGATGGTACGCCGACTCGGCCGCCCCACCTCGGGGACGGGCCCGGCGCACGTCCTGCCGGTACGCGGCCCCGAGTCCGCAGGCCGGGACCTCGCCGAGGCCCTCGCCGAGCTGTACCGGGGCGGCGTCGAACCCGACTGGGATGCCGCGTACACACCCGGGGAACGGGTCGCCCAGCCGCTGCCGCCGTACGCCTTCTCGACGGAACACCGCTATTGGGCGAGGAACCCGGTGCGGGCTCCGGGAACGGTCGCCGCCGCGGCGGCCGAGCCGGCGTCCGCCGCGCTCGCACCGCACCGGGAGACGGAGACCGCCACCGCGTCCGTCCTCACCCTGGACCCGCCCACCGGCCCGGCGGACCCGGTCGCGGAAGCCGTCCTCGGCGCCGTCCGGCTGGTCGGCGGCTACACCGACGCAGACGTCGTCCTCCACGACCGGCTCTACGAGGACCTCGGCTTCGACTCCGTCATGGTCATGGAACTCAAGAACCGGCTGGAGGCCCGGCTCGTCGGCATCGGCACCCTGACGGTGCAGGATCTGCTGCCCCGTCTCTCCTCCGTCGGTGACCTCGTCACCTTCCTGCGCGAACTCGGTGCGGCGCTGCCCGTTCCCGCGAGTCTCGGCGACGCGGGGGAGAACCGGACGCTCATGGAAGAAGAGAGGACGGCATGACCACTGCGACGACACATCTGGCCTCCATCGGCACCGCTCTGCCCGGTGACCCGGTGGACAACGCCACCCTGGCGAAGGTGCTCGGTATCAACGAGGACTGGATCGAGGTCTTCATCGGCACCCGGACGCGGTACTTCGCCCGGGACCTCGGCACCGGAGTGGTGCGCTGGTCGCTCGCCGACCTGTGCGCACAGGCCGCCGAGAAGGCCCTCGCCGCCCCCGGCGTCGACCCGTCCGAGATCGAGTTCATCGTCCTCGGCACGGCCACGCCCGACACCCTGATGCCCGCCACGGTCAACCATGTCGCCGACCAGCTCGGCCTGGACCAGGTACCCACCTTCCAGCTCCAGTCCGGCTGCGCCGGCGCCGTACAGGCCCTGGGCGTCGCCCAGTCGATGATCGCCTCCGGTCAGTACCGTACCGGTCTCGTCCTCGGCGGCGACGTGTGCAGCAAGCACCTCGACCTCCAGCGTGACGTGTCCGGCGCAGCCTCCAGCGACCTCGTCAACTACGTGCTGTTCGGCGACGGCGCGGGCGCGGCCGTGCTCACCGACGAGCCGCGCGGACAGCGCGTCGCGCTGCGCCACGTCCTCAACCGTTTCACCGGGCTGGGCCGCAAGCCCGGTCAGGTCATCGAGTGGTTCGGGCTCGCCGACCGGTACGACGACCGGCAGGCCGTCACCGAGGACTACAAGGCCATCGAGGAGTCCGTGCCCGTCATGGCCGTCGAGATCCTGTGGGAGATCCTCGGCGAACTCGACTGGGAGGCGGACCGGCTGGACTACCTGCTGCCGCCCCAGCTCTCGGGCCGGATGACCCGCCGCATCACGGAGGAACTCGACGTGCCGGCCGCGGCCGAGGTCTCGTGCGTGGCGGACACCGGCAACAACGGTAACGCGCTGCCCTTCCTGCAGATCGAGAAGTTGCTGGAGCGCATGTCCGACGGCGAGCGGGCCCTTGCGGTCGCCGTCGAGTCCAGCAAGTGGATCAAGGCCGGCTTCGCCCTGGAGAAGGTATGAGCATGGACAGCACCGCCCCCGCGATCCCCGCCGCCGGCGGCTTCACCCTCGACGCGTATGTGCGTCTGGTCAACGACGAGATCGGCATGCCGCTCGAACCCGAGCAGGTGGGCTGTGACTTCGACGAACTCCCGGACTGGGACTCGCTGTACCTCCTCAAGCTCGTCACCGCGCTGGAGCTCGCCACCAGCCGCAAGGTCCCGGTCGGCCGGATCTTCGAGGCCCGCAGCCTCAAGGAGATCTACGACCTGGCGGTGACCGGGTGAGGCCCACCCTCGTCGCGGAACGGCGCCGCCGCCACACCCTGTACTTCCTGGAGTGGGCGGCGGCCCAGCGGCCCGTGCACCTGGACACCGACGTCGACATGACCCGTGTCCAGGCACACCGCGCCGCCGCCCGTGAGAACGGCCGCCGCTACTCGGTCGTCAGCTATCTGCTGTACGCCGCCGGGCGGGTCCTCGACCGCCACCCCGAGGCCAACGCCGTCATGGCCCCCGGCTGGCCCGGACCGTTCCGGCGCCCGAGAATCGTCCTCTTCGACGGCGTCACCGCCAAACTCGCCCTGGACCGGCCCGTCGAGGGCGAGCGGACCGTGCTCTCGGCGCTCGTGCCCGGCCTGGAGGCGGCGAGCCTGCGCGAGATCCAGGAGCGCATCGACCGCTACCGGGGCGAACAGGCCGCGGACCTGCCCGAGTTCAAGGGTGTACGGATGCTGGGCCGGCTTCCCGTCCCGCTCGGCAGAGCCGCCTTCGCCGCGGCGCTGCGCGATCCCCGCCGGCGTCCCGCAGTCTTCGGCACCGTCTCGGTCAGCTCGCTCGGCCACCGGACCGTCGACGGCTTCCATTCGGCCGGCGGCACCGCCGTGACCCTCTGCGCAGGCCGCGTCGTGGACCGCGCGGTGGTCCGCGACGGCGTCGTGGTGCCCGCGCCGATGATGCGGCTCGGCCTCACCTTCGACCACCGGGTGATCGACGGCGCGGCCGCGGCCGACGTGCTGTCCGATCTCCACGACACGTTGGAGGGTTTCGATGACGGCACCCGGGCGCAGGGCCCCGGGCCGGACCCTCGGGAAGCCGATCGCGATCCCCGGCCCCTCGGCGGACTGGAGCAGAGTACGCGCTGACCTCGACCGGCACGGGGCGGCCGTCCTCTGGGCCCGTCAGGACGACTGGCGGCCGCAACGGGCGGGCGTGCCGCGGCTGCGCGTGCTCCTGGGCCACGACTGGGAGCGCTACCTGGAGCTGACGCACCCTCAGGTCCGCGCCCGGTTCGCGTCCTCCCGCGTTCTGCTGAAGTTCGCCGCCGCCGCCGCGCTGGGCGTACCGCCCCAGTCCGTCGAACTCGGATACGGCCTCACCGGGCGGCCCTTCCTGCGCGGCTACGACGGCGTGCACATCAGCCTCAGCCACACCGATGACCTGCTCCTGGTCGGCCTGGCCGTCGGCGGCGTCATCGGCGTCGACGCCGAGCCCGGCGACCGCGTCCTGTACGGTCCCGGACTGGGCCGGCACGTGTGCACCCCGTACGAGGCGGAGCGGATCGAGGCCATGCCGGCCGCGGAGCGCAACCCCGCCGTGCTCCGCCTGTGGACCCTGAAGGAGGCCTACACCAAGGCCATGGGCCTCGGCATGCTGTTCCGCTTCACCGACTTCGGCTTCAGCCCGGACCGAGCCCCCACGGAGGTGCTGCGCCCCGACGGCGCTCCGTGCACGGTCGGCGCATGGGCCTTCCACACCCTGTCGCTCGGGGACCGCTACACCCTCGCCGTCGCCATCGGCGACGCCGGCTTCGGCCCCATGGCGGACACGGCGGCGGGTACGGCACTCGATCCCGGCATCGTCGACGCCCTGGTGGAGGCACTGGGGGAGGAGGAGCCGGGGACGGCGGCGGCCGATGTGTGGTGACGAGGCGGTGATGCATCCCCGGCGCGCCGCCGTCCGTGCGGGAGGTTCGGTCAGGCCCGGGCGGGACCGGACCGGGTGGGACCGGGTGGGACCGGTGCCGGGGCGACTCCCCCGGCACCGGGCGGGTGAATCCTCACGCGGCCCTCTGGAGTGGCCACGACGGCTGGAAGAGCCAGACGCCGGGGCGGACTTCGAGTGGGATCGAGGACGCCGCGGCCGACCGCCCCGACGCCACTGCCGCGCGCAGTTCGGAGGCCGTGCGCCGCGCGTACTCGATCCAGCGGCGGTCGCCGGCGGAGCGCGCGGCGCTCTCGCACTCCCCGAGACGGGCGAGCGCCTCCTCGTGGCGGCCCTCGCGCTGCGCCACCAGGGCCAGCCCGCGCAGCGACTTGGCGGAGCCCCGCGGGTCGCCGTTCTGCCGGCTCACCGACAGGGCGCGTGCGTAGGCCTGTTCGGCCAGGGTGACCCGCCCCGTGCCGAGGAGGGCGTCCCCCTCGGCGGACAGACAGCGGCCGGCCGCCGCCCGGTCACCGTGACGGGTGAACAGCTGCCAGGCTTGGCGGTACTGGGCGATCGCCAGTGAGGTCCGGTGGCGCTGCCAGGCCAAGTCACCGAGGGACCGCAGGATGACGGCCTCCGCGTGAATGTCCCCGGACCGGCGGGCCGCGTCCAGCGCGAGGTCGTGTGTCGAGGCCCACTCGTCCCACAGGGCACCCGCCTCGTAGTAGCCGGCCGCGGCCGACGCCAAGGCGGAGCACAGACTCCACAACCCGGCCGCATGGGCCTGCCGCACCGCCTCCGACAGGCCCGCGGACTCCTCCTGGAACCAGCGCAGGGGTGCGCTGCCGACCACCTCCTCTGGGCAGACCGCGGCCAGGGGCTCCACCTCGTACCCGAGCCGCTCCCTGCCGGGCGCCAGCTGCGCGTCCGCGTACCTGGCCAGGATCAGGAAGGCACGGCACAGCCTTTCCACGGCCGCGGGGCCTTCCTGCGGTGACTCCTGGGCCAGCACCTCGAGGGCCAGTGAGCGCAGCAGCGCGTGGAAGCCGTAGCGCACGGGTTCCAGTCGCCCGGGCCGCCGCCGTGCCTCCAGCAAATGGGCCTGCACCAGCCTCTCGGTGAGTCGCTCGGCTCCCGCCCGGTCCGTGCCGAGCAGCGCGGCCGCACTCCACAGGGCGAAGTCGGGCAGCGAGGCCGGTCCCAGGATCCGGAAGGCGTGCCTCGTCTCCTCGTCCACGTCGCGGTAGGCGGTCAGCAGACTGCTGCGTACGTCGAGGTCGCCCAGGGCGAGCGCGGCCAGCCGGGTCCGCTCGTCACGCAGCCGCTGGGCGAGCCCGGCGGCGGTCCAGTGCGGGCGGGCGGAGAGCCCGGCGGCCGCCACCCGGAGGGCCAGCGGCAGCCAGCCGCAGAGCCGGGCGATCTCCGCCGCCGCCTCCGGGTCCTCCCGCATCCGCTGTCCGCCGCACGAGGCCAGCAGCGCCTCGGCCTCACCCGGGGCGAGCACGTCGAGGGTCAGATGCTGCACGCTCTCCAGCGCGCCGAGCACATGCCGGCTCGTCAGGATCACGGTGCTGTCCGGCACAGCCGACAGCACCGGCCGGATCTGCGCCTCCGAGACGACGTCGTCCAGGACGATGAGCATCCTGCGGCCCTCGGTGCGCGCGTGCAGCAGTTCCGCGAGTTCCGCCTCGGACGACGGCAGCGGCTGCGCGCCGGAGTCCGTTCCCGGGCCGGCTGCCGTCGCCCGGGGCCCGCGCAGCCGTCGTAGCAGGGTCGCCAGGGCGGTCCGCGGCTCGACGGCCCGCCCGCCGGCGTCCCGCAACGTCACCAGGAGCCGTCCGTCGGGGAACCGCTCGGCGGCGTCGTGGGCCAGCCGCACGGCCAGCGCCGTCTTTCCGACGCCCGCCCGTCCGGACACCACGAGCACCTTGTCGGGCCCGGGCTGATTACCCGCCAGCAGCCGCTTGCCGAAGGCCAGTTGGTCCTCGCGTCCGGTGTAGTCCGCCACGGCCGGCGGCAGCCACACCGTGGGCCCGGCACTCCGGCCGCCGTCCGCGGACCCGCCGGCCGGGCGGTCGCCGGATGCGCCGACGGGAACGAGCCGGCGCGCGGGCTCGCCGCGCCAGGCCAGCGAGAGGTCACAGGCCAGGATCCGTTCCTGCAGTCTGCTCAGCGCCGGGCCGGGTTCCACCCCCAGTTCGTCGACCAGCGACCGCCGCGCCCGGTGATAGACCTGCAGGGCGTCGAACTGCCGGCCCGAACGGTAGAGCGCCACCATCAGATGACAGTGCAGCGTCTCGCGCAGCGGATGTTCGTGCGCCAGGGCCATCAGCTCGCCGACCAGTTCGTGGTGCAGCCCGAGCCGCAGATCGGCGGAGATCCGCTGCTCCAGCACCTCGGCGCGCAGTTCGTTCAGTCTGATCGCGGAGGTCCCCAGCGAGGGGCCGTGCGGTATGCCCGAGAGCGCGGGTCCCGTCCACAGCCCGAGTGCCCGGCTCAGCGCCTGCGAGGCGGCCTCGTAGTCGTGCCGGCCGTACGCGGCCCGGCCCTCGGCCCGCAGCGACTCGAAGACGGTCAGGTCCAGTTCCTCCGGGGCGACCCGCATCAGATAACCGGGGGACCGGGTCAGCAGAGGCTGCGGCGCGCCCGCCTCCACCACGGCCTCACCGGTGTCCTCCAGCAGGGCCTTGCGCAGCTGCGACACGTACACCTGGAGGGTGGTGGTGGCCGTGCGCGGCGGTTCGGCGCCCCACAACTCGTCGATCAGAGTATGGGTCGACACCACCGTGTTGCTCTGCACCAACAGGGTGGCGAGGACCGCGCGCGGCTTGGCCGCGGACGGTGTACGAGGTGCCATGTGCACGGGGCCGAGGACTCTGTATCTCATGGCGCGCCTCAGCAATCCTGCAGCACGGAGGCGGAGACACGGGCCACGACCCGGCTGCCCTGGAGGAACGACAGCCGCAGGTCGACCACCGGGCGGCCGGCCGCGTCCCGGGAAACCCGTCCGTCCGTGCGGCGCACCCCCTCACGAACCGTGCAGTGCAGCGGCAGTCCGGGTTCGGCGAAGCCGCGGAACGAGGCCTGCCAGCGGGACAGCACGGCGTGCGAGGGGACGAAGCCGCGCAGCTCCGCCGCGGCGAGCAGCCCGACCTGGCGGGACACCTCCAGGAACAGCATCGGCGGCACCTCGTCCGGCGAGTCCGGGACCCCGAGCCGCAGCCCGGCGGCCGCCCTGGCGTCGATGGGGAAGGCCAGCCCCTCCTCGCCGTCCGCTTCGGTGTGCTCGGGCAGACCGACCAGGACGTTGCGGCCGTCCCGGTGACCCACCTGTTCGGGCAGCGGCACGCCGGGGGAGGCCGGATCACCGTCCCCGGCCGCCGGCGACTCCTCGCTCTGCCGCCGCCCGAGCTCGCGATGGTTGTGGTGGACGCCCTGGGCGAGGAAGACCAGCCGAGCCGAGGCGGTGCCGCAGCGCTCGCCGTCGATGGAGACGGCGGCCTTGCCCTCCAGGCCGCGCGGCACGCCGCCCACGATGTCGAGTGGCGTCACTGCGAGTTCCAGCGCGAGCCCGGCCCGCACGGCGCCGCGGCGCCATGCGTCCAGCCGGGTGATCGCGGCGCCGCCGGAGGCCACCACGGGGCGCCGGCTCTCCGGCACCCTGAAGTACCGGCGCGCCGCGAACAGCATGGTCTGGCGCAGTGATTCCACGGGGAACAGCAGGTCGTGGTAAGGCGACACGGAATCGCCGAACAGCGGGTGTTCTTCCGAGAGTTCCGCGGAGAAGGCGAAGTTCTGCCGTACCGGCGCGGTCGCCTTCAGCAGAAAGGCTTCGGGGCTGGCCGGTTTGTGGACCAGGTGGTGCGGTCCGAGGAGGGAAGGGGACGGAGCGGTGAAGGTGGGCATGAGGGATCCTCTGGCAAGGTGTCCGGCGGCTCTGCGGAAACACTTGTGGGGCGCACGCGCTTGACGTGTGCATGTTTTCCGACTCCGCTGAAGGACCAGGGAAGCCGCGCTGAAGTGTGCATGGCGCCGGCCCCGCCCCCTCCGTGATCAGCCCGTCCTGACCGGTTCTCCCTCGACGATCGGGTGGTCCCGGGGCAGCGGGTCCGCCCCGCTCGCACCGCCGGGAGCCCCGGTCGCGGCGAAGACGTCGCGGTCCGCGGTGAGATAGCCGGACCACTCGTCGGGAAGGGAGTCCTCGTAGAAGATCGCCTCGACGGGGCACACGGGCTCGCAGGCGCCGCAGTCCACGCATTCGTCGGGGTTGATGTACATCTTGCGCGGGCCTTCGTAGATGCAGTCGACGGGACACTCGTCGATGCATGCCCTGTCCTTGAGATCCACGCAGGGCTGGGTGATGACGTACGTCATGAGGTCTCCACGGTCCAGGTGTCGTTGCCGGTGAGGAGCGCGGTGAGGTCGCCCTTGCCGTTCTGCTCGACGGCGGTGTCGAGTTGGTCGGCCATGAGGGTGTCGTAGACGGGCCGGTCGACGGAGCGGAGGACGCCGATGGGCGTGCGGTGGAGGGTGTCGGGGTCGGCCAGGCGGGAGAGGGCGAACGCGGTGGTGGGGCTGGGGTTGTGGGCGTCGTGGACGAGGATGTCGGCCTCGTTGTCAGGGGTGACGGTGACGACGTTCAGGTCGCCGGTGTGCGGGTCGCGGACGACGCCGCGTGTGTGGTCGGTGCCGAAGCGGATGGGCCGGCCGTGTTCGAGGCGGATGACGGCTTCGTCGGCGGACTGCCTGTCCTTGAGGGGGTCGAAGGCGCCGTCGTTGAAGATGTTGCAGTTCTGGTAGATCTCCACCAGAGCGGTGCCGGGGTGTGCGGCGGCCTGGCGCAGGACCTCGGTGAGGTGTTTGCGGTCGGAGTCGATGGTGCGGGCGACGAAGGAGGCCTCCGCGCCGATGGCCAGGGACACCGGGTTGAAGGGGGTGTCCAGGGAGCCCATCGGCGTCGATTTGGTGATCTTGCCGATTTCGGAGGTCGGACTGTACTGGCCCTTGGTGAGGCCGTAGATGCGGTTGTTGAAGAGGAGGATCTTGAGGTTGACGTTGCGGCGCAGGGCGTGGATGAGGTGGTTGCCGCCGATGGAGAGGGCGTCGCCGTCGCCGGTGACGACCCATACGGACAGGTCGCGGCGTGAGGTGGCCAGTCCGGTGGCGATGGCGGGGGCGCGGCCGTGGATGGAGTGCATCCCGTAGGTGTTCATGTAGTACGGGAAGCGGGAGGAGCAGCCGATGCCGGAGACGAAGACGACGTTCTCCCTGGCCAGGCCGAGCTGGGGCATGAAGCCCTGGACGGCGGCGAGGATCGCGTAGTCGCCGCAGCCGGGGCACCACCGCACTTCCTGGTCGGACTTGAAATCACGTACCGAGAGCGGACTGTCCGCCTTCGGCACCAGCGACAGTGCCTCAGTGGGCATGGACGGCCTCCTTGAGTGCCGTGGCGAGTTGTTCCGCCTTGAACGGCATGCCGTTGACCTGGTTGTAGGAGTGGGCGTCGACCAGGTATTTCGCGCGGATGAGGGTGGCGAGCTGGCCGAGGTTCATCTCGGGGACGACGACCCTGTCGTAGCGTGCCAGGACGGCGCCGAGGTTGGGGGGGAAGGGGTTGAGATGGCGCAGGTGGGCCTGGGCGATGGGGGTCCGGGCGGTGCGTAGTCTGCGGACCGCCGCGGTGATGGGTCCGTAGGTCGAGCCCCAGCCCAGGACGAGTGTGCGGGCCTGGTGGGGGTCGTCGACGGTGAGGTCGGGGACCTGGATGTTGTCGATCTTGGCCTGGCGGGTGCGGACCATCAGGTCGTGGTTGGCGGGGTCGTAGGAGATGTTGCCGCTGCCGTCCTGCTTCTCGATGCCGCCGATGCGGTGTTCCAGGCCCGGGGTGCCGGGGACGGCCCAGGGGCGGGCGCGGGTGTGCGGGTCACGTTTGTAGGGCCAGAACACCTCGGTGCCGTCGTCCAGGGTGTGGTTGGGGCCGGTGGCGAACTGCACCCGCAGATCCGGCAGTTCCTCCGGTCCGGGGATGCGCCAGGGTTCGGAGCCGTTGGCCAGGTAGCCATCGGACAGCAGGAAGACCGGGGTGCGGTAGGTCAGGGCGATCCGTGCGGCCTCCAGCGCGGCCTGGAAGCAGTCGGCGGGGGTGCGGGGTGCGACGACGGGTACGGGGGCCTCGCCGTTGCGGCCGTACATCGCCTGCAGCAGGTCGGCCTGCTCGGTCTTGGTGGGCAGGCCGGTGGAGGGCCCGCCGCGCTGGATGTCGACCACCAGCAGCGGCAGCTCCAGGGAGACCGCAAGACCGATCGTCTCGCTCTTGAGCGCCACACCCGGACCCGACGTGGTGGTCACCGCGAGGCTGCCGCCGAAGGCCGCGCCCAAAGCGGCGCCGATCCCGGCGATCTCGTCCTCGGCCTGGAAGGTGCGCACACCGAAGTTCTTGTGCCGGGACAGCTCGTGCAGGATGTCGGAGGCCGGGGTGATGGGGTAGGAGCCCAGGAACAGGGGCAGGTCGGCCTGGCGGGAGGCGGCGATCAGGCCGTAGGCCAGGGCGAGGTTGCCGGAGATGTTGCGGTAGGTGCCGGGCGGGAACGCCTTCGCCGCCGGCGCCACCTCGTAGGAGACGGCGAATTCCTCCGTCGTCTCGCCGAAGTTCCAGCCCGCCCGGAAGGCGGCGATGTTCGCCGCCGCGATGTCGGGTTTCCCGGCGAACTTCGACTGCAGGAACGCCTCGGTGCCCTCGGTGGGCCGGTGGTACATCCACGACAGCAGGCCCAGCGCGAACATGTTCTTGCTGCGCTCGGCCTCCTTGCGGGACAGCGCGAACTCCCTCAGCGCCTCCACCGTCAGCGTCGTCAGCGGCACGGCGTGCACGCGGTAGCCGTCCAGCGAGCCGTCCTCCAGCGGGGAGGCGGCATAACCGACCTTCTGCATCGCCCGCTTGGTGAACTCGTCGGTGTTGACGATGACCTCCGCGCCGCGTGGCAGGTCGGCGACGTTCGCCTTCAGCGCGGCCGGGTTCATCGCCACCAGGACGTTCGGGGCGTCGCCGGGGGTGAGGATGTCGTGGTCGGCGAAGTGCAGCTGGAAGGAGGAGACGCCCGGCAGGGTGCCTGCGGGAGCGCGGATCTCGGCGGGGAAGTCCGGCAGCGTGGACAGATCGTTGCCGAAGGACGCCGTCTCGGAGGTGAAACGGTCACCGGTGAGCTGCATACCGTCACCGGAGTCACCCGCGAACCGGATGACCGTCCGGTGCAGGGAACGGACCTCATGAGCCGGACGAACCCTTCGTCCCGTGTCCGTGGGGGCGCTCGTGTCACTCGTACGCGTGGTGTCAACGGCCACCGGCCGCTCCTTCCCGTCGACGCAGCAGGGTGCCTGCCCCCGCACGGTAGGCAGCGCCCCTTGTGACCGGCCAAAGCCGGTCCGTCAGCCCACGGGAGGTCGTGAGGGTGGAACCGTGACGCACCTGCCGGAGGCCGTGCCGGCGGCGGGCACGCCGGCCCTGCCGGTCACCGTGTCCGCCGCCGGCGTGACGGCTTCCGCCGGGCGGGCCGAGGGCGGGCCGCGCCGACGGTGCGCGTCACAGCAGCCAGTCCGCGTCCCTGGCGATACGGATCGCGTCGACGCGGTTGCGTGCGTTGAGCTTGGTGACGATGGTGGTCAGGTAGTTGCGCACCGTCCCCGCCGACAGCCGCAGCATGGAGGCGATCTCCCGCGCCTCCGCGCCTTCCGCCGCGAGCCGCAGGACCTGCGTCTCCCGGTCGGTGAGGGGGCATTCGAACTCTCCCCAGGCAGCCAGCGCCAGTTCAGGGTCGACGGCGCGATGTCCGGCTGCCACCCGCCGTACCGCGGAGGCGAGTTCACCCGACGGTGCGTCCTTGCGGAGATAGCCTGAGACCCGGGCTTCGAGGGCCCGGCGCAGGGTGCCGGGGCGGCCGAGGCTGGTGAGGATGAGGACGCGGCACTGGGGGAGTTGTTTGCGCAGTCGGGTGGCGGCGGACAAACCGTCGACACCGGGAAGATCGATGTCGATGATGGCGACGTCGGGCCTGTGCTTGAGGGCCATGTCGACGATCTCGTCCCCGCGTTCGACCTCACAGACCACGGTGAAATCGTCTTGGAGATTCAGCAGGGCGACCAGGGCACCGCGGATCATGTTCATGTCCTCGGCGATCAGTATCCGTATCACTGAGCTCCCGTCTGCGGTACCTGAAGGCCCGGATCGCGGCGAGATGACGTGATCCGTGCCGTTCCTGAAGCGGCGCGCGATCACGCAGCTGATTCCTTGAGCGGGAACGTGCCCCCTCGTACCTCCACGGCCGTCTTGTGCGGTTCGTTCACGGGCACTTCGGTAGAGAAGAACCGGAGACGGCGTCGACGCCGTCGTTCTTCACGGTGGCGATGCGCATATGACCCGGCAGCGAGACGATCGTGACGGCGTGTGCCGGCCGAGGGCGGGGATGCCGCTGCCGCGTCCGGTCGGGGCCACGCTCTGCACGGCTGCCCCTTGACTCGTTCGCGCTGTCGGCACGGTCGTGACGATCCATCAACTACACGGCCTCTCGCAACCATGTGCGCCATCTTGCGCAGATGATAGGCCAATGTCGTGAAGAGTGTGCCGGAATCACGTGCTCACGGGCACAAATTTATGGCTAAAAGTTGACGCTGAGTCAATTTTTCGCGTGGCCCGCTGTTACCGCGTCCACCGCACGCACCGCATGAGCTCGCCGCTCCCACCCCGGCCCGAGACCAGGCGTACCCGCTCTGCACAAGCGGCTCTTTAGAGCCCCCTCGCAGCATTCCTGCGAACAGCACGCGTCGACGTCGGGTCGGCAGTCTCGGAGAGGTCAGCGATGCGCGTTCTTCTCACCGTCTTTCCGGCAACATCACATCTCTATACGGTTGTCCCGCTGGCGTGGGCGCTGCAGTGCGCCGGCCACGAGGTCGTGGTGGCGAGCCCCGAGGGTGTGGTCGACCCGAAGGTGATCGCGAACATCACCTCCTCCGGCCTCACGGCGGTTTCGCTCGGCGGCAGGGAGGAACTCACCGCCTCGCTGGCACCCCTCATCGCCGGCGCGGGTCCCAACCGGCCCACTCTGGCGCTCGATCCGGACGACGAGAACGCCTGGCGTACGGCCAGGGCCGTTCTCGCGGGCATGTTCAACGCGTACTACCCGCCGGAGTCGGCGGCGGGCGGGCGCCGGCCGATCCTGGACACGTTGGTGGAGTTCGCCCGGGACTGGCGCCCGGACCTGGTCCTCTGGGACCCGCTGGCGCCGACCGGGGCGGTGGCCGCGCGCGCCTGCGGCGCCGCCCACGCGCGTCTCCTGTTCGGCATGGACAACATCGGGCTGATCCGCTCCAAGACGCGGCAGGAACTGGCGGATCCCACCTCGGGCCTGACCGAGGACCCGTGGATGTCGTGGCTGGGACCGGTGCTGGAGCGGTACGGCCTCGACTTCACCGAGGAGACACTGGTCGGCCAGTGGACCATGGACCTGACCCAGTCCCGGATGCGCCATCCGGTGGACCTGACCTACGTTCCGGTCCGCCGGGTACCGTACAACGGAGCCGCCGTGCTTCCGGAGTGGCTGCACGCCCGACCCGAGCGGCCCCGGGCGGTGCTGACTCTGGGGGTGAGCCGCCGGCTGCTCGCCGGCCGGCACAGCGGCTTCCCGATGCGCGAGTTCTTCGAGTCCGTGTCCGGGCTGGACCTGGAACTGGTCGCGACGCTGAACAGCGAACAACTGGCCGTCGTGGGCACGCTCCCGGACAACGTCCGCGCCATCGAGTACGTACCGCTCAACCAGGTGCTGCCGAGCAGCTCGGCGATCATCCACCACGGCGGCGGCGGGACGTTCGCCGCCGCCGTGGCGTTCAAGGTGCCGCAGCTCGTCGTGCCGCTCCCGATGTGGGACGAGGCGGTCACGGCGCGGTACGTCGTCCGCCGGGGCGCGGGAGTGGCGGCCGATCCGGCGGCCATCGACGTGGACGGCATGCAGAAGGATCTCGTGCGGCTGATCGAGGAGCCGTCCTTCCGGCTCGGCGCCCGTGACCTGTACGAGGACATGCTGGCCGCTCCGTCGCCGAAGGACGTGATCCCGGTCCTGGAGAGGCTGACCGCGGAGCACCGCGGCTGAGCGTCCGCCGCCACACGGCACCGGCGCCCCGACGCCGCGAGCACCTTCCGGGGCGAGAGGAAGGCCCGCCGCACGCGGACCGTCGTCCCGGCTCCCGCACCGTGGTGTGCCCCCGGCCCTCCCCGGGGCGCACCATGCCCGGGCCCGTCGGACCACCATCCGTACCGCACGAGTCGAGTTGAGGAAGAAGGGGCGAACGCGCCGTGCGCATCGAGGAGACCAGCATCCCCGGAACGTTCCTGATCGAGCCGGACCACATCCCCGACGACCGGGGTGCGTTCTACGAGTCGATGCGGTCGGACGAACTGGAACGATCCGCGGGGATCCTCTTCCAGCCCCGTCAGATCAACTACTCGGTGTCCAGGCGCCACACCCTGCGCGGCATCCACAGCGTGAGCATCCCACCCGGACAGGCCAAGTTCATCACCTGCGTGCGGGGCGTGCTGCGCGACATCGTCGTCGACCTGCGGATCGGTTCGCCCACCTTCGGCAGGCACCAGGTGAACGAACTGGACGCCGCGTCGGGCCGGTCCGTCTACGTGCCCGCGGGCGTCGGGCACGGATTCCTGGCGCTCACCGACGACGCCTGCATCTGCTACGTCGTCTCCAGTACCTACGTCCCCGGAACGCAGATCGACATCAACCCGCTCGACCCCGACCTGGACCTGCCCTGGGAGTGCGCCGGGACACCGCTGATCTCGGACAAGGACGCGAAGGCACCCACGCTGGCCGAGGCCCTGGCAGCAGGCCTGCTGCCCGACTTCGCGGCAGCCTGACGCCGAGCCACCCGTCCTGCAGGGCCACCGGGTCACCAGGGCGACGGGTGCACGGCCGAGCGGTCGCGAACCGCGTACCGGACCGAAGCGGCACCCCACACGAATCGAGAGGACCTCCCATGAAGGCTCTGGTGTTGGCCGGCGGGTCGGGCACCCGCCTACGGCCTTTCAGCTACTCGATGCCCAAACAACTCATCCCCGTCGCGAACGTGCCGGTCCTCGAATACGTCGTGAGGAACGTCCTGGACCTGGGAGTGACCGAGATCGGGGTCATCGTCGGCGACCGCGTCGACGAGATCCGCAAGGCCCTCGGGGACGGATCGCGGTTCGGGGCGCGTCTGACCTACATCCAGCAGGACGCTCCCCGCGGCCTGGCCCACACCGTCGCCATCGCCCGGGACTTCCTCGGCGACGACGACTTCGTGATGTACCTCGGCGACAACATGCTGCCCGAGGGGATCGCCGACATCGCCGAGGAGTTCACCACGCACCGCTCCGCCGCCCATGTCGTGGTGTACAAGGTCCCCGACCCGCGCGCCTTCGGGGTGGCCGAACTCGGCCCCGGCGGCGAGGTGCTGCGCCTGGTGGAGAAGCCGGAGCAGCCACGCAGCGACCTGGCCCTGATCGGCGTGTACTTCTTCACCGCCGCCATCCACCAGGCGGTTCGGGCCATCGAGCCCAGCGCCCGCGGGGAACTGGAGATCACCGACGCGATCCAGTGGCTGGTGTCGGCGGGAGCGGACGTACGGGCCAGCCAGTACGAGGGCTACTGGAAGGACACCGGGAACGTCGAGGATGTCCTGGAGTGCAACCGGTACGTCCTGGAAAGCCTGCGGCCCGCCGTGGAGGGCGAGGTCGACGATGCCAGCGTGCTGACGGGACCGGTCGTCATCGAAGAAGGGGCGCGCATCGTGCGCTCGCGCATCGAAGGGCCGGCGATCATCGGCGCCGGCACGGTCGTGGAGGACAGCCACATCGGCCCGCACACGTCCATCGGGCGCGGCTGTGTGGTCGCCGGAAGCCGGCTGGAGTACTCCATCGCCCTGGACGGGGCCTCGGTCACCGGCGTCCAGGGACTGAGCAGTTCCCTCATCGGTCGCTCCGCCACCGTCGGCACCGTCGGGGAGAGCACGGACCGTTACCGCCTGGTCGTCGGAGACGACACCCGAGTGGAAGTCGCCGCATGAGAATCCTCGTCACCGGGGCCGCCGGTTTCATCGGCTCCCACTTCGTACGCAACCTCCTCGCAGACAACTACGCAGGGTGGGAGAACTCCCGGGTCACCGCCCTGGACAAGCTGACCTATGCGGGCAATCGCGACAACCTGCCTGCCTCGCACCCGCGTCTGGAGTTCGTCCGGGGCGACATCTGCGACGCCGGTCTGCTGCGCGAACTGCTGCCCGGACACGACGCGGTGGTGCACTTCGCCGCCGAGTCCCACGTGGACCGCTCGCTGGAGGGCGCGGGAGAGTTCTTCCGCACCAACGTCCTGGGCACCCAGACGTTGCTGGATGCCGTACTGGACAGCGGTGTCGAGCGGGTGGTGCACGTGTCCACCGACGAAGTGTACGGCTCGATCGCGGAGGGCTCCTGGACCGAGGAGTGGCCGCTGCTCCCCAACACTCCCTACGCGGCCTCCAAGGCATGTTCCGACCTGGTCGCCCGTACCTACTGGCGCACGCACGGAGTGAACCTCTCCGTCACGCGCTGCTCCAACAACTACGGTCCGTACCAGCACCCCGAGAAGCTCATCCCGCTCTTCGTCACCCATCTGCTGGAAGGCAGGCAGGTGCCGTTGTACGGCGACGGGCGCAACATCCGCGAATGGCTGCACGTGGACGACCACTGCCGTGGCATCCACCTGGTGCTCGAGAACGGGCGGGCCGGCGAGGTCTACAACATCGGCGGCGGCAACGAGCGGACCAACCGCGCGATCACCGAGCGCCTGCTGGAACTCACCGGCTCGGGAACGGAGATGATCCGTCACGTCGCCGACCGCAAGGCCCACGACCTGCGGTACTCGATCGACGAGTCGAAGATCCGTGAAGAACTGGGCTACACCCCGCTGATCGGGTTCGAGGAGGGACTCGCCGCCACGGTGGCCTGGTACCGCAACCACCCCGACTGGTGGAAGAACGTCAAGTACGGGGCCGAACGTGCGGACGGCTGACAGCAGGGGTGCGGACGGCCTCCGGGTCGTGGTGCTCGGCGGCACCGGCTACCTGGGCCGCCGTGTCGGCGAGGCGTGCCGCGCCGAAGGCGCACTGGTGCACATGGTGTCCCGGAGCGCGGTGCAGGACGGCCCGGCGGATCCGCGGTCGATCCACCTGGACCTGCTCACCGCCGGCCCACGGGAACTCACCGGGCTCCTCGGTTCGCTGCGGCCCGATGTGGTGGTCAACGCCGCCGGCCGGGTCTGGCGGGGCGACGAGGCCGAGATGACCGCGGGCAACGCGGACCTGGTCGTCCGCCTCACCGAGTCGCTTGCCGAACTGCCCTGTCCGCCACGGCTGATCCAGTTCGGCAGCGTGCACGAGTACGGTGCCGTCCCGCCCGGCACCAGCACCTCCGAGGAGCATGAGCCGGCCCCCGTCACTCCGTACGGGCGTACCAAACTCCTCGGCACGCGGGCCGTCCTGCGGGCCGCGGCGGAATACGCCCTGGACGGTGTGGTGCTCCGCCTCGCCAACGTGATCGGTGCCGGGATACCGGCGAGCAGTCTCTTCGGCAGGGTCGCCGCGCATCTCGGCGAGGCCGCCCGCGCCCAGGCCCTGGGGGAGAAGCCGGACGAGCTCAGGCTCCCCCCGCTGCGCGTCCACCGCGACGTCGTGGACGTGCGCGACGTCCTCGACGCCGTATGGGCCGCCGTCACCGCGCCGGCGGCGGACGTCCGCGGCCAGGTGGTCAACATCGGACGCGGCGAGGCGGTCCCGATGCGTGCGTTGATCGACCGCATGGTCGAACTCAGCGGTGTGGATCTCGTGGTGGCCGAGGCCGTTCCCGATCACTCCCCACGAAGTGATGTGCAGTGGCAGCAACTGGACGTCTCACGAGCGCTGCGGCTCCTGGGGTGGCGGCCGCGGCGCACCCTCGACCCCTCGTTGCGCGACCTGCTCGCGGCGGCGGTGCCGGCGCCGGCAAACGGAAGGAAATGACGATGAGTGACAGCAGGCAACTGGTGCTGGACCAGGTCCGCACGTATCACCGGGAGACCGCACCCGACCGGGAGTTCGTGCCCGGTGTCACCGAGATCTGGCCCTCCGGCGCGGTGCTGGACGAGGAGGACCGGGTCGCCCTCGTCGAGGCCGCACTGACCCTGCGCATCGCCGCGGGACCCAGCTCCGGGAAGTTCGAGTCCGCCTTCGCCAAGCGCCTGAAGCGGCGCAAGGCCCATCTGACCAACTCGGGCTCGTCGGCGAACCTCCTGGCCGTGACGGCCCTCACCTCGCACCAGCTCGGTGACCGGCGGCTGAAGCCGGGCGACGAGGTGATCACCGTCGCGGCGGGATTCCCCACCACCGTCAACCCGATCCTGCAGAACGGGCTCATACCGGTGTTCGTGGACGTGGACCTGGCCACGTACAACACCACGGCCGACCGGGTGGCGCGGGCGATCGGCCCCAAGACGCGGGCGATCATCATCGCACACGCGCTCGGCAACCCCTTCGAGGTCGCCGAGGTGGCCCAACTCGCCAAGGAACACGGACTCTTCCTCATCGAGGACAACTGCGACGCGGTCGGCTCCACCTACGACGGGCAGATCACCGGCACCTTCGGGGACATGACCACGGTCAGCTTCTACCCCGCGCACCACCTCACCATGGGCGAGGGCGGCTGCGTCCTGACCTCCAACCTCGTCCTTGCCCGCATCGTGGAGTCGCTGCGCGACTGGGGGCGGGACTGCTGGTGCGAACCCGGCAAGAACAACACCTGCTTCAAGCGGTTCGAGTACCAGATGGGCAACCTGCCCGCCGGCTACGACCACAAGTACATCTTCTCCCACGTGGGCTACAACCTGAAGGGAACCGACATCCAGGCGGCCCTGGGCCTGGCTCAGCTCGGCAAGCTGGACGGCTTCATCGAGGCACGCCGTCGCAACTGGCGCCGGCTGCGCGAGGGACTGGACGGGGTGCCCGGCCTCCTGCTCCCCGAGCCCACCCGCCGGTCCGACCCGAGCTGGTTCGGTTTCGTCATCACCGTCGACCCCGAAGCCGGTTTCAAGCGCGCCGAACTGGTCGACCACCTGGAGGAACGGAAGATCGGCACCCGGCGGCTGTTCGCCGGCAACCTCACCCGGCAGCCCGCCTACATCGGCCGGCCGCACCGCGTCGTCGGAGACCTCACCAACAGCGACGTCATCACCGAGCACACCTTCTGGATCGGTGTCTACCCGGGGCTCACGGACGAGATGCTCGACTACATGGTCGCCACCATCAAGGAGTTCGTGGCCCAGCGCGGCTGAGCCCGACGGGCGGCCTCCCAAGGAGGACACGCCGGTGACCCCTCACACTCCTCACGGCACGCACAAACTGGCGCTCGAGGAGCAACTGCGCGAGTCGGGAGCCGACCACCTCATCCTCCGGCTGGGCCACCTGGTCGGCCCGTACAACCGAAACCACCAGCTCACCTCCGCGCTGCCGAGGCGGTTACGCAACGGGGTGGTGCGATGGCACGGCGGGGCGACCCGCGTCCTGATCCACGTCGGTGACGCGATGACCGTCATCGACCGACTGCTCGAAGCGGATCTGCAGGCCGAGACCGTCAATGCGGCCTCCGGATTCGCCGTCCCGGTGGAAGACAGCTGCGCGCCGTGGTCCCGCACGTGGCCGACATGGGCTTCGGCCCCGAGTACTACCGCCGGGTTCTGAACGACGTCATCGCGGCCGGACATGCCTGAACCGGCCGCGTACGCAGATCGAGAAAGGCGGGGAGTCCCTCCGATGCCGTCCCATACTCTCCAGAGCCGCGAGACCAAGAGCCTGCCCGCCCGCATCGCACTGTCGGCCGCCGCCACCCGGGGTGCGCACCTGCGCACCGAGGACTTCGGCGGCTGGCTGGCCGAACGGGGCAGGGCCCATACCTTCCGGGTGGAGCGGATACCCTTCGCGGAGCTGGACGGCTGGTCGTTCCAGGAGTCCACCGGGAACCTGGTGCACCGCAGCGGCCGCTTCTTCACCGTCGAGGGCCTGCACGTCACGGAGCAGGGGGAACCCTACGGCGATGGTCCGTACGCCGACTGGTACCAGCCCATCATCAAACAGCCCGAAGTGGGCGTCCTCGGCATCCTCGTCAAGGAGTTCGACGGGGTGCTGCACTTCCTGATGCAGGCGAAGATGGAGCCGGGCAACCCGAACCTGCTCCAGCTCTCGCCCACGGTCCAGGCGACCCGCAGCAACTACACCAAGGCCCACCAGGGTGCGGACGTCAAATACATCGAGCACTTCGTCGGGCCGAACCGCGGCCGGATCATCGCCGACGTGCTCCAGTCCGAGCACGGCTCGTGGTTCTACCGCAAGTCCAACCGCAACATGGTCGTGGAGGCGGTGGGCGACGTGCCGCTGCTGGACGACTTCTGCTGGCTCACCCTCGGCCAGATCCACGAACTGCTGCACCGGGACAACGTGGTCAACATGGACGCGCGTACGGTGCTGTCCTGCCTGCCCGTCCAGGAAACCTCGGACGGTGCGCTGCTCTCCGACACCGAACTGCTCTCCTGGATCACGGGCGAGCGCACCCGGCACTGCGTGCAGGCCGAGCGCGTCCCGCTGGATTCCATCCCCGGCTGGAAGCGCGGCGAGATGGCCATCGAGCACGAGGCGGGCCGCTACTTCAACGTCGTGGCCGTGTCGGTACGGGCCGAGAACCGCGAGGTCACGGGCTGGACCCAGCCCCTGTTCGAGCCGGTCGGCCAAGGCCTCACCGCCTTTCTCACCCGCCGGTTCGGTGGCGTCCCGCATGTGCTGGTGCACGCCCGCGTCGAGGGCGGCTTCCTCGACACCGTGGAGCTGGGGCCGACCGTGCAGTACACGCCGGACAACTACGCCCACCTGCCGGCGAAGAAGCGCCCCGGGTTCCTGGACACCGTGCTGCAGGCAGACACGGACCGCATCCGCTACGAGGCCGTGCACTCCGAGGAGGGCGGCCGCTTCCTCAACGCCGAGAGCCGCTACCTCGTCGTCGAGGTCGACGAGGCGGAGGCGCCGCTGGACGCGCCGCCCGGCTACGCCTGGGTCACCCCCGCGCAGCTCACCTCCCTGGCCCGGCACGGCCACTACCTGAACGTCCAGGCCCGCACCATGCTCGCCTGCCTCAACGCGACGGCGGTGGGGACCCGATGACCGACCCCGTGCGCGTCGGGGTGATCGGATGCGCGGGCATCGCGGTGCGCCGCATGCTTCCCGCCTTCGCCGCCTGCCCCGACATCGAGATCGCGGCAGTGGCCAGCCGCGACCGGGCCAAGGCGCGGCAGGTCGCGGAGCGCTTCGGCTGCCGTCCCGTCCACGGCTACGGCGAACTCCTCGAGTCGGACGACATCCAGGCCGTCTACGTGCCGCTGCCGGCGGCCCTGCACGCCGAATGGACCGAGGCGGCCCTGAACACGGGCAGACACGTCCTCGCCGAGAAGCCCCTGTCCACCGACCGGCACAGCACCGGACGACTACTCGAACTCGCCGGCGACCGCGGCCTGGTGCTCATGGAGAACGTCATGTTCGTCCACCACCCCCGGCACAGGGAGGTACAGCGGCTGGTCGCCGACGGTGCGATAGGCGAACCGCGCGCGTTCCACTCGGCGTTCGCCGTTCCCCCGTTTCCGGACGACGACATCAGATACGACCCCGCACTCGGCGGCGGGGCGCTGGCGGACGTCGGGGTCTACCCGCTGCGGGCCGCACTGCACTTCCTCGGCTCCGAACTCGACGTCATCGGCGCCCGGCTCGCCCGGGGTGCGCGACGGCAGGTCGAAACCTCCGGTGCCGCCTTGCTGAGTGCTCCCGGCGCCGTCACGGCTCAGATCACCTTCGGGATGGAGCACGCCTACCGCTCGTCGTACGAATGGTGGGGCAGCGAGGGCAGCATCACCGTCGACCGGGCCTTCACCCCGCCCGCCGACCATGTCCCCGTGATCGGCCTCCACCGCGGCAGGAAGACCGAGGAGATCCGGCTCGAACCGCACGACCAGGTGGCGGCCACCGTCGCGGCCTTCGCCGCGGCGGTCCGTGCCGGCACCCCCTTGAACCCCGGAGACACCTTGCGGCAGGCGGAGCTCCTCGACGCGATACGCCGCTGCGCCCGGTACGGAAAACCCGTCGGAACTGGATGAGCGGCCGACTGCGGTCCTTCGGCGACGACCGGCCGGAGGACCCGACAGGACGCGGAAGGAGACATTCGTGCAACGTCACATCGCCTTTTTCAACTTTCCGGCCGTAGGCCACTTCAATCCCACGGTCGGCTTCGTCGAGGAGCTGGTGAAACGGGGGCACCGGGTCACCTGCACGGTGACGGAGCACTTCGCTCCCATGGTGAAGGCCGCCGGGGCCGAGCCGGTCCGGTACGACTCGGTCTTCGGCGATTTCTACCGCGCCCCCCTGACGGCCGAGGGGATCGCGGCCGAGGGAATGCGGTGCCTGGACGAAGGCACCTCCCTCGTGGAACAGGTCGGAGCGTTCTACGCGGAGAACAGGCCGGACGTGATCGTCCATGACTTCATGGCGTGGGGAGCGCGCTTCTTCGCCGCCGAGAACGGCATTCCGCTGATCCGGACCTATCCGGTGTTCGGGGCGAACGAACACTTCTCGATCCGGGAGAAGTTCCCGGTGGCGGAGCTGAACGCCCCGCAGATGATCGAAGCGGCGAAGAAGCTCGCGGGCACCCTGCCCCGGTTCGGTCTGCCGGCCGACCCGATGGGCTTCCTCTCGCACATCGAGAAGCTCGGCATCATCTTCCTCCCACGCGAGTTCCAGTACGCCGGCGAGACCTTCGACGAGCGGTTCGTCTTCACCGGACCCTGCCTCGTCGAGCGCCCCTACCAGGGCACCTGGCAGCCGGCCTCGGCCGACCGGCCCGTCGTGCTGATCTCGCTCGGCACCTCGGCGGGCGGCTGGCCGGAGTTCTTCGGAGCGGCCATCGAGGCCTTCGGCGACTCCGAGTGGGACGTCCTCATCACCGTCGGTGGCCACACCGATCCCGCCGACCTCGGACCGCTTCCCGCGAACGTCGAGGTGCGGCGGTACGCGCCACACCTCGACGTGCTGCGCCACGCCCGGCTGTTCATCACCCACGGCGGTATGAACAGCACCATGGAGTCGCTGTACAACGGCGTGCCCATGGTGGTCGTGCCGCAGTCGAACGAGCAGCGGGCGAACGCCCTGCGGGTGCAGGAACTGGGCCTCGGCCGCGTTCTGGCCAGGGAGGACACCACGGTGCAGAGTCTGCGGGAGGCGGCGGCCCAGGTGGTGGGCGACGCGTCCGTGGCCGAGCGGGTGCGGGCCATGGGGGAGCGCATGCGTTCCGTCGACGGTCCGGCCGTCGCGGCCGACGCCGTCGAGGCATACCTGGCCGGACCGGGCTGACAGCCGCGACCCGCGTCCGTGCCGCGGGCGCGCCCACCGGTGACGTACGGCCCTGACACACCGGCCGTACGTCACCGTCCGGCATCGGTCGGCCCGGTGCCGACCGGGGGCTTCGAACGACGTGGCGCGCCGCTCCCGGCGGCCGTACACACGGTGTGTGCCGCATCCCGCGCCGCCGGAAGGCCGCCCGCCCGGCACGGTGACCGCCCACGGCGCCGCACGCGTACAAGCGAGGCACAAGCGGACCGCGGAACACTGAGCACACGGACCTGCTCCGGCGGGCGCCGTGAGGTGAGAGGAGACGCCCATGTCCGCCCGACCCGCCGATCGCCGGACCCGCCCCGAGGCCGGGCCGGGCCGGTACGCACCCGCGGCGGGCCCAGGCCGCCTCGTCGGCCCCGGCGGGGTCTTCTTCCACCACGGCGACGACGTGCCCGCCTCCGCCCGCAGCCACGACAGGCCGCACCGGCCACGCCCGGCGACCGGCGCACCGCCGGCTGCCCGCCGGGCTCGGCCGGATCGCACACATCGCAGTCGACCGGCCCCGGGCTTCGGCCCGCGCCGTCCGGACGGCGCCATCCACAGACCGGGACGGTGAGCGACGACCATGGATCATCTGGACGAACTCAAGGAATTCGCCCGCCTGCACGCCCGGGGCCAGGGTATGAAGGCCGAGCATGCCACCCGAGTGCTCGCCCGCATCACCAATGACCGCACGGGTGATCCGGACTCCTGGGCCGCGGTGTGGACCGCCGAGGGCCGGGCCGCCGCCGCTCGTGGCGACCTCCTCGACGCGTGCCGGCACTACGCCCTCGCCCGCTTCCCCTACCACGGCGACGCCGATCGCGTCCTCGCCCAGCAGCTCTGTGTCGACACCTTCGACCAGTGGCGCCGCGACCGGGACGGTATCGAGCGCCTGGAGTTCGACCACTCCGACGGCACCGTCGTCTGCTGGGCCGCCGGGCTTGACAGGCCCCGCCCGCTGCTGGTCGTCATGGGCGGCATCGTCAGCGTGAAGGAACAGTGGGCGCCGCTGCTGCCCCTGCTGCGCAGGATCGGCTTCGCCGCCGTCGTCACCGAATTGCCGGGCGTCGGCGAGAACACCGTCACCTACGGCCCCGAGTCCTGGCGCACCCTCGGCTTCCTGCTCGACCGGCTCGCCGACCGTGCCCAGGTCGATGACACCTCGATGCTCGCCCTCAGCTTCAGCGGCCACCTCGCCATGGGTGCCGCCGCCGAGGACCCCCGCATCCGCCGCGTTCTGACCGTGGGCGCACCCGTCGCCGGCTTCTTCGCCGACGAGGACTGGTGGCCCCGTGTGCCCGGCATCACCGCCGACACCCTGCGCCGTCTCACCGGCAGTGCGGACCTCACCGAACTGCGTCACCGCCTGCCGGGTTTCGCCTTCACGCCGGAGCGGCTTCGGCAGGTGCGCATTCCCGTCCGGTACGTCGCCAGCAGCCGCGACGAGATCATCCCGGGCAGCGAGCAGGCGCTGCTGCGCCGCACGCTCGACGATGTCCGGTTCAAGACGTTCGACGACGTGCACGGCTCGCCCGCCCATCTCGGTGCGATGCGGCGCTGGCTCTTCTCCCAGTTGCTGTGGCTGCGCTTCGCGCACCGCGGCCCCCGGCAGGCGTCCCGCTCCCTGATCAGTGAGAGACCCTCATGAGCGCGGGCGGGAACGACCACGAGGCGACCGCCGCAGTCGCCTTCGGCACGGTACGGCCGTGGCAGACGCCGGCCTCACTCGGCATCACCGAGGACGATCTGACGGCTGTCCACCAGGGGTGTCCGCGCGCCGGCTCTCCTCGGAGCGTACGGCGAACGCCGCTGTCACCTCCCTGCACGGAAGACCATGACGCGGGCGGCCCCGCAACCGCGGGGCGTGACGCGGCGCTCGCCGGGATGGGATCAGGCGGCTGATCCATTGGGCGGAAACATGATCTGCCGTACCTCCGCGGTCGTCTCCGGCGGCCTTTTCGCCGGCACTTCGGCCAGCAGCCGGAATGTGCCGTCCGTCCCGGGCCCCGACTCCAGCCGTCCGCCCACAGCGGTCATCCGGGCGTGCAGATTGCTCAGTCCGCTGCCCCCGTGCGGTGAGAGGTCCTGGTAGGCGGGGTCGACGCCGTCGTTCTCGACCACCAGCCGGACCAGGCCCTCCTGCTGGACGGCCCGGATGCCGCAGCGTGAGGCGTCGCTGTGCCGCAGCAGATTGGTGACGGCCTCCCGCAGTGTGGTGGCGAGCGCGGTGTCCACCTGGGGGGAGAGCGACCCCAGGCGGACCTCCGTCCGTACGTCGATGCCGGCGGCGTCGAGCATCGCGCGGGCCGTCTTGATCTCCTGCTGCAGTGACATGCCGCGGAACCCGCTGGCGACTTTGCGGACATCGGCGAGGGACTGTCCGGCGATGCTCAGGACCTCGTCGACCTCCTTCATCGCGCGTGCCGGGTGCGCCGGAATGAGCCGGTGGATCAGTTCGCTCTTCAAGGTGATCGCGGAGAGGCTGAAGCCGAGCAGGTCGTGGAGGTCCCGGGCGAAGCGCAGCCGTTCTCTGGCGACCGCCTGACGGGCGAGTTCCCCGCGGGCGACGTGCAGTTGCGTGATCAGTTCCGTCAGCCGGGTGAGTCCGAAGACGACGAGTCCGGCCAGGAGCGAGGTCTCGGCGAGGTGGATGCCGTCGATGAGTGGCCGGCCTTCGAGGACGGGCGGGGTCAGCATGCTCAGACCCGTGATGGCGTAGAGCGGCCAGGCCACCCGCGGCGGCAGGAGGAGCAGCACGGAACCGGCGAGGTAGCCGGAGACCGGCCCCCAGGAGGCGTGGAACACCACGAGCGGCAGATAGGTCAGCAGTGTCTGGATGCCCAGGGTCAGGCATTTCTGGGGCAGAAGTGCCCGGCTGCTGCCCGGCGCGGAGTGGACGAATTGCAGCGTGAGGACCGCCAGGAGGAGAAGCACACCCGTTGTCTTGGCCGCCGGGGACACATCGGCGCACAGGAGGGTGGTGGCGGTGAAGAGCGCGTAGCCCAGCAGTGCACAGATGAGGATGGTGCGCGCCAACCGGGTGCCGGGTGGACCGCTGCTGGATCTGGGCGGGGACACCGCCTCAGGTCTGCCCCGTGACTCGTCCGCACTGTCGGAACGGTCGTGGCTGTCGATCATTGCACGGCCTCTCCAACTGTATGCGCCATTCTGCGTAGATGATAAGTCAAGGATGTGACATCCGGGCAGGCCGACCCAGGCCCGGAATGTGCGTCCACTGCCAGATGATGCCCGGTATGACAGGAGTTGATGCGGAGCATCTGCCTTGTTCTGCAAGCTTGTTGAATAAGTGTCAGGAACTCTGCGGCCTGTGGTCCTCCGGGCCTCGCACGGCGGACCGGACCGGTGTGGTGACCGGTGGCGTCGTCTGCGCGAGGAGTCCCCTCATGAGTGCGGCCACACTCGCGCGGATGTGCTCGGGCACCTGGGCCGTGATCGGGTCCGCGCGGAACGGCGCCGTGCGGACGGGCGACGGACGGGCCGACCTCCGTCGCCTGTGGCGGCAGCCGTCGTGCCGGCGGACGAGCGCGCCGTGCAGGGTCGAGCGGATGCGGGCGTCCGTCCGGACGCCGGTGACGATGAGCCGCCCCCCTCCGCGCTCGGCCGGCACCGCTTCCCCCTCGGTGTCCTCGAACGAGCAGGTCCTGGGGGACGTGCCCCGCCCAGGTCCTCATTTGACAGCGCCCGTCCCACCGCGCACCATCACTCCCGTGAACCTGTCAGACAGCCAGACAGGTGGCACGAGGCCGCGGCGCGTCAGCGCGATGGAAGCGGTGCTCTCCCACCTTCGCGGCGCCATCGAGCGCGGTGAGTACCCGGTCGGCGACAAGCTGCCCTCCGAGGCGCAGCTGTGCCGCTCCCTCGAGGTCTCCCGGCCCGTACTGCGGGAGGCGCTGCGGGCCCTGCAGACGATGGGCCTGACCGTGTCCCGGACCGGCCTGGGCACCTTCGTGGTGGCCGACGCCGTCGAGGACCCCACCTTCGGCGACTACGCGGCCGGCCACCTGATGGAGGTGCGCCGGCACATCGAGATCCCGGTCGCCGGGTACGCCGCCCGGCGCCGCACCACCGAGAACCTGGACCGTCTGGCGCGTCTCCTGGACCGGATGGAACGGGAGACCGACACCACCGCGTGGGTGGCGATGGACACCCTGTTCCATCTCGCCGTGGCCGAGGCAGCCCAGAACCCGGTGTTCCGCCGCGTCATCGAGGAGATCCGGGACGCACTGGCCCGCCAGTCCGCGTTCCTCAACGAACTCGGCGGACGCCGGGAGCAGTCCGACCGTGAGCACCGGGCGATCTTCGAGGCACTGACCGACGGCTCCGAGCGCGATGCCGTCGACGCCATGACCCACCATCTCGACCGCGTCGAGACCACCCTCACCGACATCGTGCGCCCGGCGCCGCCCCACGACGAACCTCAGGCAGTGTGATGCACAGCAGTCTCCCCGCGGGCCCGCCCCCGATCCGCGAGCCCTTCCACGCCCCCGTCGCCCACCTGGTACGCGGTGGAGCGGTGGAAGGCGTCCACTACGGTTCCGTCGTGGTCCTCGACGCCGCCGCCGAGGTGCGCTTCGAGCTCGGCGACATCCGGGCGGCCTGCTATCCGCGCTCCGCGCTCAAGCCCGTCCAGGCCGTGGCCATGGTCCGCGCCGGACTCCCGCTCGAGGACGGACTGCTGTCGCTCGCCGCGGCCAGCCATTCGGGCGAGGAACGCCATCTGGCCGGCACCCGGCGCATCCTCGAACTGGCCGGACTGACCGAGGACCACCTCCGCAACGTCACCGACCTGCCGTTCGACCCGGTCGTACGGGACGCCTGGGTGCGTGCGGGCCGCCCGCCGTCCCGGCTCGCGCAGAACTGCTCCGGCAAGCACGCCGCCATGCTGTACACGGCCAAGCTGAACGGCTGGTCCCTCGACGGCTACCTCGATCCCGTCCACCCCCTCCAGCAGGCGATCGCCGAGACCGTCGAGGATCTCACCGGGCAGCGTGTCGCGACGGTCACCGTCGACGGCTGCGGCGCGCCGCTGTTCTCGGTCTCACTGCGCGGCCTCGCCGTCGCCGCCGCCCGGCTCACCACCGCCGCGCCCGGTACCCCCGAGGCCCGGGTCGCCGACGCGATGCGCGCGCACCCCGGGATGGCATCGGGCTCCCGGCGCGACGTGGCCGCACTGATGCGCGCGGTCCCCGGACTGCTCGCCAAGGACGGCTTCGAGGGCGTGCAGGTCGCCGCCCTGCCCGACGGCCGCGCCATCGCCGTGAAGATCGCCGACGGTGCTTCCCGGGCACGTGTTCCGGTAGCCGCGGGGGCGCTGGCGCTGGCCGGGGTGGACGCGTCGCTGCTCGCGGAGTTCACGGGGGAACCGCTGCTCGGGGGTGGGCGGCCGGTGGGTGAGGTACGGCTGGTGCCGGCGCTCGATCCGGAGGCCCTCCCGGCCCGTGCCTGAGCGCTCGCGCCGGACGGGGAGGTTCGCCCTTTCGGGACGGGTACCGACGGCAAGCCGCCGCAGCGAAGGCGCGGAACCCGGCCCGCACGGACCGACCCCTCCGTGTTGCCGATCCTCCCCGCAGCCGGTCAGTCGGCCGGCACCGGGCCCCACCTGAGCCGCAGGAACAGTGCCGTCCCCGCCCCGCCCAGCAGTGCGGCGCCGGCGATCGTCCAGGCCACCGGCCGCCCGCTCACGTCGTCCCGCCGGGCCACCGGCACGGCCGCCTCCGCCTCCGGTCCCCGCAGCGGTCCGGCGCGCAGCGCGTCCAGGGAGTCCACCGGGTCGACCCGTCCGGCCGCCTCGAATCCCCAGTCCAGCAGCGAGCGGGCCTCCTCGTACACCGCGTACCCGTCGTCCGAACGGGGGTTCATGACCGTCGCGACGAGGGTGCGCCCGTCGCGGCGGGCGGCTGCCACGAGGGTGTTCCCGGCACCGCTGGTGTAGCCGTTCTTGATCCCGATCAGGCCCCGGTACGGTGCGACGCCGTCCGCGCCGGTGAGCAGCCGGTTGGTGTTCACGATTCCGTACGAGCCGCCGTCGCGTCCCGGGAAGAGGGCCTCCTCCAGGGCGCAGTACCGCGCGAACTCGGGGTTGCGCAGCCCGGCCCTGCCGAACACCGCCAGGTCGAACGCGGACGACACCTGACCGGGCGCGTCGTAGCCGTCGGGGGACTTCACCCGGGTGTCGTGGGCGCCCAGGGCGCGGGCCTTCGCCTGCATCCGCTCGGCCGTGGCCCGCCAGCCGCCGGTCAGCCCGGCCAGCACGTGCACGGCGTCGTTGCCGGAGCTGAGGAAGACCCCCTTCCACAGGTCGGCCACCCGGTACGTACGGTTCTCCGCGACCCCGACCAGGCTGCTGCCGGGCCCGATGCCCGCCAGCTCCTTCGGCCCGACCCGGTGCCGGATGCCGGCCGGCAGGGCCGGCAGCACGGTGAGGGCGAACAGTGTCTTGAGGGTGCTGGCGGGCGGCAGCCTGCGGTGAGCGTCATGGGCCGCCAGCACATCGCCGGTGCGGGCATCGGCGATCAGCCACGAGCGGGCGGACAGATCCGGGACCTCGGGCGCCCCCCGGCGCGGTCGGACGTGCGTGCCGGGCCGGTACAGCGGCGACGTGGCGGCCCCCGTTGCCCGCGGTCCTGGTTCCCCGCCCTTACCCGTGGGTGCCGCGGCGGGCGCCAGCACCAGGAGGCCCGTCGCGCAGAGTGCGCAGGCAGGCGCAGCGACCCGTGAAGCAAATCCGATAGTCATACCGCAAACGTAGGAATGGACCCCCCGGAACACCGTGCTGCCCGGGCCGGAGAGGGCCCCCGAGCACCCGGATGCCACACGCCGTCAGCCGCCCGGCAGGGTCGGCCGGATCCGCCGCAGGAACGTGGCGTTGTCGGGCGTGTCGCGCATCCGCCCGAGCAGCGTCTCCAGCCCGTCCCGGGACCCCAGAGCGCGCCGCAACCCTGCCGCGACGGCCAACTCGGACGGGGCGAGCAGCAGTTCCTCCCGACGGGTCCCCGATGCGGTGAGGTCGACGGCGGGGAACAGCCGCCTGGAAGCCGCCTCGCGGCTCAGCCGCAGCTCCATGTTGCCGGTGCTCTTGAGCTCCTCGAAGTAGAACTCGTCGGCGCGGGAGCCCGTCTCCACGAGGGCGGAGGCGAGGATCGTGAGCGAGCCGCCCTCCTCGGCCCGGCGGGCGGCACCGAAGAACCGCTTGGGCCCGAGCAGGGCGGAGGCGTCGACGCCTCCGCTGAGGGTGCGGCCACCGGACGCGGCCGCGTTGTTGTGGGCCCGGCACAGCCGGGTCAGCGAGTCGAGCAGTACGACGACGTCCTCACCGGCCTCGACGAGCCGCTTGGCCCGTTCCCCGACCAGCTCGGCGAGGGCGATGTGCTCCCTGGCCGGACGGTCGAAGGTGGAGGCGTACACCTCGCCACGCACCGAGCGCCGCATGTCGGTGACCTCCTCGGGCCGTTCGTCGAGCAGCACCACCATCAGCCGGCACTCCGGGTGGTTCCCGGCGACGGCTGCCGCGAACTGCTGCAGCAGAACGGTCTTGCCGGTCTTGGGCGGCGCGACGAGCAGCCCTCGCTGCCCCTTGCCGACCGGCGTGAACAGATCGGCGATCCGCCCGGCCGGTCCGGAGGCCGGGTGCTCCAGACGCAGCCGCTCCGTGGGGTGCGTCGGCGTCAGGTCCCGGAAGTGCCGGCGGCCGCGCGAAGCGTCGGGCGTACGGCCGTCGATCCGGGTGACCTCGGTCAGGCCGCGCCGGCCGTCGCGCACGCCCTCCAGCCGGTCGCCCCGGCGCAGACCGTGCCGGCGGACCAGCGCGGGGGAGACCGGCGGGTCGGTGGGGGAGGCCAGGAGGTTCGTGGCGCGCAGGAACCCCTTTCCGGCCGCGTCGATGTCGAGGACACCGGTGACGGTCCGAGGCGGCCGCTGTACGGGATCGAGGGTGCTGATGGTCATGGAGCAGGTCCTTTCGTGGACAGCGGGACATGCGGGAGAAGAGGGAGAAACCGCGCGAGGAGGGCGGACGCGCGCCTCCGGGCGGTGGGAACAGCACCTGGGTCATGGCGGGAGCGCCTGCGAGGTGATGCGGGAAAGCCGATGAGCCGGTCGGAAACGACGGGCGAAGTGAAGAACTGGCACCGACGCCGAGCATGGGCGTACAAGGGATGCTGCCCGCACGGTACCACCGGGTTCGGCGGTGTGGAAGACCGCCGTGGGCCGGAGCACTCCTCTAGGCTGATCCGATGTTCGACCCCGAAGGCCCCAGCCTGCGTGAACTTGTCGTCCAGGCGCTGTCGTCCGTGGAGCGCGGCTACGACCTCCTCGCGCCGAAGTTCGACCACACCCCCTTCCGCACGCCGGACTCGGCGCTCGACGCCACGGCGGCGGCGCTGCGGCGGGCAGGGCCGTTCGAGGCCGGGCTCGATCTGTGCTGCGGCACCGGGGCGGGCGTCCGTGTGCTGAGGCAGGTGTGCCGAAGGAGTGTCACGGGCGTGGACTTCAGTACGGGCATGCTGGAGGTCGCCCGGGAGCGGACCGGGCCGTCCGAACCGCCGGTCGGCTGGGTGCGGGCGGACGCGCGGGCGCTGCCCTTCAGGCCGGTCTTCGACCTGGTGGTCAGCTTCGGGGCGTTCGGGCATTTCCTGCCGCGGGAGCTGCCGGGGCTGTTTGCGCAGGTCCACTCGGTGCTGCGGCCCGGCGGCCGTTTCGCCTTCCCGGTGGTCGCGCCGCCCCGGCCGGGTTCGCTGGTGTACGGGATGCTGCTGGGGTTCGACACGGTGATGCGGGTACGGAACGCGGTGTGGCGTCCGCCGTTCGTCATGTACTACCGGGCTTTCCGCTTCGGGGAGATGTGGCGCGAACTCACCTGGGCCGGGTTCCGGGTGGAGTTCTGGCCCCTGCCCGAATTCGGCCGACGGGCGGACGGCAGCCCGAAGGTACGGCTGGTCGTTGCCACGCGGGCGAGTGGGTAGCGCGGGTTGGCGCCTCGGCTTTTTTGGGGGGCGACCCGGCGCTTGTCGGGTGTCCCGGCATTGGTGCTGGGCGGGGGTCTCTGCGCAGCCCGGCGCTCGCGGGGCGCCGTCGCGCCCACCCTCCCCCACTCTCGGCTTGGAGACGCAGTTAAGGGGGGACCTCTTTGCCATGCTGTGAGGCATGACGACAACACAGCAGCTCACCGGACGCGAGTACCTGCGAGTCAGCAAGAAGAAGGGGCAGAGCTGCGACGAGCAGCACGCCGACAACATCCGTAGCGCTGAAACGCACCGCATCGTGATCAGTGCCGCCCCGTACATCGATGACGGGATATCGGCCAGCAAGTACGGCCGGAAGAAGCGCGGTGACTTCGCGCGGCTGGTCAAGGATCTGACTTCCGGCGCGTTCACCGACGACGTTCTGATCATCTGGGAGTCGTCGCGCGGCAGCCGGAAAGTCTCAGAGTGGGCGTATCTCATCGAACTGTGCGAGGAACAGGGCAAGCTGATCCATGTGACTAGTACTCCAGCCGTAGATCGTGATCTTGCCGGTGGGGTCGGCTGAGAGACAGGTACAGCCACCGCTGATCATCGGTGTGTGAAGACTGAAGAT